>NZ_JBFAJC010000008.1:0-288383 GCF_040655075.1 Actinoallomurus sp. NPDC050550 | reverse complement strand
GAGGGTCGGGGGTGGAGGGTGCCCCGCGTCGCCTGGGCACGGGGCGTGGAGATCGGCGCGGGGTAGGGCCAGTCTTGGACCGGTCACCCCCGGTCGCCTGAGGAGACGCGATCGACGTGACGACCGCGTCCACTTCGAGCTTGTCAACCACACCGGGTATGGCCATCTGACCGGTGCCGCGGTCAACGACAGTGGTGTTGTGCTGGTGGGTCAGGCCGCGCGCAGCGATACGCCGCCACGCACCGTGGTCGCGATCGCCCTGCCAGCCGCAGTCGGGGTCGGGGCAGATCGCCCACTTCCAGCCGGGGGTGGTGGGCCGGTCGGGTGCTTTGCAGTGCCGTAGTGGCAGCAGGCATTGGGGGCAGTGCTTGGAGGTGTTGCGGGCCGGGACGGTGACCACGGCGATGCCGGTCTCGGCGGCCAGGTGCCGCACGTTGGCGGTGATCTGTCCGCGTACCGCTTGGGAGAGGCGGGTGTTGAGGGTGCGGCCCATGCCTTTGGCCTCCATCGACCGCAGATCCTCCACATAGATCACACTCGCGCCCACAGCGACCGCCTGATCCACCGCCCACCGCGCCGCCGCCCAGGCGAGCGCGTCGTTCAGGCCCGACCGTCGATCAGCCACGTACTCGCTCTCGGCCTGCAGGACGGCGTGCTTGACGACCAGGTGATGGTCCTCCTGGCCGCTGATGAGGCGGGTGTAGGTGTCCGTTTTGGCGTTCAGGTGTTCGCCGTGGCGGCGGAGCCGGTGCTGGCGGGCCATCACCCCACCGGCCCGGAACATCGCCCCAGCCCCCAGGGCAGTGATGGTTCCGTCCGGCTGCAAACGACACGGGCCCGCGCTGAGCAGGGTGTTCAGACCCCAGTCCACGCCCAGCGCCGTCGTGTGACCCTTCGACTCAGTCTTGGGAACGGGGTGGGAGAACGCCAGATCCGCGCGTACTATTCGGCCCTGCCGTCGGAGTGTCGGCAAGTGCAGTACCGCGTCCGGCGGGACTGTGGGCGGCAGTGTGATCGGGCAGGCCACCCAGGTCCAGTCGGCGTATGAGCGCGGATCCGGTCGGGTGGGCAGTTGCAGCCGCAGCAGCGCCCTGGCTGGGTCGTCGTCGGCGCGTTCCAGGGTGGCCTGCTGGCGGTCCACCGCGGCCAGCACCAGCATCCGCGCCGCGTTCGGCACATCCTCAAGTTCGAACACATCGACCGGAAGCCGCCCATGCCCGGCGACGAACGCGGCGACCTGCCTCGTGCGCGCCCTGATCACGCCGCTGGGCAGGGTCCCACCGTTGAGGATCGCTTCGCGGACGGCGTCCCATTCGGCCGGCGTGCGCTTGAACGGGTCGGCGGGCCAGGTCCCCAGGATCCCGGCGACCGTCTCGGCGCGGTGCTGTGCACCGCGCAGGATCCGCCCGGCTTGTTCTTGAGCCATCCGCACGATCCGGTCATTGACCTTCACTCCCTCGGGGACGGTCACGGCCCAGCCCAGGCGGCGCAACGCCATCCACGCACTCGACGGCAAGATGCGACCCACGCCATCCACCCCGGCGGCCAACACGGCCACATCACCGGCGTTCCAATGCCCGGCCAGCAGGTCTCCGGTCATCCCCGCGACCAGATCCTCGCACCACCCCACCCGCTCGGCCATCGCCCGAGCCGTCAGGGCTTCACTGGTCTTCTCATCCGCCCCGCCACGCAGCAGAACGCAGGCGGCCGCGGTCCGGGCCGCCTGACCGACGGCCAGCGCAAGCTTACGGCTTCTCATGCGACACGACCGGACGGAAACCGCCCATTTTCGGCCGGCAGTGCGTCAGCGACGGTGCGGGCCAACTGATCCTCCATGGACAGCGCCGCAGTGATCTCACACTTGATGTCGTTGAGCAGGTCCAGGTAACTGTCTGGAAGGGATCTGTTCACCCCACTTGCCGATAGGCGACAAGGCATATACGCACGGTAGCGAATCGCATCGGCGTTCTGCTCGGCGATTCGAAAATTCGAGCGAGGTCAGCCTGTCGGGGCGTTGACTGCCCACGGATTGGATGCCGGGACGCACGACCTCGCGGGCACCGGCTCGGCGGCAGCCCTCTTCCCTGCCGGGTGGCGGCAGTGGCCCACTGCCGCCACCCGGTCATGGCGTACGGGCACCTCCTGGTCGGCCTATCCGGCCCGGGACGTGGCAGGTTTCGGCGAGCGGGCCCAGGAGACGCCGGCGGGGCGCATCAGGCCACCGCCCGGAACGCGGGCGGCTCGGTGGTCTCGTCGGACTCGTCGGCTCCCCCGGCGACCTGGGGGGTGAGCTCCTCGGTGCCGTCGGCGCGCTCCTCCGACTCGATCCAGCGGTCGGCGAGGTCGTCGGCCTGACGGCGGTCCTCCGCGAGGTTGACGGCGGAGCGCTGGGACCGCTGCAGCCGGGCGACGCCGCGGCTGAGGTCGTGGCCGACCGTGGTCGCCTCGATCTGGGCGGAGAAGCGCGTCTGCCCGTCCTTGGCGTACTCCCGGAGCCGGAGCCGGCCCGTGACGATGACCGGATCGCCGCGTTTGAAATCGACTTCCTGGAGGTTGGTGGCCAGGGACCGCCAGCAGGTCACGGTCAGGAACATCGGATCCTCGTCGCGCCATTGGCCGAGGTCGCGGTCGAAGCGGCGCGGGGTGCTGCCGATGCGGAGCGACATCAGGGCGGTGCCGCTGGACAGGACCTCGAAGTGGGGCTCGGCCGCCACGAAACCGATGACGGTGATCAGCGCGTCGTTCACTAAGGCTCCTCGGGTGCGTGCGCGGCGGCCCTGCGCCGCCGCCGTCACACCCACCGTCGAGGATCCGAGACCCCGCTCACCAGGCCTCTCCGCGAACTGTGGATAACTCCGCGTACTTATGGGGCGACGTCACGGATCGCGTGGCCCGCCTCGTCGCGGAACCGTGCGTACACGGCGAGCTCCTGCTCAATGGGCTCGATGACGAGTTCGCGGGCGGCGGTGACGACGCCCTCGCGCATCTGCTGTTCCATCCGCTCGCTGTGCTTCACCGACGTCATGGCGATCATGTTCCGGGCGGCCAGGGCCGTCAGCGCGCCGAGGCCGAGGACGCACACGAACACCAGCGCGACGTACGGTGCGACGTCCGCCTCGCCGAGGAGGCGGGTCGGCGCGTGGGCCAGCTTCAGACCGGCGAAGGCGCCGATCGCGCCAAGCCAGACGACGCCGACGGCGGCGACGACGAGCAGCAGGTACTGCCAGACGCGCACCGCCCACCACCCGGCCGGCACCTGGTTGAACGCGGGGACGACGTCGCGGAGCGAGGTGCCGAGGGCCTCGGGGAGCGCCTCTGCGTTGGACCGGCCGGCCTCGCGCACCGACCGCCGCCAGGAGGCCGGCAGGTCGCGTACGACGTCCTCCGCGACGTCCTGCAGGGCATTGTCGACGTGGGCCTGCTGAGCGTTGACGGGGGTGGTGAACGCCGAGCGCAGCTCGTCGCGGAGCTCGACGAGGCGCATGCGGCGCAGCGGATCGCTGCGGAGCCGGACGGCGAGGCGGGCGAGCGGCCAGCCGACGTAGTCCAGGGCGCGGAGTTCGTACGCGCTCTCCATCGCCTCGGCCACGGCCGGGATGCCGGCGGCGTCCACGAGCGCCTCGACGAGCGCGGCGGTGCGCTTGGCGTCGACCGTGGTGGGCGGCTCCATGTCGCCGAAGGCGCCTTCGAACCGCTGGATGAGCCGGTCCAGGTCGGCGACGAGGCGCTGGGTGCGGGCCCGCCGCGCGGCCACGGTGTCCGCGACGACCTCGCGGAAGTCGTCGATCCCGGCGCCGGACTTGGCCGAGGTCGTCAGGATGCGGGGGTCGCGCAGGCCCTCGGCCTCCAGCAGGCGCCGCAGGTCCTTCACGCACTCGTCGATCTCTTCGGGCGCGAGGCGGTCGACCTGGTTGAGGACGATGAGGCTCACGCCGTCGTGTCCGGCAAGGGGCTCAAGGTAGCGCCGGTGCACGGCGAAGTCGGCGTACTTCTGCGGGTCGAGCACCCAGATCAGCAGGTCGGCGACGCCGACGTACCGGTCGACCTCGGCGACCTGCTCGGATCGGATGGAGTCGTGGTCGGGCAGGTCCAGCAGGATGAGGCCCTCCAGCGAGCCGGCGCCGCCGCCGGTCGTCTGGTCGAGGGCGCTGGCCCGGGCGTAGCGGTGCCGCTTGCCGATCTCGAGCCAGTCGAGGAGCGGCCCGGCGCCGTCGAGGCCCCAGACGCAGGCGTGCGCGGCGGAGGTCATCGGGCGGCGCAGGCCGGTGGGCGACAGCTCAAGACCGCAGACGGCGTTGAACAGCGACGACTTGCCGCTGCCGGTGCCGCCGGCGAGCGCGACGATCGTGTGGTCGCCGGACAGCCGCAGCCGCTGGCCGGCGCGGCCGAGGAGCTCGGCGGCGTCGTCCATGAGCGCCTGGTCGACGCGGCCGTCGCCGAGTTCGACGAGCCGGTCGAGCGTGGCCAGGCGGTGGGTGAGCCCGGACGCGTCGGACGGCGGTGCGGGAGGCTCGGGAGCCGGGGTCGCCTGCTCCGTCTGCTCTGGCTCGGTCTCCTGGGACGTGCCGGAGACGCCGGGGGTGGTCGTCGTCATCGGTCGCGATCCTCCTCGGTCACCGGGCGACCTCGAGGTTGTATGTGGCCTGGTAGAGCTGGACGGGGGTGGTCTCGTCGGGCACGCCGGCGCCGTCGAGCACCTGCCCGAACCGGATGCCCTCCTCGTCGAACAGCATGCCGACGCGGCCGCGCAGGTCGGCGCGCGCCTTGGCGCTCATGCTCCGCAGCGACTCTGCGCCGAACAGCGCCTTGAGCAGCCGCTGCGGCACGGCGCTGGTGCCGCCCTCGACCGCGATCTCGCTGGTGCCGAAGCCGAACAGGCCGACCATCAGCACGAGGGCCAGGGCCTCGTCGTCGTAGGAGACGAACTTGGCCACCGATCGCTTGGTGACACCCTCGGTCCGGATCAGCTCGGCGATGTGGTCCTGCCAGGCGCTGACGGCCCGGGTGACGCGGCGGGGCAGCTCGGCGGAGGCGCGGTCGAGCGCCTCCTCGCGCCCGGCCAGCAGCATGGCGCCGGCCGGCCGGTCCTGCCAGCGCTTCACGACCTCCTCGGCGGCGCGCTCGGCGCCGGCCATGATGAGGGACTCGAGCGCGCTGCGCAGGGCGGCCTTGAGCGCGCGGACCCGCGCGGGGCTGCGCTTGCGCCGGCTGCTGCCGCGGTGGCCGGTCTGGCCGCGCCCGGCGTGCAGGGCGCGCTCGAGGTCGCCGGTGCCGGCGAAGTCCTGCCATCGGGCGAGCACCTCACCGCGCAGCAGGGAGCCGTTGCGGGTGGCCTCGTCCAGCTCGGCCAGGCCGGTGGCGTAGGCGGCCTCGACCTCCTCGCGGAGCATCGTGCGGAGGGCGACCTGATCCTCGACCTTCGCGGCCAGCTCGGGGACGCGGGTACGGAAGGTGTCGAGCACGCCACCCAGAGTAGACCTGATGACCTCCGCTCGGCCATCCTCGTCCTCGCTGATGCCGCCCAACCACATCTGGACCTCGTCGGCCGCCTCGGAGGGCAGCATCCCCCCGGAGACCGTGGTCTCGGGGATGACGAACTGCGCCGCCTGCTCCAGGCCGTTGTCCTTGAGCATCTCGGTGAAGTGCCCGACGACCTCCTCGCCGCCCTCCGGGACGCGGGACAGGACCACTCCAAGGGTGGCGCCGTGGTCGCGGGCTCGGTGCAGCAGGCGCCAGACCAGCGCGTCGGCGTAGCGGGCCGCCGTGGTCACGCAGATCCACACGTCGGCCGCCGACAGGAACTGAGAGGCGAACTCGTGGTGGTCCTCGAACACCGAGTCGACGTCCGGGCTGTCGAGCAGCGCCAGGCCCTTGGGCAGCACGTCGCTCTTCATGATCACCAGCTGGTCGCCGACGACGGCGTCGGGCGCCGGGCCGGGCACCCGCCCGAAGCCGGGCAGGACGTAACGCTCGTCGAGCCACCAGTCGGCGTCGTCGGGGTGGCAGACCAGGATCGGGCTGCTCGTCGTGGGCCGGAGCACGCCGGTCGCACTGACCCGCTCACCGACGAGCGTGTTGACCAGCGTGGACTTGCCCGCGCCGGTCGACCCGCTGAGCACCACCAGCAGCGGGGCGTCCTTTTGACGCACGCGCGGCAGAAGGTAGTCGTCGAGCTGATTGAGCAGATCCTGCTGGGTCGTACGGGCCTCCTCGACGCCTGGGGCGTCAAGGACGAACCGGAAGGAGGCGATCTGGTCCCGCAGGTCGGCCAGGGCCTCATCGAGTGGAAGGGGTGCAGCCGCGCGTTTGATCGCGCTCTGGTCAGCCGGGGGTGTCACGGAGTCCGCCCCAAATCCGCGTTCAGTATGTCGATCTCTCGTGCAACCTGCACGACCTCGCCGACGACGACGATCGCCGGTGGCCGTACGCCGGTGGCCGCCATGTCATCCGCCACCGCCGCAAGCGTCGTCGTGAGGGCGCGCTGGCTCTGCAGCGTACCGTTCTGGATGACCGCGACGGGAGTGTCAGGCGACCGACCATAGCGCATCAGCGTGTCGGCGATGACCCTCATGCGCTCCACCGCCATCAGCAGGATGAGAGTGCCCTGGGCCCGGCCCAGGCCCTCCCAGTCGACCGTCGAGGCGGGGTCACCCGGGGCGACGTGTGCCGACACCACGTGGAACTCCTGGGACACGCCGCGGTGGGTGACGGGCACACCGACCGAGGCGGGCACGGCGATGGCGCTGGTGATGCCGGGGACGACGGTGACCGGGACGCCCTCCCGTACGCAGTGCAGCACCTCCTCGGCGCCCCGGCCGAACACGAACGGATCGCCGCCCTTCAGGCGCACGACGAAACGGCCGGCCTTGGCGTGCTCGACGAGCGCGGCGTTGATGTGGTCCTGCGTGACCGAGCGGCCGTACGGGATCTTGGCCGCGTCGATGATCTCCACGTCGGCGGGCAGCTCGTCGAGGAGCTCGCGCGGGGCGAGGCGGTCGGTGACGACGACGTCCGCCTCGGCCAGCAGCTGCCGCCCGCGTACGGTGATCAGCCCCGGATCGCCGGGGCCGCCGCCGACGAGCGCGACGCCCACGGGCCGCCGCCGTGAGTGCCGCGCCCCGATGGTGCCGTCGCGCAGCCCGTCGACGATGACGTCGCGCAGGCCGGCGGCGTGCCGCGGGTCTCCCCCGGCGAGGACGCCGACGGTGGTCTCGCCGACCCTGCCGCTCGCCGGGGTCCAGGCCGGGGACAGCTCCGCGTCGTCCGCGCGCACGCACCAGATCCGCCGGCTCTCGGCCTCGGCGGCGGCCGCCGCGTTGACGTCTCCGTCGTCGGCGCAGGCCTGCACGAGCCAGGCGCCGTCGCAGTCGCCCGGACGGTACGCCCGGCGCTCCCAGGTGATCTCGCCGCGGGCGGCGAGGTCCTCGAGCATCGGCGTCGTCTCAGGGGCGATCAGCAGCACGTCGGCACCGGCGGCGAGCAGCGTGGGCACGCGCCGCTGGGCGACGCGTCCGCCACCGATGACGACGACACGGCGACCGTCGAAACGGAGACCGAGAAGGTAGGGCGGCAAGGAATGATCTCCTGGTCGAAGCGTGAGCGGTCCGGTCCGGCACCAAAGGTACCCGCGCCGGTCAGGTGCCATCCGGCAGGCACCCGGGTGGGTCGGTAACCGTCCGGTGATCACCGGCCCTGGTCAGATGCCATCCGGCAGGCACCCGGACGGATCGGCTGCCGTCCGGTGGTCACCGGTGCCGGTCAGGGGCCGTCCGGTGGTCACCGGTGCGGATCAGGGGCCATCCGGCGAGGCGGCGTCCTTGTCGGCGACGCCCGCCGAGTCGAACGTGGCGACCTCGTGCAGCACGCGTACGGCGCTGCTCACGACCGGCAGGGCGAGGACGGCGCCGGTCCCCTCGCCCAGCCGCATCTCGAGGTCGATGAGCGGGCGCAGTTCCAGGAACCACAGCGCGGCGGCGTGGCCCGGTTCGGCGGATCGGTGGCCGGCCACGCAGTAGTCGCGTGCGCCGCGGGCGAGCGCCGCCGCCACGAGCGCGGCGGCACCGGCGATCACGCCGTCGAGCATGACGGGGACGCGCTGGGCGGCGGCGCCGAGGATGAAGCCGGCGATCGCCGCGTGCTCGAGCCCGCCGACCTGCGCGAGGACCGCCAGCGGGTCGGCGGAGGCGACCCGGGGATCGGCGCCGTCGCTGCCGTCGTGGCCGGGGAGTTCGGTGCGGGCCCGGGCCAGGGCGGTGTGCACGACCTTGATCTTCCGGGCGTGGGTGAGGTCGTCGATGCCGGTGCCGTACCCGGTGACGCCCTCGACGCTGCGGCCGGTGAAGGCCGCGATGAGGGCGGCCGACGGCGTGGTGTTGGCGATGCCCATGTCGCCGGTGATCAAGCACCGGTTGCCCGCCGCGACGAGGTCGCGGGCGATCTCGATGCCGACCTCGACGGCCCGGCGGGCCTCGTCCGAGGTCATCGCCGGTCCCTGGGTCATGTCGGCGGTGCCGCTCGCGACCTTCCGGACGAGCAGCCCGGGCGCGGGCGGCAGCTCGGTCTTGACGCCCACGTCGACGACGGTGACCTCGGCGCCGGCCTGCCGGGCGAACGCGTTGACGACCGCTCCGCCGGCGAGGAAGTTCTGCACCATCTGGGCGGTCACCTCCTGCGGCCAGGGAGTGACGCCCTGGGCGTGCACCCCGTGGTCGCCGGCGAAGACCGCGACGGCGGCGGGCGCCGGCAGGGGCGGCGGGCACGTTCCCGCGACGCCGGCCAGGCGGACGCCCAGCTCTTCCAGGGCGCCGAGCGAGCCGCGCGGTTTCGTCAGCCGGTCATGCCGTTCGCGCGCCGCCCGCATGGCCGTCTCGTCCAGCGGCCGGATCGCGGCGATCGTCTCGGCGATGAGGTCCATCGGTTCTCCTCGTTGCAGGGATTCGTACCATGATCATTTAACAGGCGGACGGCGGTGGAGTGTCGCCGAGGACCGCTTTGAGCGCGGTCGTGAACGCGTCGTCGGTGGCGGCGTCCCGGACGGCGACGCGCAGCCAGTCGGGCCCCAGGCCTGGGAAGGTGTCGCCGCGCCGCACCGCGTAGCCGCGTTCGCGCAGTGCCGCGCGTACGGCCAGGCCGCCGGGCGCGCCGGGGACGCGCACGCACAGGAACGAGGCCCGTGCCTCGGGCACGACGTGCAGGCCGAGCGCGCGGATCGCGGCCGCCAGCCGGTCGCGTTCGACCTGCAGGTCGCGGGCCCACGCTTCGGCCTCGGCGAGGGCCCGCGGACTCGTGCAGGCCTCGGCCGCCACCAGGGCGGGGGTGGACACCGACCACAGCGGCTGTGCCTCGGCCAGGCGGGCGATCAGGGGCGGCTCGGCGAGGACGTAGCCGACGCGCAGGCCCGCCAGGCCCCACGTCTTGGTGAGGCTGCGGATGACGACCAGCCCGGGGACCCGGGCCTCGGAGGCCAGGCTCTCGGTCTCGCCGGGGACGCAGTCCATGAACGCCTCGTCCACCACGAGCGTCCGGCCCGGCCGGGCGAGCGCGGCGATCGCAGCCGCCGGGTGCAGCACCGACGTGGGATTGGTCGGATTGCCGATCATGACGAGGTCGGCATCCTTCGGCACGCCACCGCTCCGCGAACCGCCGCGCTCGGGCACCGCGCCGGCCCGCGAACCGCCGCCCTCAGGCACCGCCCCGCCCTGGACGCCGCCCCCCGGCACCGCGCCGAGCCGGAACCGGCCGTCCTCAGGCACTGCTCCACCCCGGACGCCGCCCTCCGGTACCGGGCTGAGCCGGAAGTCACCGTCCTCGGGCACCGCACCGACCCCGACGCCACCGCCGGGCGTACCGCCGAGCTGGAAGGCACCGTCCTCGCGTGCCGGGCCGCCCTCAGGCGCCGCACCGGCCCCGACGCCGCCGTCGGGCATCGGGACGAGCTTGAAGTCGCCGCCCAGGATCACCCGGTCGGGTTCGTGGCCCGCCGCGCGCAGGGCGGCCTCCGGCTCGGTGAACTGCGGGTGCACGACCACCGCGCGCCGGGGTGCGAGGACCCGGGCGAGGAGGACGAACGCCTCCGCGGCGCCCGCGGTCAGCAGGACCTCATCGGGGGTACGGCCGTGGCGGTGGGCCACCGCCGCCCGCGCGCGGGCGGCGTCGGGGTACGCGGCGAGCCGGGCGACGCTGTCGCGGAGCAGCGCGGCGAGCCAGCCGGGCGGGGTGCCCGGCCGTACGTTGACCGCGAGGTCCACCAGTCCGGGACCGACCTCCTGGTCGCCGTGGTGGCGCAGGTCCACGTCAGTTGGCATGGGCGTGCGACGGGTCGTCCGGGTGGGCGTGCGCGTGCGGGCCGTGATGGTGGTGGCCGTGCGCGGGGTCGTCCGGGTGGTGGTGCGGGAGCTGCGGCGCGCCGACACGACCCTCGAAGCCCGGCATGGCGATGCGGTAGACGCAGGTGTCGCAGTTCATGCGGATGTCGCCGGCCAGGGCCTCCTCATAGCGTTCGAGGACGACGTCGGCGAGGCCGTCGCAGTCGCCGATCACGTCGGCGCACCGTACTTCCAGTCCCTCGTACGCCCCCGCCTGCTCCGCCACGCGGTCCGGCAGGACCCCGGGGAACAGGAAGTACGGCAGCACGACGACCCGGCGCGCGCCGAGCCGGCGGCAGCGTTCGAGGCCCTCGGGGACGTCGGGCCGGGCCAGCGACACGAACGCCGGCTCGACCATGCCCAGTCCCCGGCCCTCCCACAGCAGCCGGGCGACCTTGTGGATCTCGGCATTGGCGTCCGGGTCGGTCGAGCCGCGGCCGACGAGCAGCACGGCGGTGTCGGCGCGCTCGGCCGGGTCCAGGACGGCGGACAGCCGCTCGTCCAGGAGGTCCAGTAGCCCCGGGTGGGGGCCGAGCGGGCGGCCGTAGGCGTACGACAGTCCGGGCCGGCGCGCCCGCTCGCGGGCCAGCGCGCCGGGGATGTCGCCCTTGCCGTGCCCGGCGGCCACGAGGACGAGTGGCACGGCGGCGAGGTGCCGGTGCCCGGCCTCGTACAGCGCGGCCACGGCGTCGGTGAGCGGCGGTGGCGACAGCTCGATGAAGCCCCCGGACACGTCGGCCGGCAGCCGGCCTCGCACCCGCTCGACGAACCGGCCGAACTCCTCGGCCCCGTTCTCGTCCCGGGTTCCGTGCCCGACCAGCAGCAGCGGCGTCATACGTTCCCTTCTCCCTCGACGGTGCCCTCGTAGTAGAGGAGGGCGTTGAGCGCGGCGGCGGCGACCGCGGAGCCGCCCTTCTCGGAGACGTTGCTGACGGCGGGCAGCCCGCTCTTCCGCAGCGCCTCCTTGGACTCGGCGGCCCCGACGAACCCGACCGGCAGCCCGATCACCAGGGCCGGGTCGACGTCGCGCGCGATGATCTCCTCCAGGGCGGTCGGCGCGCAGCCGACCACCCAGATCGCGCCCTTGCCGACCTCGGCGTACGACAGGCGGATCGCCGCCGCCGAGCGGGTGATGCCCGCCGCCCGGGCCATTCGCGCGGCGCCCGGGTCGGCGACGGAGCAGATCGTCTCGCGCGCGGTGATCCCGGCGGCGACCATGGCGACGTCGGTGACGATCGGCGCGCCGGCGCGCAGCGCCCGCAGTCCGCGTTCGAGATGGGCCTCGTCGGTGACGAGGTCGACGGCGTACTCGACGTCCGCGCTGGCGTGGATGACCCGCTCGGCGACGGCCCGCCACAGCGGCGGCATCGGGCTGAGGTCGACCCGCGACCGCAGGATCTCGTACGACCGTTCCTCGATCGGATGGACGGCCCTGGTTTTGATCATGTACTGCTCCCATATCGCTGCTCGGATCGGCCTGCCCTCCACAGGACGGCCGCGACGAGCCAGGAGATGACGAAGACGGCGAGGTACTCGAAGGGCACGGGGGTTGTCGTCACAGGGCCTCCTTCGTCGGCCCGACGATCCGGCCGACGTGCCGGGTCACGGGAGTTCTTCGATGGCGTCGACGGGGCAGATCTCGGCGCATTCGCCGCATCCGGTGCAGCGGTCGGGCAGGACGCGCAGCGGGTCGCCGCCGTGCGCGGCCCATCCGGCGTCCGGGCGGATGGCGTGTTCGGGGCAGGTGAGCAGGCAGGCTCCGCAGCCCTGGCAGCGTCCGGTGACGCGTACGGTCAGGCCCATCGGTACCCGCGCGGGGTGACGAAGCGCCCGGCGACGGCGCGGCTGCGGCTGGATCCGACGATGACGACCGTGAACATGTCGATCCGCGCCGGGTCGAGCTCGGCGAGGGTGGTGAGCGTCACCGTCTGGTCGGGGCGGGTGGCGTTGCGGACGTACCCGACCGGCGTCTCCGGCGGGCGGTGGGCGGCGAGGATCGCCAGGGCCTTCGGCAGCTGCCAGTCGCGGGCCCGGCTGCGCGGGTTGTAGAAGCACACCGTGAAGTCGCCCTCGGCGGCGGCGGTGACTCTCCTCTCGATGACCTCCCAGGGGGTGTGCAGGTCGGACAGGGAGATGTACGCGTGGTCGTGGCCGAGCGGCGCGCCGAGCAGGTTCGACGCCGCCACCGCGGCCGTGATGCCGGGCACGCCCTCGACGTCGATGTCGGCGTCGGCGAACTCCAGGGCCGGGCTGGCCATGGCGTAGACGCCGGCGTCGCCGGAGCCGACAAGCGCGACGGCGTTCCCGGCCGACGCCTCGGCGACGGCGGTGCGGGCGCGTTCCTCCTCCTGACCGAGGCCGGACGCGATGACGCGGGTGCCAGGGCGGAGGAGGTCGCGGACCTGGTCGAGGTACTGGTCGAGGCCGACGACGACGGACGCCCGCTGCAGCACGGCGATCGCCTTCGGGGTGAGCAGGTCGCGCGCCCCGGGGCCGAGGCCGACGATCGACAGGCGCCCGCGGGGCCTCAGCCGCGCGATCGCCACGGTGGCATTGGCCGACTTGCGCTTCTCCACGACGAGTTCGGCGTCCCGGCCGTGCTCGCGCGCGCCGCGCAGGGCGGCGGCCTCGGCGACGCTGGGCGTGCCGACCTCGGCGCGGACCACCTCGGAGGGATTGGGGACGGCGACGGCGGCGAGGACCTCGGCCGGGTAGGTGACGACCTCCCAGCCGCGCACGGCCGCCGCCTGGAGGATGCCCTCCTCGTCGGCCTTCAGGTCGACGGTCGCCAGGCACCGCACCGACACCGGGTCGAGCGCGGCGGCGGCCAGGGCCTCGTCGACCAGCGCGCCGACCTCCTCGGCGGACACGCCGCGCGCCGAGCCGACACCGATGACGAGGGACTTCGGCCGGTAGACGAGCGCGCCGCCGAACCAGCCCTCGTGGCACATGCAGTCCATCTCGGCGTGGTCGGTGACGAGGATGCGGTGGGCGGCGTCCTCGGCGTCCGGGGTGACGTTCGGCGGCAGCGGGGGCAGCGGCCGGCCTTCGGCACCCTCGATCCGCACCGGCTCACCGGACAGCACGGCCGCGCCGACGTGGGCGAGCAGGTCGGGGTTGTGCACGGTGAACCCGAGGTCGGCGCCGTACGAGTCGAGCGGGGTGACGTTGCTCCGGTCGCTGGCGGTGGTCACCACCGGCGTGCAGCCGAGCACGCCGGTGAGCCGGTGCGCGAGGAGATTGGCTCCGTGGTGGCCGCCGAGGACGGCGACGGCGAACGCCATCGACTCGTCCACGCAGACGACGGCGGGGTCGGTGGTCTTGTGGCCGAGCAGCGGCGCGAGGACGCGTACGGTCGCGCCGACGGCCAGGAAGCTGACGATGGCGTCGCAGGTCCGCCACGCCTCGCGCAGCGCGTCGGCGGCCTTCTCGGCCGTCAGGACGCGGACCTCGTCCGGCCAGGCCGCCCGCAGCGTCTCCGCCGCCGTCCGGCCGCTCGCCGTCGCCGCGACGACCCCGATCCGCCGCGCACCCGCCCGCTCCGTCACAGCGTCGCCTCCAATCCACTCCGCGCCGTCACGGCGTCGCCCCTGACCCGCCCCGCGCCAGTCGACTCCGTCACGGCGTCCCCCCGGATCCGCCGCGCGCCAGTCCGGTCCGTCACCGCAGCCTCCCCGTCAGCACGAACACCGGGTTCTGGGCGTCCAGGCGGAACGACCCGCCCGGCAGGTCCGCGAACCGTGACGCCGCCAGTTGCACGCCCTCGACCGCGTACCCGGCGTCGGCGAGCAGCCGGTGGGCGGTCGCCGCCCGGTCGACCGCCGCGAACGTCGCCACCGCCGTCTCCGGACGGCGCGCGAGGGCGCCGCTGAGCGCGTCGAGCCCACCGCCGCCGACGAAGACCGCGTCCGGGTCGGGCAGCCCGTCGTACGCCTCGGGCGCGGCGCCCTCGACGACCCGTACGGCGGTCGAGCGGGCGTTGCGCCGGATGAGTTCGCAGGCGGCCGGGTCGCGCTCGATCGCGATCACGGCCGCGTGGTGCTCGGCGCATTCGACGCCGACCGAGCCGCTGCCCGCGCCGACGTCCCAGATCAGCGTGCCGAGCGTCGGCCGCAGCCGCGACAGGACGACGGCGCGCACCTCCCACTTGGTGATCATCCCGGCGCGGTGCTCGTAGGCGTCGTCGGCGTACGCCCAGCCGTCCGGCGGCGCGGCGGGCTGGTCGTGCACGCGACGGCCGGCCCGGCCGGCGACCGTGTCGTACGTGCTGTCACCCATACGACCGGCGGCGGGCCGTACGAGGGATCCCTCCGCCGGCCGGTGCTCGTCGAGGGCGATCACGATGTTCGGGTCGGCCCAGTCGCGGGCGGCGGCCTCGGCGGGGGTGCAGCGGACGACCCGCTCGCCGGGGCCGCCCAGGCGCTCGGCCACCCACAGGACGCGATCCCAACCGGCGAGTTCGGCGCCGATCTCGCCGGGCCCGCAGGCGGGCGAGGTGAGGACGGCGACCTTGGGCATCGCCCGGCAGGCGTTGACGGCCGTGCGCGGGTCGCGGCCGTGCGCGCTGACCACGACGGCGTCGTCCCACGGAAGGCCGATCCGCGCGAACGCGGCGGCCACCGAGGAGACGGCGGGCAGAACCTCCGGCGCGTGCCCGTGCTCGCGCAGCGACCGCAGGATGCCGAAGAACCCCGGGTCGCCGCTAGCGAGCACCACGACGTCGTCGCGGGCGGCCGCGTCGATCTCGGCGAGCGCCGCCGGGACGTCGCCCAGCACGATCCGGCGGGCGTGCTCCGGAGGGCGCACCGCCTCCAGGTGCCGCCGCCCGCCGACCACCAGCGAGGCCTTCTGGAGCCGGTCCATCGCCGTCTGGGGCAGCGGCGAGCCGTCGTAGCCCACGACCGTGATCATCGGGCGAGCCGCCCGTACATCGCGATCATCCGCTTGCCGGTGAAGTCGACGAGGACCACCTGCGCCGCCACGCCGTTCGCGCCGGGCACCTTCGCGGCCTCGTCCTCGGCGAACCGCTCCAGGACCCCGGCGACGCGGCGGCACAGTTCGCGGCCCGCGCGGCCGAGCAGGCCGGCGGACTCCCACAGCTCGTACGCGTGCCGGGCGGTGTTGGCCTCGGCGACCTGCGCGGCGACGTCGTCCGGCCCGCCGATCGCGGTGGTGATCTCGCCGAGCAGCGCGGTGTCGACCTTCGAGCGCGTGTAGTGCGTCATGAGCACGCCGGACGCGAGCTTGGTGAGCTTGCCGGCCATCCCGACGAACACCACCTGGGTGATGCCGTGCTCCACGGCCCGGCGCAGCGCCGCGCCGGTGAAGTCGCCGACCTCGACGAAGCACACGTCGGGCAGCTTCGGCAGCATCGCCATCGCGCCCTGCTCGGTACGGCCGCCGGTGCACAGAACCAGCGTCTTCTCCCCTTGGGCGGCCATCACCGACACCGCCTGCTCGACGCTCGCCCGCCACGACGCCGTCGAGAACGGACGGACGATCCCGGTCGTGCCCAGGATCGAGATGCCGCCCAGGATGCCGAGCCGCTTGTTCGTGGTCTTGCGTGCCATCTTCTCCCCGTCGGGCACCGAGATGACGACGCGCACGCCTCGGGTGTTCAGGTCCACCGACTCCCCCACCGCCTGTTGGATCATCCGTCGCGGCACCGGGTTGATCGCCGGGCCGCCGAGCTCCAGGCCGAGCCCGGGCTTGGTGACGACCCCCACGCCGACGCCGCCGTCCAGCTCGATGCCCGGCTCGTCCCGCCACGAGACCGCGGCCGTCAGATGGGCACCGTGCGTGACGTCAGGGTCGTCTCCCGCGTCCTTGATCACCACTGCTTCGGCCCGCCCGTCGCCGATTCGGCACGAGTCCACCGCGAACGTCACCCGGTTGCCCGACGGCAGCGCCACCTCGACGACCTCCGGGGCGACGCCCGTGACCAGCGCCTCCGCCGCGGCCTTGGCCGCCGCCGAGGCGCAGGTGCCGGTCGTCCAGCCGGTGCGCAGCGCCTTGCCGCGGACCTTCATGGTCCGCGGCATGTCGGGCTCGTAGGGGGTGCTCATCACCCGCTCAGCCGCCCCGCAGCGCCTTGCGCGCCGTACGGTCCGCGCGGCGGTGGCCGTGGAAGTGGCCCGGGTGGTACAGGTGCGAGCGGGTGCCGCCGGCCTCGAGCGCGGCGCCGACCAGCACGAGGGTGTGCTTCCACAGCTTGTGCTGCTTCACGGTCTCTTCCAGCGCGTCCAGGCGGCAGCGCACGATCAGCTCGTCGGGCCAGGTGCACTGGTAGGCGACCACGCAGGGCGTCTCGGGCGGGTACCCGCCCTCCAGGAGCTCCTCCTGCAGCTGCTTCGACCGCGCCGCCGACAGGAACAGCGCCATCGTCGTGCCGTGCCGGGCGAACTCCCGGACCTCCTCCCCCGGCGGCATCGGCGTCTTCCCGCCGCCGAGCCGGGTGAGGACCACCGACTGGGCGACCTCGGGAATCGTCAGCTCCCGGCCGACCGCGGCGGCGACGGCGGAGAAGCTGGACACGCCCGGCACCACCTCGGTGTCCAGGCCGAGGTCCCGGCAGCGGTCGAGCTGCTCCTGCAGCGCCCCCCACAGCGCGGGGTCGCCGGAGTGGATGCGCGCCACGGTCAGCCCCTCGGCGACGGCGCGCTCGTAGTATGGCAGCACGCCCTCCATGGGCAGCCGCGCCGAGTCGACGATCTCCGCGTCCGGGCGGGCGTGCTGGAGCACGTCCTCGTGGACCAGGCTCGCCGCCCAGATCACCACGTCCGCCTCGGCGATCGCCTTCGCCGCCCGGAACGTCAGCAGGTCCGCCGCGCCCGGCCCCGCCCCGACGAACACCACGCGTCCGCTCATTCTCTCCCTCTCAGCTTCCCGCCGGTGGTCGTCCGGCGGCCCGGCACGATCAGCGTCGACAGGTACGGCACCGGCCCCTCGAGGCCCTTCGCCGCGCGGACGGCCTCGTCCGGCAGGCCCAGCCGCGCGCCGTACACCGCGTCGTCGAGCCGCCCGGCGTCCCGTACGACGGCGAGGGTCTCCTCGGCGACCCGGCCGAACTTGTACGCCACGACGGTGTCGCACGTCTCCAGCGCGGCGCGCAGTCCTTCGGTGCCGCCCGTCAGCGGCAGCAGGCACAGCGACTCGTCGCCCTCGGTCAGGACGGTCCCCGACCGCGCGGCGAGGTCCTGCATGGCGGTGACGCCCGGCACGGTCTCGACCTCGACGCCCGGCTCCCGCTCGCGTACGGTCCGGGCCAGATAGGTGAAGGTCGAGTAGACGTTCGGGTCGCCGATCGTCGCGAACGCCACCGTCCGTGCCCCGCCGGCGAACGCCTCGACGACCCGGCGCGCGGCGGCGTCCCAGGCGGTCACCCGGCGCTCGCTCAACCCGCCGGTGTCGTTCAGCGCGAACACCACGCGCTCGGCCTTGTCGGTGTAGGCGCGCACGACCGATTCGGCGCGGCCCGGCTCGTCCAGCGCCATGACGGGGACGAGCACGACGTCCGCCTCGCGCAGGACCCGCACGCCGCGGACGGTGACGAGCTCCGGGTCGCCCGGCCCGACGCCGACGCCGACCAGCCTTGGTTTCTCCTGGTTCATTACAGTTCGCCGTCCAGCAGGCCGAACAGCACGGCGTCGACCCGCCCTGCCGGGGTGAGCACGGCCTGGCGCAGCACGCCCTCCCGGGTGAAGCCGGCCTTCTCCGCGACGCCCTGCGAGGCGTGGTTGCCGACGGCGGCCAGCAGCTCGACCCGGTGCAGCCCCTTCTCGAACGCGTACGCGGCGGCACCGCGCGTCGCCTCGACGGCGTACCCCTTGCGCCGGGCCCACGGCGCGATCCAGTAGCCGACCTCGACGCGGCCGTCCGTCCACTCCGCACGGTCGAGGCCGAGGGCGCCGACGAGCCGGTCGCCGCCCACGATCGCGAAGTTGACGCCACGGGCCGGATCGATGTGGGCGTACGTGACGCACCAGGCGAGCGCGGTCTCGGCGGTCTGGGCGGGCGCCCAGGCCATCCAGCGGAGGAGCGCGGGGTCGCGGCTCGCGGCCAGGACGTCGTCGGCGTCGTCCTCCTCGAACGGGCGCAACAGCAGCCGCCGGGTCTCCAGCAGCACACCCTCGTCGAACGTCATCGGCACGCTCCCGCGAAACGGCTCGCCATCTCCGGACTACCAGCCCAATGGAGATGAAGGTAGGACGCAAGGCGGTTCCGGCCGGCGAATCCCTCGGGCCCGGACCCCGGCCATCGCCAGGCGGGTTCGGCGCCCGGCCCGGAGACCACCGCCGTGCGGTGGAACTCATGCCCCCGGAAGCGTTCGCCCGTCCGGGTCACCGGCGAGTCGGCCACCGCGACCGCCTCACGGTAGCCGAGGGTGAGCCGGGAGGTCATGCGCGCCTCCGCGTCGACGACCCCGCACATCGGCGCGCCGTCGAGGGTTCGGGCGAGGTAGAGCAGACCGGCGCACTCGGCGTAGATCGGCCCGCCGAACGCGGCGACCTGGCGGCGCAGCGGTTCGTTGGCCGCGAGCTCGGGAGCGTACATCTCGGGGAAGCCGCCGCCGATCACGACGCCGCGCGTGCCCTCCGGCAGCGCCTCGTCCCGCAGCGGGTCGAACGGGACGACCTCCGCCCCGGCGGCGTTCAGGAGCTCGTCGTTCTCCGTGTAGCCGAACGTGAACGCCGGACCGCCCGCGACCGCGACAACGGGACGCGCGCCCGCGACGCCGTCCGGGAGGCCGACCGCCGGGTCCCAGGGGTCGGCCGCGATCGGCGGCGCACCGTGGGCGAGGGCGAGCAGGCCCTGCAGGTCGCAGGACTCGGCCACGAGGGCGCCGAGCCGCTCGACGGTCCGTACGGCGTCGGCGCTGCGCTCGGCCGCCGGGATGAGTCCCAGGTGACGCGACGGGGTGCCGGCGTCCGCGTGGCGCCGCAGCACGCCGAGCACCGGCAGGCCGGTCTCCTCGATCGCCGCCCGGCAGATCCGCTCGTGCCGGTCGGACCCGACCCGGTTGAGGATCACGCCGCCGATCCGCACCGTGGAGTCGTACGTCACGAAGCCGTGGACCAGCGCGGCGACCGAGCGGCCCGCCGACGAGGCGTCCACGACGAGGACGACCGGCGCGTCCAAGAGCCGGGCCACGTGTGCCGTGGAGGCGAACCCGCCCCCGCCGGCGGCCTCGGCCCCGTCGAACAGCCCCATCACGCCCTCGATCACCGCGACGTCCGCGCCGCGCGCCCCATGCAGGAACAGCGGCGCGACGAGGTCCTCCGACGTCAGCCACGGGTCGAGGTTGCGGCCGGGCCGCCCGGCCGCGAGCGCGTGGTAGCCGGGGTCGATGTAGTCCGGTCCGACCTTGTGCGGCGAGACGTCGAGCCCGCGCGCGGTCAGCGCGGCCATCAGCCCCGTCGCGACCGTCGTCTTGCCGCTCCCGGAGGCGGGAGCGGCGATGACGAGGCGCGGGATCCTCACCGGACCGCCCGCGCGATCGGGGACACGGTCACCATTCGATGCCTTTCTGGCCCTTCTGGCCGGCGTCCATGGGGTGCTTGACCTTCCCCATCTCGGTGACGAGGTCGGCGAACTCCACCAGGCGCGGGTCGGCGTCGCGGCCGGTGATGACGACGTGCTGGTAGCCCGGGCGGTCCCGCAGCGTCGCGATGACGTCCTCGACGTCCACCCATCCCCACTTCATCGGGTAGGTGAACTCGTCCAGCACGTAGAGCGTGTAGGTCTCGGCGGCGAGGTCGCGTTTGATCTGCTCCCAGCCCTCGCGCGCGTCCGCCGCGTGGTCCTCCTCGGTGCCGGCCCGCTGGATCCACGACCAGCCCTCGCCCATCTTGTGCCAGGTGACCGGGCCGCCCTCGCCGGAGTCGCCGAGGACACGCAGGGCCCGCTCCTCGCCGATGCGCCACTTGGCGGACTTGACGAACTGGAACACCCCGATCGGCCAGCCCTGGTTCCAGCCGCGCAGGGCCAGCCCGAAGGCCGCGGTGGACTTGCCCTTGCCCGGCCCGGTGTGGACGACCACGAGGGGCCGGTTGCGGCGCTGGCGGGTCGTGAGCCCGTCGTCGGGCACCTGCGACGGCTTTCCCTGCGGCATGTCAGTCCTTCCGTACGACGACGGTCACGAACTCATCGTCGAGGTTGATCACCTTGCGGGCTCGTTCCGGGGTCACGCCGCCGCCCTGCTGTCGTTGACGACGCCGGTGAGGGCGTCGGCGGCCAGTTCCTCCAACCGGACGACCTCGGCCCCGAGGCGGGCGGCGATCCCGCCGGCGAGTCCGAGGCGCACGGGGCCGCGCTCGCAGTCGACCACGACGGCGGTGACGCCGTGCAGGAGTCCGGCGGCGCGCAACGCGTCAGCGGGTGAGCCGTGGGTCGCCCGGCCGTCGGTCACGAGGACGAGCAGCGGGCGGCGGGCGGGGTCGCGCAGGCGTTCGGCGCGCAGCACGTCGGCGGCGCGCAGCAGGCCTGCGGCGAGCGGGGTACGCCCGCCGGTCGGCAGGGTCTCGAGGCGGCGGGCCCCGGCCTCGACGGAGGAGGTGGGGGGCAGCGCGAGCTCGGCGGACGTGCCCCGGAAGGTGATCAGCCCGACCTTGTCACGGCGCTGGTAGGCGTCGAGGAGGAGGCTGAGCACGGCGCCCTTCACCGCGCGCATCCGCTGCCGGGCGGCCATCGAGCCGCTCGCGTCGACGACGAACAGCACCAGGTTGCCCTCCCGGCCCTCCCGGATGCGTTCGCGCAGGTCGCCGGAGCGGATCACCAGCCCAGGGCCGGTGCGGCCGCGGGCGCGCTGGTGCGGGGCGGCGGCGAGGAGCGTCGCGGTCAGGTGCAGCGAATGCGCGCCCGGACGCGCGCCGGTCGTGCGGCCGTACGGCGTGCGGGCGCGCGAGCGTCGGCCCGGCGCGCCGTCCCCGAGGCCTGGCACGGTGAACACCCGCGTCCGGTAGACGGCGTCGGCGGGCGCGGGTTCCGGGGAGTCCACCCGGGTGCGCTCGCCGTCGTCCTCGTCCGACGCGCCCTCGCCCGACAGCGCCTGCTCGATGTCGACCAGCGGCCCCTCCTGGGCGTCCCGCCCGTCGGAGTCGCCGGGCGCGTCCGGGCCGGAGCCGTCCGGGCTGGGACCGTCAGGCCCGTCGTCCGGGCCGGGGTCATCGGGGTCCTCGTCGTCGGGCTTGCGCCGGGCGTCCCAGTCGACCGTGACGTCCGGGTCGGGTTCGGTGTCCGGCTCGCTTCCCCCGCGTGGCTGGGGCACGTTCGGAGTGGAGGAGCCGGAGGCGTCGTCGGAGTCGTAGCCGCCGGTGTTCTCGAGGACGTCGTCGAGTTTGTCCTCGTCCAGTCCCGGCGCGTCGAAGGGGTCGCGGCGGCGCCGGTGCGGGAGGGCGAGCCGGGCGGCGACGCGGACGTCGGCGGCGGTGACGACAGTCCGGTCGTGCCAGGCGGCGAGGGCCATCGCGGCACGGGCCATCACGATGTCGGCGCGCAGCCCGTCCACCTCGAACGCGGCGCACACCGCCGTGATCTGGCGCAGCGCGCCGTCCGGCAGCACGATCTCGGAGAGCCTGGCACGGGCCTGGCCGATCCGCCAGGCCAGCTCGGCCTCGGCCCGTGCCCAGCCGAGCGTGAACGCCGCGGGATCGGCCTCGTAGGCCAGGCGCCGCCGGACGACCTCCGCCCGTTCCTCCGGGTCCCGGGTGGCCGCCACCTCCACCGTCAGGCCGAACCGGTCGAGCAGCTGCGGCCGCAGCTCGCCCTCTTCGGGGTTCATCGTGCCGACCAGCAGGAACCGGGAGGCGTGCCGGATGGAGACGCCCTCGCGCTCGACGTACGAGTGCCCCATCGCGGCGGCGTCGAGAAGGAGGTCGACGAGGTGGTCGTGGAGCAGGTTCACCTCGTCGACGTACAGGACGCCGCGGTGCGCCTCGGCCAGCAGGCCGGGCTGGTACGCCTGGACGCCCTCGGTCAGGGCGCGTTCGAGGTCGAGCGAGCCGGTGAGGCGGTCCTCGGCGGCGCCGATCGGCAGCTCCACGAGCCGCGCCGGCCGGACCAGCGTGCCGTCGTCGTCGACGTGCGGCCCGTCGGGGCACTGTGGATCCGGCGCCTGCGGGTCGCAGGAGAACCGGCAGTCCGTCACGACCGTGACGTCGGGCAGCAGCGCGGCGAGGCCGCGCACGATGGTGGACTTGGCGGTGCCCTTCTCGCCACGGACCAGCACGCCGCCGACGGCCGGGGAGACCGCGTTGATCAGGAGGGCGAGCTTGAGGTCCTCCAGCCCGGTGATGGCGGAGAACGGATAGGTGTTCACCCGGTGGTCGTCCTTTCCTCGGGTTAACGCGCCCGTAGGTGGTCTGGCATCGGCGGCCGGAGTCTCCTGGCTCCCGGCTCGCCGCCCGCCCTCGACCTTCCGGCTCACGCCGTGGCCATTCTTGAGGAAGAACTCCCCGGTCACAGTTGCGCGACAGCCCCGGATTCGCACCGGGTTCCTCCGCGTATCGCCGGAAGACAGCATGACATATCCGGTCTGGCGCGCGACACCGCAGGTCCGACGCAGAGGCGCCGCAGCTCCGACACGAGGACACTGCGGGTCCGGCGCAGGGGCACCGCGGGTCCGGCACGAGGACACTGCGGGTCCGGCGCAGGGGCACCGCGGGTCCGGCACAGGGACACTGCGGGTCCGGCGCAGGGCCTCGGGGCCGTGCCGGATCGACGTCGATCTGCTTGAATAGAACGCGTTCTAGTTTTAGGGAGGCGCGCGGATGAGGCTCGGCATCAACGTCGGCTACTGGCAGCGGGATCCGGAGGACGCCACCGAGACGGTGCTGGCCGCCGAACGGCTCGGCTACGAATACGTCTTCACCGCCGAGGCGTACGGCTCCGACGCCTTCACCACGCTCGCCTGGTACGGCGCCCGGACGTCGCGCATCAAACTGGGCACGGCGGTGGTCCAGATGTCCGCCCGCACCCCCGCCGCGACCGCCATGCACGCGCTGACGCTCGACGCGCTGTCCGGCGGACGGCTCACCCTCGGCATCGGCGCGTCCGGCCCCCAGGTCGTCGAGGGCTGGTACGGCGTGCCGTTCGCCCGGCCGCTGGAGCGTACGCGCGAGTACGTCCGGATCCTGCGGGACGTCTGGCGGCGCGAGGAGCCGGTGACCTCCGCCGGCCCCCACTATCCGCTGCCCCTGCCGGCGTCGGCGTACGGCCCCGGCCGCGTCACCGGGCTCGGCAAGCCGCTCAAGTCGATCGTCCATCCGGTACGCCCGCGGATCCCGGTCTACCTCGGCGCGGAGGGCCCGAAGAACATCGCCCTCGCCACTGAGATCGCGGACGGCTGGCTGCCCCTCTTCGTCGATCCGGCCCAGATCGAGGCGGTGTTCGGCGCGTCGTTGGCGGGCCGCCGGGAGGGGTTCGACATCGCCGCGACCGTGACGACGATCGTGACGGACGACCTGGCGACCGCACTGGAGTTCGCCAAGATCCCGCTGGCGTTCTACATCGGCGGGATGGGCGCCAAGGACCGCAACTTCCACCTCGACCTGATCGGGCGGCTGGGCTACGCCGAGGAGGCCGTACGCGTGCAGGAGCTGTTCCTGTCGGGCCGACGCGACGAGGCGATCAAGGCGGTGCCGGACGAGCTGGCCGACTCCATCTCCCTGCTCGGCCCGATCGGCCGCATCAAGGAACGCCTCCGCTTGTGGCAGGACTCCCCCGTGACCACACTCCTCATCGCCGGAGTGAAGGACGAATCGACCCTGAAGGCCATCCGCGACCTCGTCGAGTCCTGAGATTCGTGATCCACCGGACGCGCCCTAGTTCCAGGCGCGGGAGAGCATCCACGTGCCGGTCGCCTGGTCGTGGCGCAGTTCGTACACGCCGATCGCCCGGTCTGGGGTGGCCTCGACGCGCCAGAACTCCCGCTCGGCGCCTTCCGGGGCCTCAGGATGCCGTTCGTGCCACCAGTCGCGGGTGGTGACCCAGCGATCCAGGACGCGCAGCACCGTGTAGAGCCGGCCGCGCCAGACGAAGCGCGAGGGCCTGCCGTCGCTGAGCCAGACCTCGACCGGGTCGCCGTACACCCGGCTCATCGGCCGCCGCCCGGCGCGTCTCCACGCCCAGGGCACGCCCTGGCGAACCCTTCGCTCGCTCCGCCCACGCGGGCCGCCCACCTTCCGGATCGGTGACAGAGAGTGAGCCTGGGGGAAGGCAGGCGACAAGTTCGAACATACGTTCGGGAGTGGGTTTTGTAAAGTGCCGACCCGCAGGCGGCCTCCGCGGCTCAGCGGCCGAGGGAATGCGCGATCGCCTCGGCGGCGCGCGCGGGGTCGGCGGCGTCCGCCTGGCCGCCTCGGCCCCACAGGTACGACCAGGCGACGCGGGACGTCGGCATGGCGACCACCATCACGCTCCGCCCGCCGGCCGGCTCGACCACGCGCAGCATGGGCTCCTCGGCCCCGACCAGCACGCCGCGCAGACCGCGGGCCTCGACCTCGCGGGCGAGCGCCTCCAGGTGGCGGCGCCGCGGCCCGGACGGGGAATCCGCAGTGGCGGCCATGGGTTGCCACCCCTCTCGCGCTTGGACGATACGGCAGGAAGGGGTACGCCCTAGGGCGTTGAACAGGTAGGGTGCCATCCGGTGGCAAAAGGTGCCCAGATGGCAACGGTGAGTGACCTTCCCTGTCAGGATGTCCTCCCCCACTTTGACGTGCAAGTATTTTCGGACAAATAGATCAGACGGATTCGGCATCACCCGTGCACAGTTCAACGGCCCTTCCGCGGTCCGGCCGAGGGTTTCGGCCTAACCCACCGCGGCCCACCACCGGTCCCCCCCTCTTCTCGCCATTCCCGCAGGACGCTCGCCATGGAGGTGCCCCATGACCGATGGCCGTAGTCCAACCGTTCGCCGTCGCCGGCTCGGAATGGAGCTGCGGAGGCTCCGCGAAGCCGCGGGTCTCATGATCGAAGACGTCGCGAAGCACCTGGAGTGCTCGATGTCACGCGTCAGCCGCATCGAGACCGGCAAGTCGGTGGCGCGCATCCGCGACGTACGGGACATGCTCGACCTCTACGGGCTGCCCGAGGGCTCCCAGCGCGACCAGCTCCTCGGGCTCGCCAAGGACGCCCAGCAGCGCGGCTGGTGGACCGAGTACGAAGCGGTGCTGTCCACGTCCGCGGGCCTGGACACCTACATCGGCCTGGAGGCCTCCGCCGCCTCCATTCGAACGTTCCAGACCCATCTTGTGCCCGGTCTCCTGCAGACCGAGGAGTACGCCCGCGCGCTGATCAAGGCCGGTCGGCCCGGCGAGACCCCCGAGAACGTCGACCGGCGCATCGCGCTGCGCACCCGCCGCCAGGCCATGCTGCAGGAGCCCGGCCGCCTGGAGCTGTGGACCGTGATCGACGAGGCGGTCCTGCGCCGGCCGATCGGCGGCATCACCGTGATGCGTTCTCAGCTGATGCGGCTGCTCGAGGCCGCCGAGCTGCCCGGCGTCACCATCCAGGTACTGCCGTTCGCGCGTGGCGCCCACCCGGGCGTCGACGGGGCCTTCACGATCATCGGCTTTCCCGACCCCACCGACCTGGACGTCGTCTACATCGACTGTCCCGCCGGGAACATCTTTCTCGAGAAGGAGAAGGACGTCCGCCGTCACACGACCTGGTTCGACCATCTGCGGGCCGCTGCGCTGCCACCCGACGAGTCAGCCGAGTTCATCGCGGCGGCGGCGGACGAGTTCAAGAATGCGTCCCCGTACCCGCGGGGGTGATTTAGCAGAGAGGAGAGCAGGGGATGAGTGGCCACCCCGATCTCACCGACGCCGGCTGGCGCAAGAGCAGCCGCAGTTCCAACAATGCCGACTGCGTCGAGGTCGCCGTGATCGACGGCTCCGACGACTGACACATACCTCATGCCCAGCCGACCGCGGGAGTTCGCTCCCGCGGTCCCTCTCGGGCTTGCCCCGGGTTAAGATCACCACATGCTGCCCTGGTCGGCCGAGCTCGCCGGACGCATCGACGAACACGACTTCGCCAGCGATCTGCTGCGCGACAACCCTCTCGGCGACCCGCACCGGCGGCCGCTGTGGGTGTACGTCCCGCCGGGGTACGACGACGAGCCGGACCGCCGCTACCCCGCGGTCTATGTGATCCAGGGCTACACCGGCTCGCTGCCGATGTGGCGCAACCGCCCGCCGTGGCGGCAGCCCTTCCCGGAGTTGGCCGACCAGGTCTTCGCGCGCGGCGAGGCGCCGCCGGTGATCGTGGTCTACGTCGACGCGTGGACGGCGGTCGGCGGCAGCCAGTTCCTCGACTCCCCCGGCACCGGGCGCTACCACTCGTACCTGTGCGAGGAGATCGTGCCGTGGGTCGACGCGCACTACCGGACGCTCGCCGACCGGGACCACCGCGGGATCAGCGGCAAGTCCAGCGGCGGCTACGGCGCGATGATCACGCCGATGCTGAGGCCGGACGTGTTCGGCGCGCTCGCCACGCACGCGGGCGACGCCCTGTTCGACGTCTGCTACCGCTCGGAGTTCCCCAAGACGGCCCGCATCCTGCGCGACGCGTACGACGGCTCGATCGAGAAGTTCCTCGCCGACTTCCGGGGCCGGCTCGCCGGCACCAAGGAGACCGACTTCCCGCTCATCGAGATCTACGGGTACTCCGCGGCGTACTCCGCCGATGAGGACGGCACGGTCCGTCTGCCGTTCGACGACACCGGCGCCGTCATCCCGGAGGTCTGGGAGCGCTGGCTGGCCAACGACCCGGTGCTGATGGCCCGGCGCCCGGAGTACGCCGAGGCGCTGCGCTCGCTGCGGGCCGTCTGGATCGACGCGGGCACCAAGGACGAGTACCACCTCGACTTCGGCGCCGTCGCCTTCCGCCGCGCGGTCGCGGCCGCCGGCGTGGCGGACGACGCGGTCCACTTCGAGCTGTTCGACGCGGGCCACGGCGCCATCGAGTACCGCTATCCCCTCGCCCTCGCCTGGCTCGCCGAACACCTCACCCCCTGACTGCGAAGGCGGCGGGCGCTCACGGCCGGGACTGGGCCCGGGCGCGGAACGCCGCGGTCTTGACCCGGTTCTGGCACGCGGTGGAGCAGAAGCGGCGCATGCCGTTGCGCGACGTGTCGACGTAGACCCGGTCGCAGTGCGGCGCCGTGCACACGCCGAGCCGGTCGTGCAGCTCGCCGCCGAGGACCACGGCCAGGCCGGTGGCGCACGGAGCCGCCCACTCGGCGGCGAGCCCGTCCCCCGCGCCGTGGAAGTGAATGTGCCAGGGCTCCCCGTCATGGCGGGTGAGCCGCGGCCTGGCCTGTGTCCCCTCGAGCAGCCGATTGACCTGTTCCGAGGCGGCGTCGAGGTCTCCGGCGGCGACCGCCTCGAAGACGACCCGTAGTTCCCGCGCGATGGCGGTCAGCTCGCCGACCTGCGACTCGGTGATCTCGGTGCGCCGGCTGACGGCACGTAGCACCTCGGTGGCGGCCTCCGCCCGGGCTGCGGCGTCCGGCAGCCGGTACGGCCGCCCGCGCCGCTCGCCCTCCGTGAGGGCGTTGACCAGGCCGACGGCGCTCGCCACCACCGCGTCCATGTGACTGTTGAAATTCACTTGACCAGTTACGCCTCTCGATCTAGCGTGTCACTGGTAAAAGCTTATACGTCAGTTACGGAGGGGCTCATGGCAACACTCACCCGCGACGTCGCCGACCGCTGGATCACCCGCTGGGACCGCCAGCAGGAGGGCTTCCTCCCCGACCGCGAGGAGCGGTTCACCGCCCTCATCGACGCGGTCGCCGCCGGCGCCGGCCGGCCCGACCCCCTCGTCCTGGACCTGGGCTGCGGACCGGGCTCCCTGTCGGCCCGGCTGCTCGACCGCCTCCCCCAGGCCCGGGTCATCGCCATCGACACCGACCCGCTGCTGCTGTCGCTGGGGCGCGCGCTGCACGCCGGGCGGGACAGCCTCACGTTCGCCGACCTCGACCTGCGCGCGCCCGGGTGGGCGGCCCGGCTACGCCTGGACCGGAAGGTGGACGCCGCGGTGAGCACCACCGCCCTCCACTGGATCTCCGAGGCGGAGCTGCGGGTGACGTACGGCGAGCTGGCCACCGTGATGCGCCCCGGCGGCCTGTTCCTCAACGGCGACAACTTCTCGGCCGAGGACGCCACCCCGGTCATCGCCCGGCTCGACCGCGCCCTGCAGGAGCTGGAGACCGAGCGGCGATTCGCCGGGGACCGGCCGGAGGGCTGGCGGCAGTGGTGGGACGCCGCCGCCGCGGACCCGGTGCTCGGCGGTCTCAAGGAGGCCCGCGACGCCTCCGCCGCCGGCCATCACGGCTCCGAGTCCGGTCTGCTGTCCACGCACGTCCGCGTCCTCCGGGAGACCGGCTTCGGCGAGGTCGGCCCGCTGTGGCAGCACGGCGACAACCGCATCCTGTGCGCCGTCCGGTGACCGGCGCCTGATCGGGCCGATCCCGCGCCTGGAGGCCGAAGACGCAGGCCGTGTCCCCGGTGGTCACTGCGAATGTAGTCGCAGCGACCGCCGGGGACCAGTACTGGTCACCCGCCGCCCCGGCAGGTGGCGCCAGTCGCCTTCCGCGTGATGTCAGGTGGTCGGGTTCAGGTGCAGGCCGAGACGATTGAAGATGTCGGTGGCCTCGGTCCAGTAAATGTTAGTGCTGCACGGCGCACCGTCCTGGGCGGAGACGATTCCGCGGGCTTCACGGGCGCTCGCCGACCAATCCGAGTTGACAGCGGTGAAGACAGTCCCACCGCTGTCTCCCTGGCAGACCGCGTACTTGCTGTTCGACGACGAGGTGTTCTGCCCCTTGACGCCTCTGGTGTCGTGCTCAGTGCCGTAGGCGTCGTTCATCTTCCAGGTGACGTCCTCGTTCGCGACCTTGATGTTGCACGGCGTGGGGCTCGTGCCCGCGTTGTGGTAGTCGAAGAACGACGCGCCCCCGTCCTGGCAGACGTAGTCTCCGTTATAGGAGTAGGCGTAGCGAGTCAGCGGCTTCCATCCGTCGGTGTCGCTCTCATCGGCATTGTTGTTGGTCCCCACGAGGATTTCCGCGTCGAATTCCTGGGTGGCGCTGGTCCGCTGGCCGACCCAGTTTCCAGTGCTTCCAGTGAGCGCCCCAGGGGTTCCGTTTCCGGTGTAGACCTGTGCGCCGTTCTTGAAGCAGTGATCCGCGGTGACCATAACGGTCGCCCCGTCGGAGTTGCGGATCGCCGGCAGTCCGGCGCTGCAGTATTCGTTACCGTCGGTGATGACGTCACCGCCGATGAAAGGCGTCGTGTCATGCCACTTGACGTCGCGCCAGGCGGCACCCTCGACCAAAGCGCCCTTCGTGAAGGTGATCGGCACGTTCGGCGTCGTCGCGCTCAGCGCTTGCTCGGAGGCCGGCCCGTTGGACCGGCGCGCCAGCCGCCGCGCCTTATCGGGATCGCTGACTCCGACCTGCACGCCGGAGGAGTCCGTCGCGATCGAGGTCGAATACACCGTGTACGGGAACGACTTCCCGGCGTTCAGCGTCAGGATGTGATCTCGCGTCGGAGCTGGATCGTATGCGGCATATCCCAAAATATTGAAGGCCCTGACCAGGTGTGGACGTTCCAGCCTTAAGTGGCCACTATGTCGGATGACACCGTCGATATTTCGGTCAATTATGGCTACTTATCCAGTGGGCGCAGTTCACGGCTTTATTTGCTGTCGGCAGGCTGGTTTCGGTGGACCGTTAGAGGATGTTCGACTCAGTCCGAAGACGGCCGGGCCGTACGGTGCGGGACCGTGACGGCGATCAGGACGGCGACGGCGACGAGGCCTGCCGCGACCATGAAGCCGAGGCGGTAGCCGCCGGCCGCGGCGGTGACGGCGGACGCGCCATGGCCCGCGAGCGTACGGCCGTGCGCGGCCGAGAGGGTCGCCAGGACCGCCAGCCCGACGGCCGCTCCCACCTGCGTGGTCGTGTTGATGAGGCCGGAGGCGAGGCCCGCGTCGCTCGGGGTGGCGTCCGACATGGCCAGCGCCGCCAGCGCGGGGAACGCGACGCCGACGCCGGTGCCGATGAGGACCACCGCGGGCAGGACGTCGGTCAGGAAGGCGCCGTCCACGGGCGCGCGGGCGAACAGCATGAGACCCACGGCGGCCAGCGTCAGCCCGCTGAGCAGCGTCACCCGGACGCTGAACGCCATGATGAGGCGTTCGGCGAAGCGCAGCGAGACGGTGGCCATCACGACGGTCGTGGGCAGGAAGGCGAGCCCGGTCCGCAGCGCGTCGTAGCCGAGCACCCGCTGGAGATAGAGCACTCCGAGGAAGAACATGCCGAACATCCCGGAGACGGCCAGCGCCTGGACCATGTTGGCGCCGGTGACGTTCCGCGAGCGGAAGATCCGCAGCGGCACGAGCGGGCTGCGCGCCGTCGCCTCCCGTACGACGAAGGCGGTCAGCAACACGAGCGTGACGGCGGCGAGTTCGAGCGTACGCGGGGCGGTCCAGCCCTGGGCCGCGGCCGGATCGACGATGGTGTAGACGCCGAGCATCAGCGCGGCGGTGATGAGGATCGCGCCGAGGACGTCCGTACCCGCCCCGAACCCGAGGCCCTTGTCCCGGTCGAGCACCCGCAGGGACATCACGAGCGTCGCCACGCCGACCGGCAGGTTGATGAAGAAGATCCAGTGCCAGTTCAGCGCCTGCGTCAGCATCCCGCCGGCGAGCAGCCCGGCCGAGCCGCCGGCGGACGCGACGAAGCTGTAGACGCCGATGGCCTTCGCCTGCTCCCGGGGCTCGGGGAACAGCGTGACGATCATCCCGAGGATCACGGACGAGGTCATCGCACCGCCGACGCCCTGGACGAACCGCGCCGCGATCAGCACCGCCGGTCCCTGCGCGAGCCCGCAGGCGAGCGAGGCGGCCGTGAAGACCACGAGGCCGGTGATGAAGACGCCCCGGCGGGAGACCAGGTCGCCCAGCCGCCCGGCGAGCAGCAGCAGCCCGCCGAAGGCGATCAGGTAGGCGTTGACCACCCAGGCGAGGCCGGAAGAGGAGAAGCCGAGGTCACGTTGGATGGCGGGCAGCGCGACGTTCACCACCGTGGCGTCGATGACGATCAGCAGCATGCCGCCGCACAACACGACGAGCGCGAGCCATCGGGCACGGTCGCTCACCGCCGGTGCGATCAGCTCGGGTTCGGTCGATTCGACGGTGTCGTACATGGGGGATCCTTCGGGGTATTGAGCACGTCACCCCATACAGACCGCCGCCGGCGAGAGAACTCATCGCCGCACCGCAAGATCTATTATCGTCGTCGGCGATACCGCCTGTCACCGTCCCTCAGGATGATCTTCGCGCCCTCCGGGCGGCCCTAGCGTTTGTGCCCGGAGACCGTTCAAGGAGCGTGAGCATGGGGCAGGACGGCACGACCGCTGAGGAGACGGGCGCCACACCGGTGGACGCGGCGCTCGCCGCGGAGCTCGTCGCCATGACGGACGAGGACCGGCGCCTGCAGCAGGGCGCGAGCGCCGGCGGCGAGGCGTACCAGAGCTGGGCGAAGGACGTCGGCGCGCAGCTGGCGTACCGCCGGGTGACCACGCGGAACGCCGACCGCCTCGGCCAGATCCTGGACGAGCACGGCTGGCCGACGACCACGCTGGTCGGTGCGGAGGGGGCGCGCCGCGCGTGGCTGATCGCCCAGCACGCCGACCGGCGGCTCGACCTGCAGCGGCGCGCGCTCCGCCTGATGGCCGACGCGGTCGCGAGCAGAGGCGGCCCACGCGTGGGAGGGCCCGCGGGGCCACGGGCAGCATGCCCGATCTTCCGCTTCGGCGAGCGCGTCCTCGTACTCCCGCATCCACGTGGCGTTGCGCTGCTCGGCCGGTACGCCCTCCAGGCCTTCTGAAAGCATCGCCACCGCGTCTCGGTATTCGCCGATGCCAGCGAGCGCCGTTCCTATATTCAGGTGGAAGAAGGCTTCGGTGTACCAGTACACCGGCGGCGGCTCGCCCGCGTCTTCGGCCAAGCACCCCCGAGTCAAGACGCGACGGACGAGCCACCGCGAGACTCAACCGCTCCTCGTCGTCAGGTGTGATGCTGCCGTTCACCTCAGCGTCCAGGCCGCTCCATGGAGACCGCAGCGTCACCTCCTCAACGCTGAAGAGATCCTCCTCAGCGATACCAACGGCACGGGCGTACAGCATGCGGTATCGCTCGGAGATGCCGACGGCTGCGCGCTCCCACCGTTTGACGTACCCGAGCAACGTTTCATGGTCCGGGAGACTGCCCCGGGCGTCTCCAGCGGCGTGAGCGAGCCGCCGCGCCATTTCCGGTTTATCCCAATCGTGCGTCTTGCGTTCTGCGCGAATACGGGATGCCCAAACGCTTCGAACGCCGACCATCGTTCGCGTACACCTCGCGAGCAGCCAGGGGCACGGCTTTCGTGCCTTGCTCTGCCCCGCATTGTCGTCTCCCGACACGAGAACCGCAGCCTGTTGACTGATCGTAATCGGATCGACACGACGAGCATGCGTGGCTTGCGACGCAAAGCGCAGGCGAACTCGTTTGGGGTGAGAAATGACCGGGTCCAATATGGATCACAGTCTCGGTGCACTGGTCGAACTGTGCCGGGAGCTGGCCGGGCGGGGAATACGCGTCGGAATCAGCGACGCGCGCCCGGCTTTGTCGGCGCGCGTCGACGTGGCCGACCGGAGACTGTGGATCGAAGTCGATGCCTCGGGAGAGTCGTTCGTGTGGCGTCGCGACGACCACGATCACCACCGGACGGATGACCCGGTGGGTGCGGCCGTCGCCTGATCACTGGCGGATGGTGACCGCGGCGAAGCCGTGGTCGCTCGCTCAGCTCTCCGGGAGGGTCGCGCGGAACAGGACGCCCGCGCCGGTCGCCTCGATCGGGCCACCCCGGTGCTCGGCGAACGCGGCCTCGCCCCGGCTCAGCCCGGTCGTCCGGCCGTCGCGGCGCAGTTCCACCCGGCCGTCCGTGCACAGCAGCAGCTGCGGGCCGCCGGCGGGCAGCACCGCGTCGTCCGCGACGTCCACGCGGGACAGCCGGAACTCCGGCGCCGGGGTGAGGTAGACCTCCTCTTCGCCGTGGCGGACGGGGTCGAGCACGTCCGGGCGTCCGGGTTCGAAGGAGGCAAGGTGCAGCAGTTCGGGCACGTCGACGTGCTTGGGCGTCAGCCCGGCCCGCAGGACGTTGTCGGAGCCGGCCATCAGCTCCACGGCCGTGCCGGCGAGGTAGGCGTGCGGCACGCGTGGCGGGACGTACATGGCCTGGCCGGGGGCGAGCCGTACCTCGTTCATCAGCATCGCCAGGATGACGCCCATGTCGCCCGGGTAGCGCTCGGCCAGCGAGGCGTACGGCTCCCCGGCGACGGCGACGGCCTCCGGCACGACGTCGTCCGGTGACGGCCAGGTGAGCAGCGTCTTCACCGCAGCGCGCAGGTCGCCCGCGGTCAGGAGGTCCGCGACCGGGCGCAGCGCCGGGACCTTCGCCAGGAGTTCGGCGCTGTCGCCCGGGTCGCGCAGGCCGCACAGGGCGTGCACGTCGGTCAGCGCGCACAGGAGTTCGGGCTTGGGCCAGTCGTCCTTGTAGTTGCGCGCGGGGTCGCCGAGCGGGGTCCGTTCCGCGGCGAATCCGCGCTCGGCCTGCTCCCGGTCGGGGTGGACCTGCAGGGACAGGGGCGCGGCGATCGCGAGGACCTTCAGCAGGAACGGCAGCCGCGGTCCGAACCGCGCGACGGCGGCGGGCCCGAGGGTCGCCTCCGGGTCGGCGGCGATGTGCTCGTCCAGCGACGGGCCGCCGGGCAGCCGCGACGGGGCGGCGGGGTGCGCGCCGATCCACAGCTCCGCCTGCGGCCGCTCGGTGGGCGACGGCAGGCCGAGGAGGTCGGCGAGCACGGTGTGCGATCCCCAGGCGTACTCCTGGACGGGGTTCTGCAGACGTTCCATGGGTCAGACGAGCTCCGGGTCGTGGGCGAGGGCGGCGGCGCCGAGAAGACCGGCCTCCGCGCCCAGTTCCGATGGGACCACTGTGACACGCCGGACGAAGGCGAGGCCCGCGTAGTCCCCCATGGCGCGGACCAAGGGTGGCTCGAGGACGTCCCAGGACCGGGACACGCCCCCGCCGATGACGACACGGTCGAGGTCGCAGAGGGCGGCGGCCGACGCGATCCCGGCCGCCAGGCCCCGGCCCGCGCGGTCGAACGCCGCCAGGGCCACCTGATGGCCGGCGCGCGCGTCGGCCGCGAGCGCGGCGCCGTCGGGCGCCGGGTGCGTCCAGCCGTTGGCGCGCGCCCAGCGGACCATGGAGGTGCCGGAGGTGAACGTCTCGACGCAGCCACGCGACCCGCACGGGCACCGCTCACCGTTCAGGTCGACCGTGGTATGCCCGATGTGCCCGGCGTTGCCGGTCGGCCCGGCGTACACCTTCCCGTCGAGAATCAGCCCGCCGCCGACGCCGGTCGAGACCACCATCCCGAGCATGGCGCGGCTGCCGCGTCCGGCGCCGTGGCGGTACTCCGCGACGGCGCCCGCCACGGCGTCGTTGACCAGCGTCACGGGCGGGCCGCCGAGCAGGGCGGCGAGCCGGTCCCGTACGGGGAAGCCCCGCCAGGAGGGGATGTTCACCGGGCTGGCGGTGCCGGCGACGGTGTCGAGCGGCCCGGCGCAGCCCATCCCCGCTCCGATGACGGTCTCCTCGCCCATCGCCTCGGTGACCGCGGCGGCCAGCGCCGTCCAGATCGCCTCGGCGTCGCCGGGCGGGGTGGGCCGGGTGGTGCGCCCGCGCAGCCGGCCGTCTTGGTCGACGAGGGCCGCGGCGAGCTTGGTGCCGCCGATGTCAATGGCGAGGACGGCGTGCCCGGGCGACCGGCCCGTCGCCGGGGCCGTCTCGGGTACTACGCCGGTCACGTTCGAAGCTCCAGCACTTGCACACCATAAGGCCCGAGCACGATCTCTTCACCCCCGGCATGTCCGTTTTCGGCGACGAGCGGCCGGACGGCGAGTTCGGCGTCCGCCTGGCTGACGAGAACGGCGAACCGGGCCCCGTCCGCGCGCACCAGGACGTCGGCGGACACGCGCGGATCCGCGACCCGCACCGGCCGCCGCGCCCCGGCCAGCGCCGCGAGCGCGTCGTAGATCCGGTAGGTCGGCTCGGGGTTCACGCGGGGGGTGACGGCCGCCATGTGCTCCAGCGGATAGGTGCACAGGACGGTCCACCCGTCGCCGCAGCGTTGCCGCAGGAGGGCGGGCCGGCCGTGGCCGTCGACGGCGACGACCTCGGCAGTCGTGGGCCGCACCGGCAGGTACGCGCGGCTGTGCGCGGTGCCGCCGGCGCGGAACGCCAGGGTGGTCCCCTTCTCCAGGGTGCCCAGGTCGGCGGTGAGGGTGAACTCGACGACGTCGTCCTCGATCGGGTCGACGAGCCCGTACGTCAGCCGGTGCTCGACGCCGAACATCGCGTTCATGTGGGAGTACCACGGCCCGCGCTGCCCGCCGTGCGGCCCCGCGCTGTACGACACGTACACGACCGCGCCGCGGCGGGCTAGGTCCTCCAGCCGGTGCCAGCCGGGGGCGGTCAGCTGCTTGGCCGAGGGGACGAGGTACAGGCGGGCGTCGCCGGCGATGCCGTCGGACTCCCGGGTCACACCCGGCGCCAGGTCGGCGGCGCGGGCGGCGACGTACGCCTGCCGGAGCGTGGCGAAGACGTACGTGCGGTCCTCCGGCACGGTGAACGGGAATCCGCCCTCGAGCACCTCGGGCACGACCAGCGCCGTGTCGGTCTCGGCCCGCTCGCAGCCCGCCAGGTCGATCTCGGCGAGCGTACGGGCGAAGTCGCGCATCTCCCGCAACACCGGCTTCGGTGTGCCGTCGACGGTTGTCAGGCCGAAGTGCAGCTCGAACGGATGGTGGCTGTACGGCGGCTGGTCGACCAGGTCGAAGTCGGTGTTGTTCCACGCGACCCAGCCGGTCGCCCCCGCGAGCAGGCTGTTGTAGAGGACCTGCCGGTAGTAGTGCGCTGCGTTGTCGTCGGCGACGAAGTCGGACGAGCAGCCGAACTCCTCCAGCACCACCGGCCGCCCGAACGTCCCCGCCAGCTCGCACACGAACGCCGCCCCGTAGTGCTGGCGGACCAGGTCGTCCTCCATGCGGTAGACGTGCGGCCCGAAGAAGTCGGTGAGCGCGGCGAGCGCGCGGACCGAGAAGCCGTTGTCGACACCGGTGACCTCGACGCCCCAGGCACCGTCCCCGATGGACACCGGCTCCTTCGCCCCGGCCGCGTGGACCGCCTGCACCATGAGCTGGGCCCAGCTCGTCACCCGCTCTTCCGGGGCGGTCCCGCCGTAGATCGGCATCTCGTTGGTGATCAGCCACCCGGCGATCGCCGGGTGGCCGGTGAACCGCCGCGTCATCTCCTCGGCGAACCACGTCTGCCGGGCCACCAGCCACACGTCCGCGTACAGGTCGCGGCCCTGCCGCCACGCCGGGTCCCAGTTCTCCCCCGACATGTGGCCGACGATGAACGTCGGGATCGTCCGCATCCCTCGCTCGGCGTGCGCCTCCAGGAAGTCGGCGTACCGCTCCGCGAGGGTCTCGTCGATCCGGTCCGGCTCCGGCATGAAGTCGGGCCAGTAGAAGAACGACCGGGTGACGTTCAGCCCGTGCTCGGCCAGCACGTGGAGTTCGTGCCGGACGACCCGGGGGTCGTACGAGCGCCACATCAGCGGGCCGCCGGTCCGGGACCAGAAGTTCGCGCCCAGCCACGCCGGTCCGGGCAGCTTGCGAGAGTCGCGTCGCATTGAGGAGCCTTTCAGATCAGGACTTGACCGCGCCCGCGGTGAGCCCGTGGACGAGGAAGCGCTGCAGGGCAAGGAAGCCGACCACCACCGGCAGGCTGATGACCAGGGAGGCGGCCATCACCTGGTTCCAGTAGACGTTCGCCTGGGTGGCGTACCCGCGCAGGCCGACGGCGAGCGTCCGCGTGTCGTCGTCGGTGAGCACGGAGGCGAACAACACCTCGCCCCACGCCGTCATGAACGCGTAGATCGCGACGGCGACGACGCCCGGTGCGGCCACCGGCAGCACGACGCGGAAGAGCGTGCGCATCGGGCCGGCGCCGTCCACGCGTGCCGCCTCGTCCAGCTCGCGCGGGATCGTGTCGAAGTACCCCGCGATGAGCCAGATCGAGAACGGCAGGGCGAACGTGAGGTAGGTGATGGTCAGGCCGGTCCGGCTCCCGTACAGGCGGATGCCGGTGTACCGCTCGACGTTGACGAAGATCAGGAACAGCGGCAGCAGGAACAGGATGCCGGGGAACATCTGGGTCGACAGGACCGCCGTCATGAACGTGCCGCGCCCGGCGAACCGGTACCGGCTGACGGCGTAGCCGGCCAGGATCGCGATCACCATCGAGCAGAGGGTGGCGGAGACGGAGACGACCAGGCTGTTCACGAAGTAGCGGCCGAGCGGCACCGTGCGCCACATGTCGACGAACGGCCGGAACGTCACGTGCGTCGGCAGCCAGGTGAACCGCCCCTGCACGTCCTTCAGCGGTTTGATCGACGAGACCGCCATGACGTACAGCGGAATCACGGTGAACAGCGCGAGCAGGCCGAGGACGACCGGCCGCGCCCACCGCAGCGTACGAGACTCACGCATGACGCTCCCTCACCCGTCCGATTCCGAGGTACCCGAGCGTGACGACCATCAGGAACGCCAGGAGCAGCACGGACATCGCCGAGCCCAGCCCGAAGTTCCAGGTGATGAAGGACGCGTTGTAGATGTGGATGGAGATCATGTCGGCGGCCGCGGGCGGCTGGTCGAACAGGGTGTAGGCAGTGGTGAAGTCGTTGAACGTCCACAGGAACAGCACCAGCAGCAGCACCCGGTTGACCGGCCGCAGCAGCGGCAGCGTCACCCGTGTGAGGAGGCGCAGCGACCCGGCGCCGTCGATGGCCGCCGCCTCGTACAGGTCCGCGGGGATGCTCTGCAGCCCGGCGGTGATCGTGAGGAACGCGAACGGCCACAGCCGCCAGACCAGGATGACCACCACGGCGGCGAAGCTCCGGTCGCCCAGCAGCCAGAACGGATGGCCGTGTGCCAGCCGCAGCTCGTCGGACAGCAGGGCGTTCACCAGGCCGGTGTCGCGCTGGAACATGAACCGCCAGGTGATGACCGCGGTGAACACCGGCAGCGCGTACGGCACGAGGAACAGCGTCCGCAGCGCCGCGCGGCCCGCGAACGGCCGCTGCAGCAGCACGGCCGCGGTCAGGCCGAACAGCCAGCAGCAGGAGACGACGACCGCGGTGATCGCGAGAGTGATCAGGAAGGAGTGCAGCAGGTCCTTGCCGACGGGCCCGTGCGCGTTCACCGCGATCCGGTAGTTGGCCAGCCCGCCGTACGGCGCCTGCGTCCAGTTACGGATGAAGAACTGGGTCAGGTGCAGCAGGCTCATCCACGCCCCGACCAGCATCGGGACGATGTGGACGGCCAGCTCGGCGACGAGGGCGGGCAGCAGCAGAAGGTACGGCAGCGACTTCGCGAGCCGGAGACGCCGCCGGGGCCGCGGACGCCCGGAGGCCCGCGCCGGCGCGCTCCCGGGCGCCTTGGTCGTCCCGATCACCAGTGCTCCCCGCTCGGCCTGCGGGGCGCCTCCGGACGCTTCGGCACGCTCATCCGCCGGCCTGCATCTTCTTGTCGGCGTCGGCGAGGCGGGCCTTGACGGTGGCGTCGTCCACCGGGCGGCCAGCGGCGGCGTCGGCGATCAGCCCCTTGACGGTGTTGCCGACGAGGGTCTCGAACTGCGCCTCCTGCGGGATCATCGGCAGGGTCTCGGCGGCCTCGGCGAGGACCTTGCGGAACGTCTGGATCGCGGGCGTCTGGAACTTCGGGTCGTCGTACGCCTGCGGGACCACCGGCAGGCTGCCCCAGGCCGCGTTGAGGATCTTCTGCTCCTCGGGGCTCGTGAGGAAGTCGACGAGTTTGAGGGCGCCGTCCTTGTTCCCGGAGTTCTTGAACACGCCGATGTTGATGCCGGCGACGTGGCTGGCGACGCGGCGGCCACCGGCCGGCAGCGGGTCGGGCAGCGGGATCTGCTCGACGCCGTACTCGTCGTCCTTCATGCCGTTCTCGCGGACACCGGCGGTCGCGTAGCTCTGGATCATCATCATGCCGAACTTCCCGGCCGCGAAGTCCTTGAGGATCTGGTCGTCGTTGACGTACTCCGCGTCGGCGGGGTCGACGACCTTGTCGGTGCCGAGCAGGTCGAGGTACTGGCGGACGCCGGCCACCATCGCCGGGGAGTCGAAGCCGGGCTGCCCGCCCTGGAAGAGCCGCGCGCCGTTCTGCGCGCCGAACATGAACGCGAAGTGCGCGCCCTCGGTGTAGCTCGCGCCGAGCATGCCGACGCCGTACCGCTTCTTCGCCGGGTCGGTGAGCCTCTTGGCGTCGGCGACGAGCTCCTGCCAGGTCCGGGGCGGGTTCTTCAGGCCCGCCTGCGCGAACAGCTTCTTGTTGTAGAACAGCCCGTACGCCAGTCCGTACAGCGGCACGAACCCCGGAGGCTTCCCGGCCGCGCCCGTCGAGGTGAGCGTGGAGGGGATGAAGCGTCCCCGGCCGCCGACCTTGGCGAGGGTCGCGTCGTCGAAGGACTGGAACGCCCCGGTCGCCTGGAGCGAGGCGGACCAGGTGTTTCCGATGTTGAGCACGTCGGGGCCCTTGCCGCTGGAGGTCGCGGCGAGGATCCGGTTGAGCAGGTCGGGCCAGCCGATCACCTCGAGCTTCACCTTGATGCCGGTGCGCTGCTCGAACTTCTTCAGCTCCGGGCCGAGCACCTGCTGATCCTGCTGGATGGAGCGTCCCTGGTTGCTGGCCCAGTAGGTCAGCGTCTTCGGGGACGACTTGTCCCCGCCGCCGCCTCCGCAGCCGCCTGTGGCCATGACCATGATCGCGCCCGTGACGAGCGCCGTGATTCGGCGTGCCTTCACTTGGTGAACTCCCATCAGCCGTCATGGAGGCACCCCGGTCGAGCGCGGACCGGCCGTGGGCGTCTCTCCGAACAACCGCTGGAAATCCGTCGCCTCGATACGATCACTAAACCGGTTTAGCGTCAACCGTCCCGGGCGTTTCTCATGACGGGGCGGGCCCCGTACTCCCCCGCGGCGTCAGCACGGGCGCGGCGTGGCGGCCGCTCTCGACGGGATCCCCGGCGACCAGGTCGAGCAGGCGGCGCGCCACCTCCGCACCGTAGGAGGCGATGTCGACGCCGACCGCGGTCAGCGGCGGGTGGACCAGCCGGCAGAGCACCGAGTCGTCCCAGGCGACGATGGACAGCCGCCCCGGAACCGGCACGCCCATCTCCCCGGCGACCCCCAGCCCCGCCAGGGCCATCACGTCGTTGTCGTAGACGACGGCGGTCGGCGGCTCCGGCGCTGCGAGCAGCCGCCGCGTCGCGCGCGCCCCCTCCTCACCCGTGTAGTCCGTGGACACCGAGGTCGTCGTCAGGCCCAGCGCGCCGGCCGCCGCCTCGAACGCCGCGCCGCGCGCGGTCGTGTGCCGAAGCTCCGGCGGCCCGGCCACGCGGGCGATCCGCCGGTGGCCGAGGGCCGCGAGGTACTCCACGACGGAGCGCACGGCCTCGGCCTCGTCGTTCCACACCCCGGGCAGCCCGCCGAGCCCGTCCGGGCCGCCGATCACGATCGCGGGCAGCCCCAGCTCGGCCAGCAGCGCGACCCGCTCGTCGTCCACCCGCAGGTCGACCAGGAACACCCCGTCCACCCGGCGCTCGGCCCACCAGCGGCGGTAGGCCGCGACCTGCGTCTGGCCGTCTTCGGCCATCTGGAGCAGGAGCGCGACGTCGCGCGCGGCGAGCTCGCCCTCGATCCCGGAGATCAGCTGCATGAAGAACGGCTCGATCCCCAGCGTCCGCGCGGGGCGGTCCACGACCAGCCCCAGCACGCCCGCCCGGCCGCCGGACAGCGCGCGGGCCACGCGGCTCGGCTGCCACCCCATCTCCCGGGCGATGTCGAGGATGCGGTCGCGGGTCGCGGCGGACACCCCCGGCCGGTCGTTCAGCGCGAACGAGACGGTGCTCTTGGTGACGCCCGCCCGGCGCGCGATGTCGGCGATCGTCGGACGCTTCATCCCGCCTCCCCCGATTTGATAAACCGGTTTTGTACCTGCCTGCGACTGTATCGGGAAAGGCCGTTGACATCATTTCTGCGACGGATTAACTTGCAATCGCCGATGGCATCCGGTCGAGCGCGGACCGTCCTTCCGGATCTCTTCCGGCCCGCATCGTGGCACCCTGGGGTGCATGCGTGTGCGGTGCGTCGGAGCGATCGTCCATGACGCCGACGGGCGGCTGCTGGTGATCCAGCGCGGCCACCCGCCGGATGAGGAAATGTGGTCGCTGCCGGGCGGCCGGGTCGAGCCCGGCGAGACCGACGCCGTCGCGGTCGTCCGCGAGGTCGCCGAGGAGACCGGCCTACAGGTCGAGCCCGGACCACTGATCGGCTCGGTGGACCGCACGGGCCCGGGCGGGGTGACGTACGACATCCGCGACTACGCCGCGACGGTGACCGGCGGCGTCCTGCGCGCCGGCGACGACGCCCGCGCGGCCCGCTGGGTCGACGCCGAAGAGCTGACCGCCCTCCCGACGACCACCGGCCTGATCGAGACCCTCGCCTCCTGGGGCGCCCTCCCCGCCACTGGCTGACCGTGCCGGCCTCCGACCACGCTATCCCGCGTCACGCAGCGACAGCCGCCGTGTAATCCGGTCGAACAGGTCCGTCAGCGGCTCGCCGACGTCCCGACCGAACTCGGTCAGCCCGTAGGTGACCTGGGGCGGCGTCGTCGGCTCGACCTCCCGCCAGACCAGGCCGTCCTGGACCAGCGCGCGCAGGGTCTGAGCGAGCATCTTCTCGCTGATGCCCTGGATGCTCTCGCGCAGCTCGTAGAACCGGAGGCCGTTGCTCCGCCGCAGGGAGATCAACACCCAGACGCCCCACCTGCTGGTCACGTGGTCGACCACATCGCGCGCTGGGCAGTCGGTGTGAAACACGTCATACCGCTGCCCCGCCTCGGCCTGTATGCGCTGCGAGCCTCCCGTCACGTGATGAGCTTACCTCAAGGTACGTCCTTACCAAAAGTTAGCCCGGCTCCTAGCGTGAAGGCCACAGAGGACATCGGACAAGGAGCTGATCATGATCGTGGTGACCGGGGCTACCGGGAATGTGGGCCGGCCGTTGACGCGGGCGCTGGCCGAGGCGGGCCGGCAGGTGACGGCGGTGTCACGACACGCGGCGGCGGTGCCGGACGGCGTCCGCCACGTGGTGGCCGACCTGGCCGAGCCGGCCGGCCTCAGGCCCGCACTGGCCGGGGCGAAGGCGCTGTTCCTGCTGCTGTCCGGCGATATGCACGCCGCCGGAGCCGGCCCGGCCGACATCATCGGCGAAGCCGCGGTCAGCGGGGTCCGCCGGGTCGTCCTGCTCTCCTCGCAGGGCGTGGCGACCAGGCCCTTCGGCCCAACGCGGATCGCGATGCGCGCGGTGGAGGACGTGCTGCGGGAGTCCGGCCTGGAGTGGGCCATCCTGCGGCCGGGCGGCTTCGCCTCCAACGCCCTGTGGTGGGCCGAGTCCATCCGCGCGCGGCGGGTCGTCGCCGCGCCCTTCGGCGACGTCGGGGTGCCGATCATCGACCCGGCGGACATCGCCGAGGTCGCGGCGGCCTGCCTGCTGGATGACCGGCACACCGGCGGCGTGTACGAGCTGACCGGCCCAGAGGTGATCACGCCGCGCCGGCAGGCGGAGGCCATCGCCGCCGCGCTGGGCTCGCCAGTGCGGTTCCAAGACCTCACCCGCGACGAGGCCAAAGCCGCCATGGCCCAGAGCATGCCGGCGGAGCTCGCCGAGGACACCCTGGACATCCTCGGTTCCCCGAGCCCGGCCGAGCTGCGCGTCAGCCCGGACGTCCAGCGGGTCCTCGGCCACGCCCCGCGCCCGTTCGCCGACTGGGCCGCCCGCAATATCGCCGCGTTCCGCTGAGACTGATCAGCCGAGCACGCGCCCGCCACCGGTGGGGCACCCGGCCCAGCACTCGACGCCTCAAGTGATCTCTATGCCGGTCGCTCTGAGGGCCGGGAAACGGCCTTCGAATGCGCTGCCGGCGAGCCGGGGCGATCCTGGGCCGGGGGCCGTACGAACAGGTCTCCCAGGCTTCGCAGGAGATCAGGGTCACCGGAGGCGACGGCGCGGCCGTCCTGGAGCCCGGCGGCCAGGTCCGTACGGCCCGAGGCGATGTCGGCGAAGAGGTCTTCGTCGGCCTCGATGACGGCGTCGGGCCGCTGAGCGGGCCCGTGCAGGGTCGCGATCGCGCTGTCGTCGACGTCGGCGTGGAAGACCTCGTCCCCGACCCGGAACTCGTACGTGGCGTGGAGGCCGGCGGCGGCCTCGGGGACGAAATAGGCGCGCAGGCCGAGCACGGTCCAGCCCATGTGGAAGGTCTCACCCTCGCGGCGCTCCCCCATCGCCCACTTCATACCCCACTGCGCGAGGGCGAGCACAGCCGACTCGAGTTCCTCGCCCGCCTCGGTGAGCGCGTAGGCAGGGGTACGGGCCGGGGGAGGCAGCGTGACCTTCTGGGCGAGACCCTCGCGTTCGAGGTGCTTCAGCCGGGCCGAGAGCAGTCCGGTGCCGAGACCGCGCAGGCTGTTCTGCAGGTCGCCGAACCGCTTGGGACCGGTCAGCAGCTCACGGATCAGCAGCAGCGTCCAGCGCTCGCCGACGATGTCGAGGGTGCGCGCGGTCGCGCAGTACTGGTTGTACGATCGCTGGTCCACTTCACCACCATAATGTCCGCACTTCCGATTTTCGAACCATCGATAGCTCCTCCGCTCGGTACGCACCAAGATCTTTACTTCCGATTTTTGAAGTAGTAGCTTCTATTTTTGGAAACATGAGGAGGAGAACATGAGCGAGGCGCTTTACACGGCCGAGGCACGCGTCACCGGCGGTCGCCAGGGGCACGGGCGGACGACGGACGGCCTCCTGGACGTGGACCTGCGGCTTCCCAAGGAGTTGGGCGGCGACGGTGCGGGAACCAACCCTGAGCAGCTGTTCGCCGTGGGATACGCGGCGTGTTTCGGGGCCGTCCTGAGCATGCTCGGCAAGCGCGAGAAGCTACCGGCCGACGACGCGGTGATCGACGCGACGGTGGCGCTCATCCCGAACGAGAACGGCACGTTCAGGCTCGGCGCCGAACTGAACGTCACACTGCCCTCGATCGACGACGCCCGGCGCGCCGCCGACCTCGTACGTGCCGCCCACCAGGTGTGCCCCTACTCCAGCGCCACGCGCGGCAACATCGACGTCGTTCTCACGGCGAACGGCGCACGTCTCTGAGGAACAGCAGGATCGGCCGGCGACCCAGGGTCGACAGTGTTCATGGCATCTCGTCCAGTGGTTCGGCGGATGGTGGTTTGCGCGTAGCCGGGTAGGAACAACCTTGGGGCGAGGCACCTCGTCTCGGCCTTTCAGCTGAACGGGATGCCGAGAACTCGCATCCACGTCAGAACCGAGGTGACGTGCCGTGTCGACCAGCCTCACCGGCCGATCTCTGCCCGGGCCGGAACGCGGGCCCGCGCCCATGATCACCGGCCGACGTGCGCTCGCCGCACACCTGTCGGTGTACATCTTCGTGATCGTCCCGCTTCTCGCGCTGGCCCTCGCGGCCCTCGTGGTGTGGGGCTGGGGTCTGAGCTGGGTGGACATCCTGCTCATGACGATCTGGTACGTGATCACGTGTCTCGGCGTGACGGTCGGTTACCACCGCTACCTGACGCATGGCTCCTTCAAGGCCAAACGCGTCATGCGGATAGTGCTGGCGCTCGCCGGCAGTCTGGCCGTACAGGGCCCGGTCATGCACTGGGTCGCCGACCACCGGCGCCATCACGCGTTCTCCGACCGAGATGGTGATCCCCACTCTCCGTGGCTGTTCGGCGACTCACCGGCCGCGATCGCCCGTGGCTTCTGGCATGCTCACCTCGGCTGGCTCTTCGAGCGCGACCTCAGCAACCAGCGCCGGTTCGTGCCCGACCTGCTCGCCGATCGTGACATGCGCGTGGTGCACCGCCTGTTCGGGGCGTGTACGGCGGTCACGCTCGGCCTGCCCGCGGTGCTCGGCGGCCTCATCACGTGGTCCTGGTGGGGAGCGCTCACCGCGTTCTTCTGGGCGGGCCTGGTCCGGATGGCCCTCCTGCATCACGTGACATGGTCGATCAACTCGATCTGTCACATGATCGGCGATCGGCCCTTCGCCTCGCGCGACAGGTCCGCCAACGTCTGGCCACTGGCGATCCTCAGCATGGGCGAGTCCTGGCACAACCTGCACCATGCCGATCCGACCTGCGCCCGGCACGGTGTACGGCGTGGCCAGATCGACGTGTCGGCGCGGCTCATCTGGGTGTTCGAGAAACTCGGCTGGGTGTACGACGTCCGCTGGCCGAAGGAGCACCGCCTGGCCCGCCTCTCCGCCGCACCGCACCGGTAGCCCGGAGGCCATGGGAAGGCCTCCGCTGCCGGATGACGCCGCGGGAACCTCGCACCGCTGTCCGGTGGCCTACTCGGCGTGTCCGGCGTCCCAGCGCCGCCGCGCTTCGCCGATCGCTTCCTTGTGCTCGCGGGACCAGTCCGCCAGGCCGGAGACCATCGTTGCGAGGCTCTGGCCCAGGGCGGTCAGCCGGTAGTCGACCTGCGGCGGGATGGTGGCGTACACGGTCCTCTCGACTAGGCCGTCCCGGCAGAGCCGGCGCGTCGTCAGGGTCAGCATCCGCTGGGAGATGCCGGGGATCGCCCGCTGCAACTCCCGGAAGCGCCGGACCCCCTTCGACAGCTCCACGATGACGAGCACGGTCCACTTGTCGCCGATCCGGTCGAGCACCTCACGGATGCCACAATCGTCGTCGCCACAGGGACCTGCGGACTGCGCGCCGCCGGCCTGGGGGGTTACCGCGGTGTGCCCTACGGACATGAGAATGCCTCCTTACGCTCCCGGCAGGTGGTCACGATGCTGGGGCCGATCATTCGGCAACAACCACCTTGGGGGTCTCATGATTCTCGTGACCGGAACGTCCGGCGCGCTCGGCGGCCTGGTCCACGACCGGCTCGCCGCACTTCCCGACGTCGACGTGGTGGCGGGCACCCGTACCGCGAGCGGCGGTGCCCGGCGCATCGACTTCGACGATCCGGGCTCGCTGGCCGACGGGTTCGCGGGTGTGACCGTGCTGGTGTTCGTCTCGGCCGGGTACGCCGAGGACGACGTGGTCCTCGCCCGGCACGGCACGGTCGTCGAGGCGGCCGCCGAGGCCGGCATCCGGCATGTGATCTACACGAGCCTGGCCGGCTCGGGTGATCGGCTCACCATCGCGGTGCCGCACCGGTGGACCGAGGACCGGCTCGCCGGCGCCCCGTTCGACGTCACCGTCCTGCGCAACGGACTGTACGCGGAGATGCCCGTCGGACTGGCGCTGATGGCCGCGGAGAGCGCCGCCGCCACGGGAGTCTTCAGCGCGCCCCTGGGCGACGGCAGGGTCGCCGTCGGGGCGCGGGAGGACCTGGCCGACGTCGCCGCGCGGGTCGCCGCGGAGGCGTACGCGGACGTCCACGCCGGTCGCCGCAGCCGGCACGCGGGTCGCGCCTATGAGCTCGAGGGGGTGGCCGCAGTCGGCGGCGCGGACATCGCGGCGGCCCTCTCCACGGCGCTCGGCCGCCAGATCCGGTACGAACAGGCGGCGCTGTCCGACGTACGCGCCGCGCTCACCGCCCTCGGCCTGGAGCCGTACCAGATCGGCCACACGATCTCGATCTTCTCGAACATCACCGCCGGCTTCCTCGAGCAGCGGGACGGCGATCTGCCGGCGCTGCTGCCGACCGCGCCTCGCCCGCCGCTCGGCCTGATCGCCGACGCGATCCGTGCGGGCGGCTTCGCGTCCTCCTCCTCCGTACCGGCCGCGTCTCCACGCTGAGCACGCGACGCCTCGGCGATGAAGCCGATCGGGGACGCTCCCTCGTCGGCTTCGTCCCGCCGACCGGATCGCCCGCACCCGCAGCCGGCGCGGTGACCTCGCCGGATCCGCGTGCCCGGAGGTGGATGACAATGATCCCCGTGACCCGCACCACCGAAGCACCCACGCTGGATATCGCTCAGTTCATCCCGGGACTGGCCGCCTACGCGTCCACCACCGTACGGCTGCACCCCCGGCCCGGCAGTCCCGGCCCTCGGGACGGCCACATCGGAGGCCCTCTGGCGTGGCCGGCCTCGGAGCCGTGGCCGCACTGCGAGGCCCCCGACTGCGATCAGTACCCGGGAGAGGATCCGGGATCTCCGATGATCGCCCTGGCCCAGCTGACCGCCGCGGACTTTCCCGAGATCACCTTCCCCGAGGGGACGGATCTGCTCCAGATCCTGTGGTGTGTCGGCTACCACTGCTGCCCCGAGCATGCCCCCTGCCGGGTGGTCTGGCGGCGAGCCTCCGAGGTGACCGAGATACTCGAGGAACCGCCCGTCCCGGACCTGGAGGGCGAGCTTCCGGGGTTCTACGAGACGTACATCCCGCGCCCGTGCGTCCTGCATCCGGAGCGTCTGATCGAGTACCCCTGGCTCTGGGAACTCCCCGACGACCTCAGGGCCCGCGTACTGGCATGGAACCAGGACGAGGACGTGTACGAAGAGCTGTCGACCGCCCCCGGCTTCAAGATCGGCGGAACGGTGATCCACGGATCGGCGCCGAGCAACCTGACATGCGTCGCCTGCGGTGCGCCGGCCACGCTACTCCTGCAACTCGACAACGGTGAGGGCGATGGCCGGTGGTGTGCGATCGAGGACCGTGACCTGGTCTACGGCACGCCGGAGTACGAGCACGCCACCACGCCGACCGGGATGATGATCGACGTTGGCCCTGGGGGGCTCTTCGCCTGTTCCGCCGACCCCGAACACCCGGTGCACTTCCACCGTCAGTGAGGACCGTTCGCTCCCCGGCGTTGGTCGATCACCCTGCCGTGAGGTGTACGGGGAGGGAGCGGTGGCCGTTGGAGATGAAGGAGGCGAGCGGCCGGAGTTCGCCGGGTTCGGCGGCGAGGGTCAGGTCGGGGTAGCGGTCGAAGAGCGCGGGCAGCGCGATGGTGGCCTCCAGGCGGGCCAGCGGTGCGCCGAGACAGTGGTGGACGCCGTAGCCGAAGGCGATGTGCTCCTTGTCGGCGCGGGTGACGTCGAAGCGGTCCGCGTCGTCGCCGTGCACGCGCGGGTCGCGGCTGGCGGCGGCGTAGCACGCGAGGATCGCGTCGCCCTTGCGGAGGGTGACGCCGTCGTCGAGGGTGATGTCCTCGACGGCGAAGCGCAGGGGGAGGTTGGCGATGGGGGATTCGGCGCGCAGCGTCTCCTCGACCACGTCGTCCCAGCCGACGCGTCCGGCACGAACCAGCGCGAGCTGGTCGGGGCGGGTGAGCAGGGCGTAGATGGCGTTGTCGAGGAGGTTGACGGTGGTCTCGTGCCCCGCGCCGATGAACAGCAGCAGGGTGCCGATGAGTTCCTCCTCGGACAGCCGGGAGTCGTCGTCGCGAGCGGCGATCAGGGCGGAGGACAGGTCGTCTCCGGGGTTCTTCCGCTTTTCGGCGATGAGGGCGCCCAGCAGTTCCTGCATGCGCGAATAGGCGGCGGTGGCCTCGCCGGGCTCCGCGTCGGTGTTGAAGAAGGCGCTGACGCAGCGGCGCATCTCATCTTGCGCGGCCTCGTCGTCGATACCGAACAGCTCGCAGATCACCGCGATGGGCAGCGGGTAGGCGTACTCCTCGCGCAGGTCCACCGGAAGGCCGGGCTCGGCGGCCTCGAAGCCGTCGAGGAGCTCGGTCACGATCTTCTCGATGCGGGGGCGCATCGCGGCGGTCCGGCGCGTGGTGAAGGCGCTGGAGATGAGCCGGCGCAGCCGCCGATGGTCCTCGCCGTAGCTGGTGAGCATGTTGTTCACGACCAGCCAGACGAACAGCGGCGATTCCGGGGAGATCTCGCCATTGATCCACGTGGGCCAGTGCCGGCGCGGATCCTTGGAGACGCGGGAGTCGGTGAGCAGCAGCTTGAGCAGGGAGGAGTCGTTCACCGCCCACGCCTCGACACCGCCCGGGAGCTCGACTTTCGCCGCGGGCCCACGCGCGCGCATTCGGGCGGCCTCGCCGTGGATGTCGCGGCCGGCCGGATCGATGACGATGGGGCCGTCTTGCGGGGTGATTTCCACCGGAGGTCTCCAGGCATGCGTCGGGAACTCGTACGGCCTTGGCGCTACTGGCGAGTTGATCATCGCCACCCTAACCACGCGGCGACCGGCCGCCAATAGCGCCGGAGATACGGAAGAGTCGGCGAGCGCGCCAGTTTTCAGGCGTTCCTCCCAGCCGGCGGTGGCCTTCGCCGAGCGTTCCCCCGGAGTCAGCGGGGTTCGCGGTGGAGGGCGACGCCCGCGATGACCAGGCCGACGCCGGCGATCTCGGCCGGGGACGGGATCTGGCGGAGGACGACGACGCCGATGACGGTGGCGGTCGCGGGGAGCAGCGCGACCAGCAGCGCGTACGTCGAGCGGGCCATCCGCGCCATGGCCAGCTGATCACATACGTACGGGATGACCGAGGAACTGATCCCGACGCCGATCCCCGCGCCCAGCGCGACGAGATCGGTGAACGCCGGGGCGGACTGCCACGCTCCGAGCGGGACGACGAGCACGGCCGCGACGAGCATGGCCGCCGCGAGCCCGTCGACGCCGCTGGCGGACCGCCGCGCCGCCCGATGGGCGATCATGATGTACGCCGCGAACAGCCCGGCGTTGGCGAACGCGAAGACGAACCCCAGCGGCTGCCCGGTCAGGCGCACGTCGGTGAGCACGTACACGCCGCCGACCGCCGCGACGAGGGCGGCCAGGTTCCGCGGCGTACGGGCGCCGAGCGCGGCCAGCGCGATGACCGGGAGGTACTCGATCGCCGCGACGGTACCGAGCGGCAGCCGGGAGATCGCCAGGTAGAAGCAGCAGTTCATGAGCGCCAGCACGAGCCCCCACCCCACGAGCAGGTGACGTCCGGCGGCGTCCGGCCCGGTGAGCAGGCGCCAGGGGCGACGCCACGCGGCGAAGAGGATCGCCGCACTCCAGATCCGCAACCCCGCGACGCCGAGCGGCGCCACCCGCGCGAACAGCAGGACGGCGAACGACGGGCCTAGATAGTGGAAGACCGCGCTCCCGGCGAAGTACGACCACGCCGGGACGGCGGCCCGGCGGCGGGTGACGGCCTCGGGCCGCGAATCCGTACGCATGGCCGTATCGTCGTTCGGCTCGTACGCTGGCGGCATGGCGAACCGCAGGCCACGGCCCGGGCGGGCCTACGAAGCCAAGGATCTCGATGACATCGACCTTCGGATCCTGGCCGAGTTGCAGGTCGACGCGCGGCTGAGCGTCGCCGAGCTGGGCCGCCGGGTCGGCCTGTCGGCGCCCGCGGTCGCCGACCGGATACGGCGGCTCGAGGACACCGGCGTGATCACCGGCTATCGGGCCGAGGTCGATCCGCAGGCCCTCGGCTTCCCGGTGACCGTGCTGGTCCGCATCAACCCGGCCGTCCGCGAGCTCCCCCGCATCGCCAAGATCGCCGAGGAGATCCCCGAGATCGTGGAGTGCTACCGGATCACCGGCGACGACTGCTTCTTCTTCATCGCGCACCTGCGGTCCGTCGACCGGCTCGAGCCGATCCTCGACCGTTTCGCACCGTACGGCCGCACCACCACGTCACTGATCCACGCGGCGACCGTCCCCCGCCGGCCACTCCCGACGGACGGCATCGGCCCTTGACCGAAGCGGCATCGGCCCAGCGGCGCCGCCTCAGGAGTGTCCGATGACCCGGTGCGGACGGTACGGCGCCTCCAGCCGGGCCGCCTCCTCGAAGAACATCGCCACCACCCGCAGCATCGCACGGAAGGCAGCCAGCTAGGGTCTGCATCGTGGCTGGTGATCCTCGACAGCGGGTCCTCTATGTCGTCGTCTGCGCCGCTCCCGCCGCTGCTGACGTCGATGCCCTGGTCCGGCTCGCCCAAAGTGCGGGATGGCGGATATGCGTGATCGCCTCGCCGATGGGGCGACGCTTCATCGACGCTGACCGGCTCGCCGAACTGACCGGCGAGCCAGTACGAAGCGAGTACCGCATGCCGGACGAACCGAACGCATTGCCCGCCGCTGATGCGGCGATCGTCGCTCCGGCGACCTTCAACACGATCAACAAGTGGGCGACCGGCATCACGGACACGTTCGCCGTCGGCCTGCTGTGTGAACTGACCGGTTTCGGTGTCCCGATTGTGGCTGTGCCGCTGCTTAAGGAGGCGCTCGCCCGGCATGTGGCATTCGGTCCTAATCTCGACGCGCTGCGCTCGATGGGCGTGCGAGTGTTGTTCGATCCCTCTGCGCCACCGGATGCCCGTATGCCACCCTGGGAGCAGATCCTCACAGAGCTTGCCGCACTTCGGGCACCGTAGCCCCTGGCGAAAGGCACAGCGTGGACGCTCGCGCCGAGATCGGTCGTCGCATCGCCCGCCAAAGACGGCGGCGGGGATTGAGCCAGGCGGTGCTGGCACAACTGGTCGGGCGCTCTGAGAGTTGGCTGAGCCAGGTGGAGCGGGGTCTCCGATCGATCGACAGTCACTCGGTGCTCGTCCAACTCGCTGAGATCCTCGGCGCGGAGATCAGCCAGCTCACGTCAAGCGAGACGGGTACGGAGACAGTGAAGTACGAGCGGGTCGCGGGCATCCGCGACGCCATGACGCGATACGGAGCGCTGCCCGGAGTGATCAACTCACGGGTGAAGGCCAGTCGTCGGCCGAGCCTGCGGTGGCTGAGTCATGAGGTACGCCGTGCCAACAGCCTGTACCAGGCGGCCCGCTACGACGATGCCGGGCAACTGCTACCGGGCTTGATCGACGCGGTAGAGGAGTCACGTCTTTCCTGCTCTGCTCCAGAGCGCCGGACGGCCGATACGCTGCGGGCGCTCGTCTACCACTCGGCCACCATGACACTCAGTCGCGTCGGTGAGCCGGAACTCGCCTGGGCGGCGGCGGATCGCTCCCTTGCGGCGGCAGAGTCGGCGGAGCGTCCACTCCTGGCAGCCGTGAGCGCCTACCGGCTCGGCTACGTCCTGATCGGGCTCAAGCGTGCGGCACAAGCGGAGCGCGTCGTGCTCGGTGCCGCCGACGCTCTTGCGGCTTCGACTCGACGTGCCAAACCTCCGGCGCTGTCTGTGCGCGGGGGCCTGTATCTGGCGGCGGCTACGGCAGCGGCGGCGCGCTTCGATAGAGCAAACACTGACCGGCATCTTGGGACGGCTCGAAAGCTTGCGGAACGGGTTGGGAACGACCGTAACGACTTCTGGTCCGCGTTCGGCCCTACCAACGTGGTCATTCACGAGGTGTCGGCTGCCGTCGCGTTCGGAGACGCCAAACTCGCTCTCTCACGTGGGGAATCGCTGGATGTCCGGCGGTTGGGGCCTGGTCTTCGTGGGCGGCGGGCTCAAGTGCTGCTCGACCTCGCGCGCGCCTTTGGTCAGCAGCGCAAGGAGGCAGCCGCGGTACATACCCTGCTCAAGGCCGAGCAGATCTCACCGGAGCTCATCCGCTATGACCCACGCACGAACGCGCTGCTTACCGAACTCATCCGGCGCGAACACCGCGTCAGCACACCCGAGTTGAGAGGACTCGCGCGCCGCGCTGGCGTCGTCTGACCCGCACTAGAGTGCGGCTCCTTTGCCCTCACTGCGTTGCGGGCCGGTCGGGTCCAGCGGCGGGACCCTCAAGGACATGACAGTCCAATGGCAGGAGACCCCCGAAGAGGTCCACGTCATCGCCGAACGCCTAGAAAAAGCCTGCCGGGAGGCGGGCTTGAGCGCCGAAGTCCTCGGCCCCACGCGCATCAGGGCGTGGGTCCCGAACGCGAACCCCCACCTCGCCGAGATCATCAAGATCCGGCCCGACGAGAACGAGGTCCTCTCGTTCTACTGGAGCTGGGACGAACGGATCTGCCCGGCCGCCGAGATCGACACGGCGGTTACCCGGATCAAGCACGTCGTCACCCCGTCGGCCGACTCCAAGTGCTGATGGCGTCGCCGGAGGAACTCATGCGCTCGGTCGAAGAGTTCCGCGACCTGCTCAACCGCCTGAGCTGGCAAGGCTTCTCACAGATCGCTGAGGTCTCCCAACTCAGCGTCCTGATCAAGAAGTACCCGGCGCAGGCCCGCGAAATTGTGAACCAGCTCGACGGACCGGCGACCGGCGACGCGTGAGGGACCACGGAGGGGCGGCCCACAGGGCGACAGCGAACAGGACCGGAATCGACGGTGAGCAGTGCGGCCAGCTGAATGCCGTAGGCACCCAGAGGGCGAAATTCTGCCGACCGCACTGCGCCCCTGGACCGCAAGCAGGCGGCGGTGCCGTGCTGACGGTGACGCATCGGCCCCTGACCGGAGCGCATCATCCGCCGGCCTCTCCCGCTCCACGGCATCGGCCCAGCGGCGCCACCTCAGGAATGCCCGATGACCCGGTGCGGACGGTACGGCGCCTCCAGCCGGGCCACCTCCTCCTCGGTCAGCGCGACACCGACGGCGGCCACCGCGTCGTCCACGTGTTCCGGCTTCGTGGCGCCGACGATCGGCGCGCACACCCCGGGTCGGCCGAGCAGCCACGCCAGTGCGACCCGCGCCGGGGCGAGGCCGCGCTCGCCGGCGACCGCCCGCACCGCGTCGACCATGTCGAAGTCCCCGTCCTCGTACGACGCATCGGCGAGCGGATCGTTCCCGGCCCGCGCCGTGTGCCGGCCGCCCTGCCGGTCACGCGTGCCCGCGAGCAGCCCGCGTGCCAGCGGGCTGTACGGCAGCACGCCGACGCCCTGGTCGCAGCAGAGCGGGATCATCTCCCGCTCCTCCTCCCGGTAGACGAGGTTGTAGTGGTTCTGCATCGACACGAACCGGGTCGCCGCGGCGTGCTGCGCCTTGGCGAACTGCCATGCGTACATGCTCGACGCCCCGATGTACCGCGCCTTGCCGCAGCGGACGACGTCGTGCAGGGCCTCCATCGTCTCCTCGATCGGTGTCCCGTCGTCCCAGCGGTGGATCTGGTAGAGGTCGACGTGGTCGGTGCCCAGCCGGTCCAGTGAGGCGTCGATGGCGGCCATGATGCGCCTGCGCGACAGCCCGCCGTCACCCGGCCCCGGGCCCACCGGGAAGTACACCTTGGTGGCGAGCACGTAGTCGTCCCGGCGCGGGAACAGCCGGGCGAGCAGCCGGCCGGTGACCACCTCGCTCATGCCGCCGTCGTACATGTCCGCAGTGTCGAAGAACGTCACGCCCGCCTCGGCCGCCCGCCGCACGATCGGCTCGGCGCTGTCCTCATCCAGATGCCATCGGCGCCGCGACCGGTCGCCGAAGCCCATCATCCCCAGGGCGATCCGGGACACCTTCAACCCGGACGATCCCACCCGTACGTACTCCACGCCATCGCCTCCACTCGCCGGAACGGTCGTCGAAGGATCATCGGCGTGGCGACCCGATCCCGGAATACGGATGCCGCGGTCTCGGCCGCCTGATTCCTTCGATCCGAAGGAATCAGGCGGCGTAGGCGGCACCGGCCCACGGGACGATGAACAGCACGGCCGCCGCGAGCAGGGTCAGTGTGCGGCGCGCTCCGCGGGCGACCCGGAGGGGACGAGGCATCGCATCTCCATCCTTAGCAGGGGTGGGGTGGATGTAGGAGCGCCTCTCAGAGCGTAACCTGACAGATCCATTTGACGCAGAATCGCCGTGAAACTTACAAGGCCGCGAGAAGACCGCCGATCAGGATCACGTCGGGGACGACGGTAAGTGCCCGACTCACGGTGTACCGCGCCCTCGTTCGCGGTCGGCACCGGCGTCCGCTGCCGCCGGTGCCGGTCAGGCCGACGTTGGTCGCGATCCCCCGTAAGGATCAGGCGTAGGCGGCATCCTCGGTCAGGTCCACGCGGGAGCGGTCCGGCAGCAGGGCGGTCGCCGTGAGGGTCAGGAAGGCGGCGATGACCATGACGAATGAGATGGCCCACCAGCCGTAGTCGTGCAGGAGCCAGGTCGCCAGCAGGGGCGCCGGGCCGCCCGCGATGACCGAGGCGAGCTGGTAGCCCATGCCCGCGCCGCCGTATCGGAGCTTCGTGGGGAACACCTCGGCGATCAGCGACGCCTGCGGCCCGTACTGCATCGCGTGCGGGACCTGGGCCAGGACGACGGTGAGGAAGACGACGGCCGGGACGGCGGTGTTGAGCAGCGCGAAGTACGGGAAGGCGATGACGCCGAGCAGCAACGCCCCCATCGCGTAGATGCGCTTACGGCCCACCGTGTCGCTGAGGTGGCCGAACGTCGGAATGAGGATGAGTTCGAGGGCGGCGGCCACGGCGACCGCGTTCAGCGCGAAGGTCTTGGACAGCTTGGCGTGCTCGACGATGTAGGTCAGCGCGAAAGAGGTGAAGATGTAGAACGGCATCTGCTCCGAGCAGCGCAGCAGGGCGCTGAGGATGATCTCCTTCGGGTGCCGGCGGATCACGTCGAGCACCGGGACCTTCGCCACCTCGCGGCGTTCGACGACCTTGGCGAACATCGGCGTCTCCATGACGCGGAGCCGTACCCACAGGCCGATGGCGACGAGCACCAAGCTGAACAGGAACGGGAGGCGCCAGCCCCAGCTCTTGAACGCGTCGCCGCTCGCGGTCGCCAGCGAGGACATCGCGACCGTGCCGAGGATGAGGCCGATCGGCACGCCGATCTGCGGCCAGCTGGCCATCAGCCCGCGTCGCCGGGGATTCCCCCATTCCATGGAGAGCAGCACGGAGCCGCTCCACTCGCCGCCGACCGCGATGCCCTGGAGCACGCGCAGGGCGACGAGGAGGATCGGTGCGGCGACGCCGATCGTGCCGGTGCCCGGCAGGACGCCGATGAGGGCGCTGGACAGGCCCATGAGGAGGAGGGTGACGATCAGGGTCGCCTTGCGGCCGAGCCGGTCGCCCCAGTGCCCGAAGATCGCCGCCCCGATCGGGCGGGCGGCGAAGCCGACGGCGTACGTGGCGAAGGACGAGAGCGTCCCGACGTAGTCGGTGGACTTGGGGAAGAAGACGTCCTTGAAGACGACGGCGGCGGCGGTGTTGTAGAGGAAGAAGTCGTACCACTCGATCGAGGTGCCGACGATGGAGGCGAGTGCCGCCTTGCGTACCTGCGATCCACGCTCCGCGTCGGTGACGGATCGTGCGTCGCGCGCGTCTTCTGGGTCCAGGACCATCGGATCCTCCTGTCGCCCCCGATCTTTTTTGAGCAACGCAGGACGATTACCCGGTTTCCGGTCCGACGGAACGAGCGATATGTGACGAAAACCACTGATCCTCGGACAGCCCGGAAGGCCGTCGGCGATCAGTAGCGGTGCTGTCGCGTTTCAGATGTGCATGGCGGCGCCCTCGACCTGGCGGCCGGCCCGGACGAGGAGGCTCAGCAGAGCAGCAGCGAACGCCCTGGCCGCGCTCACAATGAACGCCAGGTGACCGGCCTTGAGTTCACTAGTCGGACTAGCAAGGAGTAGCGATCTTGTGACAGAATGTCACGCATACGCCCGATGCCCAGGCGACGTCGGGCACCCTCCTCGGTGGGGTCACCAGACCTCCCCGATTAGCGTCCGGAGGGACGTGTCACGAGGGCTGTCGGCTCCCGCCATTCAGCACCAGGGCACGAAGGCGATTGGCTCACATCCCCGAGCGACGACCGGGGATCACTAAGCCAATCAGAGACGCTGAACAGGAACGGGATGCATCCCAAGCTCTTAAACGCGTCCTTGAAAACCACTGAGCGCCGCGAGAGCCCCGAAAGGGTTCTCGCGGCGCTCGGCATAGATGCCTGAACCGGTACGGGCCGATGGCAGCCCGTACCGAGGCCCGTTCACATATGCATGGCGGCGCCCTCGACCTGGCGGCTGGCCCGGACGAGGAGGCTCAGCAGGGCGGCGGCGAACGCCATCGCCGCGCTCACGATGAACGCCAGGTGCATGCCGTCGATGAACGACAGGTGGCTGGCCTTGACGATCAGCTGGGCGACCTGCGGCGGGGCGTTCTTCGGCACCGGCGCGACGCCCTGGGAGATCGCGCCCTTCATCAGGTCGACCTGCGCCGGGGTCGGCTTCGGCAGCCCCGCGTCGGTCATGTGCCCGGGCAGGACCGCGGCCACCTTGGCGGTGAGCACGGCGCCGAGGACCGAGGTGCCGAGCGCACCGCCGACCTGCATCGCCACCTGCTGGAGGCCGCCCGCGACGCCGGACAGCGCGACGGGGGCGTTCCCGACGATGATGTCGGTGGCGCCCACCATGACGGGGCTCAGGCCGATGCCGATGAGCGCGAACCAGGGGGCCATGGCCGTGAAGCTCGCGTCCACCCCGAGACCGGACATGCCGAGGAAGGCGGCGCCGGCGAACGCCATCCCGACGACCAGGGGAACGCGCGGCCCGACCTTCGAGATCACCCCGCCGGCGACTGGGGAGGCCACCATCATGGCCAGCATCATCGGCAGGAGCCGCACGCCGGTGGCCACCGGCGACAGCCCGTGCACGCTCTGCAGGTAGAAGGTGAGGAAGAACATCGCACCGAACATGCCGAACGCCATCAGCATCATGAGGACGACGCCGACGGACAGCGACACGGAGCGGAAGAGCGTGAGCGGCAGGAGCGGCTGACGGGCCGTCCGCTCCCGCACCAGGAAGAGGATCAGCAGCACGATCGAGCCGCCGAAGAACGCCAGTGTCTTCGCGTCGCCCCAGCCGTACGCCGGCGCCTTGATGACGGCCCAGACCAGGGTGAAGAGCATTCCGGACAGCAGGACGATCCCGGGGATGTCGAAGCCTCCGGACTGGGACTCACCGCGGGCGTTCAGCAGGAAGAGGGCGCCGACGGTGAGCGCGACGAGGCCGACCGGCACGTTGATGAAGAAGACCGACTCCCAGTTGACGTGCTGGACGAGCAGACCGCCGACGATGGGGCCGGCGGCGGTCGAGGCCGCGATGCAGGCGCCCCAGATGCCGATGGCCATGTTCAGGCGCTCGGCCGGGAACGCCGCGCGCAGCAGCCCGAGCGCGGTCGGCTGGAGCATCGCGCCGAACAGGCCCTGAAGGACCCGCAGCGCGATCACCATCCCGATCTCCTTGGAGAACCCGATGCCCGCCGACGACAGCGCGAAGCCGGCGGCGCCGATCAGGAAGACCGGCTTGTGGCCGAACCGGTCGCCGAGCTTTCCGGCGGTGATCAGTGAGACCGCGAGGGCGAGGAGGTAGCCGTTGGTGACCCACTGCAGGTCCGCCAGCGAGGCGCCCAGGTCCTTGGAGATCGCGGGATTGGCGATCGCCACGACCGTGCCGTCGAGGGTCACCATGATGACGCCGAGCGCCACCGCGATCAGTGTCAGCCACGGGTTCCCCATCCCGCGACGCTTCGGCCCGGCCCCTGCGGGCAATCGCTCCTGGACGACCGGTTGCGACATCTCGCTCCCCCTTACAGAACACGTGCCATGTCGGTTCAGAATTTATGTCAGCTGCTGACAGATGACAAATCGTCCTAAGAGTCAGTTGCTGCCTTATGGCACACTATGAACAGAATGTGAGGTGTAGGTGACATGACCGAAACGTCGGCGGCGCCAGCCCCCGGCCTGCGGGAGCGCAAGAAACAGCGCACACGCTCGGCGTTGATCGACGCGGCGTTCGACCTGTTCCTCGCCAAGGGGTACGAGGCCACGACGATCGACGAGATCGTCGCGGCGGTGGACGTGTCGCAACGGACGTTCTTCCGGTACTTCGCCGGCAAGGAGGACCTCGCCGTCTCGGTGATGAGGGCGTACGACCAGCTCTTCCTCGAACTGCTGGCGGCCCGGCCCACCGAGGAGCCTCCGATCGCCGCCCTGGCGGCCACGATCAACGGTGTCTTCGACGAGGTTCGGCGGTCCGGTGACGATCACGCGCGGTTCGCCAAGGTCCGGGACCTGATCGAGAACAACCCGGCCCTCGCGATGGCGCAGCTGCGGTACTTCAACGAGCTGGAACAGGAGATGGCCTCGATCCTCGCCCGGCGGATGGACGTGGAGCTCGCGACCGATCTGCGGCCCACGCTCGTCGCCGCGACCTTCCTCACCGTGATGCGGGTCGCGTTCGAGGGCTGCGCGCGCGAGGGCCTCTTCCAGCCGGACGAGGTCGCCGCGCGCGTCGAGGAGGTCTTCGCCATGGCCTCGGAGACGCTCCCCCGCGTCTGGTCCGGCGGCTGACCGCCGGTCCTCGGTGAAGGAGCGTCCCCGCCGTCTCAGCGCAGCGGTTCGGGCAGGTCGCGGGCGTGCAGAACGGTCAGCCCCGAGACGGCACGGGTCAGCACGACGTAGAGCCGCCGCAGGCCGGGCGAGCGCTCGCCGTCCGGCTCTGCCTCGACGATGGCCGCGGGCTCCACGACGATGACCTGGTCGAACTCCAGGCCTTTGGCCTGCGTGGCCGGAGTGACGACGAGCCGCGCCGCCGCCATCCCGTCCGCGAGCCGTACGTGCTCGATCCCGCGCGCGGTCAGGTGCCCGGCGAGACCCGCCACGTCGGCCTCGGCGGCGATCAGGCCGATCGACCCCTCGCCGTCCAGGGCCTCCCGGCAGGCGTCCTCCACGGCGGCGGGCAGGTCGGCGACCCGGCGGACCCGCAGCGAGCCGGGGGCGGACCGTACGGACGTGGGCGGCGTCAGTTCCGGCGCGATCCGGGGCAGCAGGCGGCTCGCGAAGTCGATGATCTGGCTGGGCACGCGGTACCCGCGGTCGAGCACGGTCAGGTCCGCGTCGGGTTTGCCCAGGTGCCGCAGGAGCGTCGGCCAGTCGCCGACCGCCCAGGGCGTGGTGCCCTGCGCGACGTCCCCGAGCACCGTGACCGAACCGGTCTCGCAACGCCGCCCGACGGCCCGGCACTGCATGGCCGACAGGTCCTGCGCCTCGTCGAGGACGACGTGGCTCAGGCTGGAGGTGCGGCTGATCAGATCCGCGGCCTCGTCGACGAGAACCGCGTCGGAGGGCGTCCAGCGCGCCGACTTGGGGCCCTTCGGCGGCTTGGCCCACAGCAGGGCGGCCTGTTCGGCGGGGTCGAGGAGGCCGTCGGCGGCCTCGGCGAGGAAGTCCGCGTCGGACAGCAGCCGCATCACCACGCGCACCGGGTCGAGGGCCGGCCAGACGTGGTCGACCGCCGCCTTCACCGGCCGGGTCCGGCGGACGGCGTCGTGGGTCCGGTCGTCGCAGGCCTCGCCCGCGTTCTCCATGCGCAGGAGGATGGCGTGCGCGATGCGGTGCCCGAGGAGGTCGCGGCCCGCGCCGTACCGGACGCCGCGGGCGCGCAGGGTCTCGGCCAGTTCGGTGATCTCGTACGCGGGGATGCGCCAGCGGCGGGTGCCGCGCGGCAGCACGAGCGCCTCGGACGGCTCGCGCAGGTGGCTCCAGACCGCGCGGCGCAGCACCTCCGCCATCCGGGCGTCGCCCTTGATCCGCCCGGCCGCCGGCTCCTCGGTCGCCTTCACCGGCACGGTGTCGAGCACCTGGTCGAGGGTGTGCTGCTCGACGTTCACCTCGCCGAGCGCCGGCAGCACCCCGCGGATGTAGTCGAGGAACGACGCGCTCGGGCCGATGACGAGGACGCCGCCCCGGCGCATCCGCTCCCGGTGGGCGTAGAGGAGGTAGGCGACCCGGTGCAGGCCGACGGCGGTCTTTCCGGTGCCCGGCGCGCCCTGGACGCACAGCGTGTGGTCGGCTTCGGCACGGACGATGTCGTCCTGTTCGGGCTGGATCGTGGCGACGATGTCGCGCATGGGGCCGACGCGGGGGCGCTCGATCTCCTGGACGAGCAGCCGCGACTCGACCGGCGCGGAAAAGTCCTCGTCTTCGAACGCGGTCAGCTCGCCGTCGGAGTAGCCGAACCGGCGGCGCAGCAGGAGACCCATCGGATCGGCGGTGCTCGCCTTGTAGAAGGGGCGGGCCATGGGCGCCCGCCAGTCGATGACGAGGGCCCGGCCGCCGTCGTCGTGGACGTGGCGCCGGCCGACGTACAGACGCTCTTCGGGGTGGTCGAGGCGGCCGAAGAACAGCGCGGTCGTGGGGTCGTCGCGCAGGGCCTCCGCCCGCTTGGCGAGGTCCGCGCCGAGCACCTGGGCCGAGACCCAGTCGCCGGCCACCGAGGCGTCCAGCGACAGGACGTTCTCCCGCATCCGGTGGAGCGCCTCGCGGGAGCGGGTCAGGTGCGCGCGTTCGGCCGATATCTCGGGGTCGGTGTCCTCCGCCTCTTTTGTGGGCATGCCGAAAGCCTTTCGGGTCGTTGGGAGCGCGAAGTTTCTAACTTAGTACGCGGCCGCGTACTTCTCAGCTCGTTTTCCCGCGCCCGCGCCCGTGCGCTAATGTTCGATGTGAGTCGAACACAAGGAGGTCGGAATGCGTGCGATCGTGGTGACCGAACACGGCGGGCCGGAAGTACTGAACCCCACCGACGCGGAAGACCCGCGGCCTGGACCGGGAGAGGTCGTCGTCGAACTCGCCGCCACCGGGGTCAACTTCAAGGACGTCTACGAGCGCAAGGGCAACTACCCCATGGGGCTCCCGGGCGTTCCCGGGTCCGAGGGCGCGGGCCGGATCATCGAGGTCGGCGACGGAGTGACCGACCTGCGCGTGGGCGACGTGGTGGCCTCCGCCGACTTCACGGGCTCGTACGCCGAACGCGCCGTCGTGGCCGCCGACAAGGCCGTGCCGGTGCCGGACGGAGTGGCCCCCGACCTGGCCGCCGCCGTACTCCTGCAGGGCCTCACCGCCCACTACCTGACGCACTCGACGCATGAGATCAAGCCGGGCGACACCGCGCTCGTCCACGCCGCCGCCGGCGGGATGGGCCTCCTGCTCACCCAGATGATCAAACTGCGGGGCGGCCGGGTCATCGGCACGGTCTCCTCCGACGAGAAGGAGAAGCTCGCGCGCGACGCGGGCGCCGACGAGGTCCTCCGCTACGACGACTTCGCCGATGAGGTCCGCCGCCTCTCCGGCGGGGGCGTGCCGGTCGTGTACGACGGCGTCGGCAAGACCACCTTCGAGGGCAGTCTCTCCTCGCTTCGCCCGCGCGGCCTGCTCGCGCTGTACGGGGCCGCGAGCGGCCCGGTGCCGCCGATGGACCCGCAGCGCCTCAACAAGGGCGGCTCGCTGTACCTGACGCGCCCGACGCTCGTGCACTACGTCGCGACCCGCGAGGAGCTGATGTGGCGCGCGGAGGACCTCTTCGGCTGGATCGCCTCCGGGGAGCTCTCGGTGCACGTCGGCGGGCGCTACCCCCTCGCGGACGCCCGCCGGGCCCATGAGGATCTGGAGGCACGCCGTACGACCGGCAAACTGCTGCTGATCCCCTAAGTCCCGGAACCCCCCTCCTGTCCCGTTAGTCTTATCGCTCGTCGAGAAGAGGAGGGGCGGGCCGTCGTGACCGGAGTCAACACGAACGATCAGCTACGGCCCGGTGACCCGTCCCGGCTCGGGGACTACCGGCTCGTCGGCCGGATCGGCCGGGGCGGGATGGGCACGGTCTTCCTTGCGGAGAGCGCGCGCGGCGAACACGTCGCGGTGAAGGTCATCAACCCGGACCTCGCCGACGACGAGATGTTCCGGGACCGCTTCCGCCGGGAGGTCGAGTCCGCCCGCCGCGTACGGCGCTTCTGCACCGCGCCCGTGCTGGACGCCCGGCTCGACGGCGAGCCGCTGTTCGTCGTGACCGAGTTCGTCGACGGCCCCGACCTCGACGCGTTCGTCCGCGACAGCGGGCCGATGCGCGGATCGAGCCTGGAGCATCTGGCCGTCGGGGTCGCCACCGCGCTCACCGCGATCCACGCCGCGGGCGTCGTGCACCGCGACCTCAAGCCCGCGAACGTCCTGCTGTCCTCGGTGGGGCCACGCGTCATCGACTTCGGGATCGCCCGGGCGCTCGACACCGTCTCCGGCGCGACCCGGACCGGGCAGTTCATCGGCACACCGGCCTACATGGCGCCCGAGCTCATCGCCGGCGAGACCGCCTCTCCCGCGTCGGACGTGTTCGCCTGGGGATGCGTCGTCGCGTACGCGGGAACCGGACGGGCACCGTTCGACGCCTCCAGCGTGCCCGCCGTGCTCTACCAGATCGCCCACGGCGAGCCGTCCCTCGACGACGTCGACGAGGGCCTGCGCGATCTCGTCGCGCAGGCCCTCTCCAAGGACCCCCGGCAGCGTCCGTCCGCGCAGGAGCTCCTGGACCGCCTGACTGGACGGCCGCACGCCGACACCGCGCGCGCCGCCGAGGCCGTCGGCCGTACCTGGGCGATCCCGACCGGCGGCCCGGCGCCAGGCACCGCCGACGGTCCTTCGGCCGGGCAGCCTTGGACGGGGACCCGTCCGACGCTGGCGGACCCGCCTCCCCCGGCGAGGGGCCGCACCGCCGTCCTGACGACGGCGGCGCGCCGCCGGCCGTGGATACCGGCGGCGGCAGGAGCGGCCGCCGTGGTGGTCCTCGGTGCCGGAGCGCTCCTGTACTTCAGCGGCTCCGACGGACCGCCCTCGAAGACCGTGTTCACCTACGGCGACGACTTCTCCGACGACAACTCGGGGTGGTCCGGCTCGACGTGGATCTCCGGGAGCGGCTACTGGCAGGGCGGCTACCGCATCGATGCGGGCAGCAGCATCTACCAGCGCCGGGCGGAGCCCGCCCCCGCCAAGCAGGAGCTGCCGGCCCGGGAGCTCGTCGGCGTGGACGTCTCGGTGCTGGGCGGCCCGCCGTACGGCATGGCGGGGGTGTTCTGCCGGGCGACCGGCCAGAGCGACGACGCCGCCTACTACGAGTTCCTGGTCCGCGCCGACGGCAAGGGAACGCTGATCCGGAAGACCGCCGGGAAGGCCGGCTCCCGGGAGCTGGTCCGGAAGTCGTCGGCCGCCGGGTTCAAGAAGAACGCGAAGAACCGCCTCCAGGCGGCCTGCGAACAGGACGGCAAGAACGTCCGGCTACGGCTGTGGCTCAACGGCACGCTCGCCGCCGACACCACGGACGCCGACGGCCCGCTGGCCAACGGGCAGACCGGCCTGGTCGCCGTGCAGGAGAACGGCGGCAGCGGCGGCGACATCAGAGTGCTGTTCGACAACGTCGCCATCTCCTCGATCGAATAGCGGACGCGTCTGGCCTTCGCCCTAGAGCTCGAACCAGAAGGTGAGGCCGTCGGGGTGGGTCTGAATGCCGCAGGCCGCCGACAGCTCCTCGACGAGGAACACGCCCCGCCTGCCCTCGCGCAGCTCGGACACGCCGTAGACCGTGGGCAGCGTGTCGCCGCCCTCGTCGGTGACCTCGACCCGTACGCCGGTGGGCGTCTCGAGCACCACCACCCCCACCATGGTGCTGGCGGTGTGCACGACCGAGTTGGTGACCGCCTCGCTCGTCAGCAGCACCACGGTGTCCGCCTGCGGGTGGCCCGCGAGCGTCTTGGCGACGAACCGCCGGGCCGTCGCGACCTCCCCCGGATGGCCGGGGATGGTGATCGCTCCGAGTACCGATCGGCCCATCAGGACGTCACCGGCGAGTGACGGAGTGTGGCGAACTTGGCGGTAACACCAGCACAGCGGGCTTCGGCTGTAGCAAGATGGGCAGGGTGATCGAAACGAACACGCATGGATCGAAGCCCTCTCAGCGGCGGCCTTTAGGGGGCCTAAACGAGATAGGGTGTGATCATACGGCCACGATGCGTAACCGCGCAACAGGGGGGATAGAACTCGTCTCGAAGAGCGGAGCCCCGTCGCCGTGAACCACAGCACCCTCCGGGAGATCGCCACGGTCGCCGACCCGATCGAGCGCGCCCGCGCCCTGGGCATGGTGATGGCGGAGCAGCAGGCACTGGTCGAAGAGGCGGCCCGGATGCGCCGCCAGGCGATCGCCGAAGCCAGGGAGAACGGCCACCGGCTCGAGGACATCGCCAACGTGCTCGGAGTGTCGCCCGGCCGCATCTCGCAGATGCGCAAGGGCCTGACCGCTCGGACGCCGGAGGCCCCTTCCGAGCCGACGCCCCCGGTGATCGTGCGCCGGTCGCTACCCAGCGAGCCCGCCATGTACGGCACCGGATGCATGTTCCTGAGCGTGGCCGAGCGGCAGGGCGTCCGGGCCGAGCTGCGCGTCCTCGGCGTCGGTCTGGAGCCCGCTCCGGAGCACGTCGCCACCTGCCTGCGCACGCGGCCCGGCGAGGACGTCATCGCCCGCCGCCGGGTGATGCTCGCCGACGGCGTGCCGGTGCGGATCGCCGTCTCCTACTTCCGCGCCGACCTGTTCGCGGGCACGCCCGTCACCGACCCCGAGCTGCTCAAGCCGACCATGCACGAGGCGATCGCCGCGCACGGACACGCCTTCGGGCACGCGGAGGAGACGCTGGTGGCGCGGCCGGCCGCGCGGTGGGAGACCGATCTGCTCCGCCTGGATCCCGGCGACTGCGTCGTTCAGGTGCTCCGGGCCTCCTACTCCACCGACGACACGCCGATCCACGTGCTCGAGACCGTCTGCGCCGCCGCCCGTCACGTGTTCACCATCAACCAGGCCGGCGGGTGCGAGATGTTCTGATCCCCGTGGGCGGTCACAGGTAGGCCGTCGTCCACCGCTCGAGCTCGTCGAACACCTTCTTCCGTACGGGCTCGGCGGACAGCACCAGGTCGTGCAGGCCGCTCTCGACGCGCACGCACGTGACGTGCCGGCCGAGCCGTGTCGACAGGTAGGCGATGTCGTCGGCGTTCAGCACGCCGTCGCCGGTCGAGAAGTCGGCGTTCCGGCCACGGACCGTCGTCGTGGAGGACATCGCGAGGATCGGCACGTCGACGTCGAGCCCGGCACGGACCTGCCGCTGCCCCTTGATGATCGCCGCGAGCCACCCCACCCGTACGCCGAAGCCCTCCGCGGGTTTCAAGGTCAGGTCGAAATCCCACTCTCCATCGTGGTCGCGATGGATGCTGTGGACGTACGACCGGCTCACCCCGGTCGGCAGCGCCATGGTCGGGCGTGCCTTCGCCAGGACGCGGACGACGGGCGTCAGGGTCCGCCGGAGCGCGGCGGGGACGTTCAGCTCCAGGAACGGGCTGTTGAGGAACAGGCCGTCGACCAGCCCCTGACCGCGCACGCGGTCGGCCCACAGCGCCGAGACCAGGCCGCCGGTCGAGTGGCCGTTCAGCAGCAGCAGGTCGTTGTCCTCCCGGATCAGGCGCACCGCCTCGTCGATCTCCGGGAAGTAGTCGGACATGCTGTGGGCGAAGTTGGGCGTCTGGTGGTCGAGCAGCGAACGCCCGTACTTGCGCAGGTCCAGGGCGTAGAAGCTGAAACCGCGCTCGACGTAGAAGTCGGCGAGGTGCGTCTGGAAGAAGTAGTCGACGAACCCGTGTATGTAAAGCACGGCCTTCCGGCTGCCTGGACAGGGGCGGCGGACGAGCGTCGCCACCACCTCGCCCTCGGCGTCGTTCTCCAGCGTCAGCCGGATCGCCTCGTACTCCGCCCCAAGCACATCCTGTCCCATGGCGGATCAGCGTAAAGCGCCATCACGGAACCACGCCATGGCCGACCGCTCCAGAGCGCCAAACATCGGGGTTCGATGCGTATATCTGCCCGAAACGCTTGCGAACCGCGCAGAGACTGGCGAGTGCACGACCGCGCACACGGGCTACGGCTACGGCTACGGCTACGGCTACGGCTACGGCAAGTAAGTCGCCGCCGGCAAGGCCGTCTTCAAGCGGCTTCTAGCGAGAAATCCCGGCTTCTTAGGACCGGGAGGCGGAATAGGGCTGTCTTGGTCGGGCGGTGCACGGGTTGGCGGGCGTCGTCGGTTTCGCTGTTGAATTCGTGGAGTTGCACGCCAATGTCGGTGCGTACTTGTAGGGTCGCTGACTGTGAAGTTGGTGGTGCAGGTGAAGCTGCTGCCGACGCCTGAGCAGGCGGCGGCGCTCGCGGCGACCCTGCCCCTATGCAACGCTGCGGCCAACGAAGTGTCGGCGGTCGCGTTCGAGCAGGGTGTGTTCGCCCGGCAGAAGCTGCAAAAGCTCGTCTACGCAGACCTGAAGGCGCGGGGGCTGTCGGCGCAGCCGGCATTACACGTGATCCGCAAGGTCGCCGACGCCTACACCACCCTGCACGCCCAGATCCAGGCGGGCCTGCTGGGCGATGAGCACTCACGCCGGCGCCGCAAAGCAGAATCCAAGCCCATCACCTTCCGCCCGGATGCGGCCCAGCCGTTCGATGACCGATGCCTGTCCTGGCAGATGGACGCCCGGACCATCTCGATCTGGACCGCTCACGGCAGGGTCCAGAACATCGCCTTCACCGGCGAGCCCGGGCAACTGAAGTTCCTGACGGACCACCGCAAAGGCGAAACCGACCTGGTGCACCGCGACGGAGTGTTCTTCCTGATCGCGACCTGCGAGGTCGAAGCCGCGCCGCAGTTCGAGCCTGCCGATTGGATCGGGGTGGATCGCGGGATCGTCAACCTGGCCACCACCTCCGACGGGGACAACCACCAGGGCAAGAGCCTGCAACGATACCGCAGACGCCAAGCCCGGCTGCGCGCTGAACTGCAGGCCAAGAAAGCCGCCGGAAGCCGGTCGGCCGCCCGCCGTCTGGCCCGCCGATCAGCGCAGGAGGCACGACACGCCTCCAATGAGAACCACAAGATCAGTAAGCAGATCGTGGCCGATGCCCGACGCACCGACCGCGGAATCGCACTCGAAGAACTGAGCGGGATACGCGATCGGGTACGGCTCAGGCGGCACCAGCGGGCCACACTCTCCTCCTGGCCGTTCCACCAACTCGGTGAGTTCATCCAGTACAAGGCCCTGCGGGCCGGAGTGCCGTTCGTGGAAGTCGACCCCGCCTACACCTCCCAGCAATGTCCCGTGCCCTGGTGCGGACACACCAAGCGGGCCAACCGGCCCGACCGGGACACCTTCTGTTGCCGCCGGTGTGGGTTCGCTGGCCCCGCCGACGTCATCGCCGCCACCAACATCCGGAAACGGGCGCGTGTGGCGTGGGCATTCATCAGCATGCCCGTCCCTGACCCTGACTCCCAGCGGAGGGGAGATGCGACCCCGGCACGACAGCCAGCTGCGACGGGGAGCGCGACAAGGTGTGAACGCCCGAGCCGCAAGCCCGGCCGTTCACGGCCGAGAAGCTGACCTCCCTGAAGAAGAACCTCGACCTCGACGCCTACCGGGTGCCCTGCCCTACCGCGGCGTATGACTCTCGTTCCGGCAGTGGTCCGCGGCTCCCGGGCCGCCGCCAGTCCCCCCGGACATATGCGCTCCCGGCGCTCTTCGCCTCGCGGCGGAGGTGCCAGGAGCGCACGCATGAGCAAACGCCAAACCGTATGAGCGAGGGTGAGCGATGCATCCCATGCCGCCGATTATCAATCGCCAGGGAACGCCTTATAGTGATCGGATGCGCCAAGAGGAGCGGCTCGGCCTGATCCTCGACCGGCTCGCCCGGGACGGCTCCGTCTCCGTGGCCGAGCTGACCGCCGAGCTGAAGGCCTCACCCGCCTCCATCCGCCGTGACCTGCACGTGCTAGAAGAGCAGCAACTGCTCAAACGCACGCACGGTGGCGCGGTCTCGGCCGAGGTGATGTACGAGCTGCCGATGCGCTATCGCACGGGCCGCCATCACCAGGAGAAACTGCGGATCGCCCAGGCCGCGGCGGAGCTGGTGACCGAGTCGGTGCATTCGGTCGGCCTGGGCGGCGGCACGACCACGACGGAGCTGGCCCGGCTTCTCGGCGCGGCGGCCCGCCCGCTCAAGGTGATCACGAACGCGCTCAACATCGCCGGTGAGCTGTCCGTACGTCCGTCCATCGACCTCGTGGTAACCGGCGGCAGCGTGCGCTCGGCATCGTACGAACTGGTCGGCCCGATCGCCAATCAGGCGCTGGCCGACATCAACCTCGACCTGGTCTTCATCGGCGTCGACGGCATCGAGGCCGGCCGGGGCATCAGCACGCACGACGACGTGGAGGCGCAGACCGATCGTTGCCTTCTGCGCACCGCCGGCCGGGTGATCGTGCTGACGGACGGCTCTAAGGTCGGCAGGCGCGCCTTCTCCCGGATCACGGGGATCGAGGAGATCTCCGTGCTGATCACCGATGTCGGCGCGGACACCGCCGAGCTCGACCGGCTGCGTGCCGCGGGCGTCGAGGTCACTGCGGTCTGATCGCACGGCGGGCGCCGATGGCGGTGAGCGGATGACCTGGTCGGTCACCCGCTCACGGCCGGTGGGTCGTTTGAGGCCGGACGAGACGATCGACCGGACGAAGAAGCGCTACACGAGCACGGAGAGCACGAGCACGGGAATCTGGCTGGTTACGGTGCCGGCCATGAGCACCGACCAGTTCGTCTGGTGGACGCCCTGGAAATTCTGCAGCCCGAGCGGAGACGCCTCGTCGGCCGACTCGAGGAAACGGAACCACAGACGGTGGTCGTCGCCGCGAGGAGGGTGCGCGTCGGTCCGAACAGCACCCGCTCGGGGTGGCGAAGGAACAGCGGCCGTCGAGGTTGACGACCGTCGCGACCTGGCATTCGTCCATCGCCGCGACGAGCTCCCCCACGTCCCGGACCAGCCAGCCGCCGTCGGGCGACAGCCACCGCCCCAGGTGGTTGTGCACGTCGACGCACGGAACGGCGGCGGTCGGAACCGACGTGACCTCGGCCCATACCTGGGAACGAGGGGCGTAGTCGCGGAGTCTCAGGTCGGCCGGTGGATCAGCGCTCATTGCGCAGATTCAACCAGTCTGGGTGATCGAATCAGCGCGATTCAGTCGCGATGTCGGTAGATGTCGCCTACTCGCCCGCCTCCAGGTCACCCTCCAGATCGAGGTAGGTCTGGCGGAGGCGCTCCAGGGTCTCGGCGGCGGGTTCGGCCCACAGCTCGCGGTCGGCGGCCTCGAGCAGCCGCTCGGTGATGCCGCGCAGCGCCCACGGGTTCGAACGCTCCATGAATGCGCGGTTCTCAGCGTCGAAGACGTACTCCTGCGCCAGCTTCTCGTACATCCAGTCGTCGACCACCCCGGCCGTGGCGTCGTAGCCGAAGAGGTAGTCGACGGTCGCGGCGAGCTCGAAGGCGCCCTTGTAGCCGTGCCGGCGCATCGCGGCGATCCACCGCGGGTTGACGACCCGGGCGCGGAACACCCGGTGGGTCTCCTCCCCGAGCGTGCGCGTCTTCACCTGGTCGGGCAGCGCGGAGTCGCCGACGTAGGCGGCGGGGTTCTTCCCGGTGAGCGACCGGACCATGGCGACCATGCCGCCGTGGTACTGGAAGTAGTCGTCGGAGTCGACGATGTCGTGCTCGCGGGTGTCCTGGTTCTTGGCCGCGACCGAGATGCGGCGGAACGCCGCCTCCATGTCCGGGCGCGCCTCCCGCCCGTCCAGGCCGCGCCCGTACGCGTAGCCGCCCCACACGGCGTACACCTCGGCGAGGTCCCGGTCGTCCCGCCAGTTGCGGGCGTCGATCAGCGGCAGCAGGCCCGCGCCGTACGCGCCCGGCTTCGACCCGAAGATCCGGCTGGTCGCGCGCCGCCAGTCGCCGTGTCCCGCCAGGTCCTCCAGCGCGTGGGCGCGGACGTGGTTGTCCGGCTCGTCGAGGGCCGCGACCGCGCCGATCGCGTCGTCCACGAGCGCGATGACGTGCGGGAAGGCGTCGCGGAAGAACCCGGAGATCCGCAGGGTGACGTCCACGCGCGGCCGGCCCAGCTCCTCTCTCGGGACGATCTCGAAGCCCGTGACACGGCGCGACGCCTCGTCCCACACCGGGCGGACGCCGATCAGCGCGAGCACCTCGGCGATGTCGTCGCCCTGCGTGCGCATCGCGGCGGTCCCCCACACCGTGAGGCCGACGCTGCGCGGATACTCGCCGGTGTCGTCCAGGTGGCGCCGGATCAACGACTCGGCGAGGGACACCCCGACGTCCCACGCCGTACGGGACGGGATCGCCTTCGGGTCGACGGAGTAGAAGTTACGGCCGGTCGGCAGCACGTTGACCAGCCCGCGCGTGGGCGAGCCGGACGGACCGGCGGGCACGTAGCCGCCGTCGAGCGCGTGCAGGACCGCGTCGATCTCCCGCGAGGTGGCGTCCAGGCGCGGCACGACCTCTCGCGCGCCGAACTCCAGCAGGCGTACGACGTCGGGAACCTCGCCGCCGAGCACCTCGGCGCAGACGGCGGCCGCCCGGGAGGCGTCCCAGCCGAGCGTCTCCATGCCGACGACGAGTCGGCGCGCCACCGCCTCGAGGAGGTCGACCACGTCGGAGGCGGTCCGCGCGGGACCGTCCACGAGCTCGGCGAGCTCCGTGGCCTCCACCCGCGCGCCCGGTTCGGCGAGCAGTTCGCGCTCGTCCAGCCCGTAGGCCTGCGCGATCGCGGCGCGCAGGCCCGGCAGCGCGCCCGCCCGGCCCGCCCACACCTGCGCGGCGCGGAGGACGGCCAGCACCAGGTTGACGCGCTGTTCCGCCTCCGGAGCCTGGCCGAGGATGTGCAGGCCGTCGCGGATCTGAACGTCCTTGATCTCGCAGAGGTAGCCGTCGATGTGCAGGACGAAGTCGTCGAAGTCGCCCTCGCCCGGCTCGTCGCTGACGTGCAGGTCGTGGTGGAGCTCGGCGGCCTTGACCAGCGTCCAGATCTGGGCGCGCACGGTGGGCAGCTTCGCCGGGTCCATCGCCTGGACGGTGGCGTACTCGTCGAGGAGCTGTTCGAGCCTGGCCAGGTCCCCGTACGTGTCGGCGCGCGCCATCGGCGGCACCAGATGGTCGACGACCACGGCGTGGCCGCGCCGTTTCGCCTGGGTGCCCTCGCCCGGGTCGTTGACGATGAACGGGTAGACGAGCGGCAGGTCGCCGAGGACCGCGTCCGGAGCGCACTCGGCCGACAGCCCGAGGCCCTTGCCGGGTAGCCACTCGAGCGTGCCGTGCTTGCCGAGGTGGATCACCGAGTCGGCGCCGAACACCTCGTCCAGCCAGCGGTACGCCGCCAGGTAGTGGTGCGACGGCGGCAGATCGGGGTCGTGGTAGATCGCCACCGGGTTCTCCCCGAACCCGCGCGGCGGCTGGATCATGAGCACGACGTTCCCGAATTGCAGCGACGCCAGCGCGATCTCGTCGTCGTCGGTGTACAGCTCGCCCGGCGGCTCGCCCCAGTGTTCGCGCATGCCCTCGCGCAGCGACTCCGGCAGCGCGGTGAACCAGCGCTCGTAGTCCTTCAGCGGCACCCGGGCGGGCGCGGCGCGCAGCTGCTCCTCGGTCAGCCACTCGACGTCGTGGCCGCCCGCCGCGATCAGCGAGTGGATCAGCGTGTCCCCGTCGGTGGGATGGTCGCCGACGTCATAGCCGGCCTCCCGCAGCGCCGCGAGCAGGCGGACCGCCGAGACGGGCGTGTCCAGGCCGACGGCGTTGCCGACGCGGGCGTGCTTGGTCGGGTACGACGACAGCACGATCGCGAGCCTGCGCTCGGCGACCGGCGTGTGCCCGAGGCGTGCCTGGCGGACGGCGATCCCGGCGACGCGCGCGGCCCGCTCCGGGTCGGCGGCGTACACGGGGATGCCGTCCGGTCCCTCCTCCTTGAAGGAGAACGGCACCGAGATCAGCCTGCCGTCGAACTCGGGGATCGCGACCTGCATCGCGGCGTCCATCGGGGACAGCGCCGCGTCCGACGCCTCCCAGGTGGCACGGGACGTCGTCAGGCACAGCCCCTGGATGACGGGGACGTCCAGGGCGGCCAGCGCCCCGGCGTCCCACGCGTCCTCGTCGCCGCCCGCCGACGCGTCCGCGGCCACCGCCCCGCCGGCGGCGAGCACGGTGACGACAAGAGCGTCCGCCCGGCCCAGCAGTGTTAGGAGCTCTTCGTCGGCGGAGCGCAGCGAGCCGCAGAAGACGGGCAGCGCGTTCGCGCCCAGCTCCTCGATCCGCTCGCACAGCGTGTCCACGAAGGCGGTGTTGCCGGACAGCTCGTGCGCCCGGTAGAAGACGACGCCGACGGTCGGCCGGCCGTCCTTCGGCTCGACCCCGGTCTGGTGCACGCCGTACGCCGGCATCCGCCGCGGCGGCTCGAAGCCCTCACCCGTGAGCAGCACGGTGTCGGACAGGAAGCGGGCCAGCTCCCGCAGGTTGTCCACGCCGCCCTCGCGCAGGTAGTCCAGCGCCTCCGCGGCGACGCCGGCGGGCACCGTCGACAGCGCCATCAGCTCGGCGTCCGGAGCGGCCTCCCCGCCCAGCGCGATCAGCGGCAGGCCCCGGCGGCGCAGATCCTCCACGCCCTCCTGCCAGGTCTTCAGCCCCCCGAGCAGCCGGACGACCACGACGTCGGCGCCCTCGCAGAGCCCGTCAAGGTCGGCGACGTCCAGCCGGGACGGGTTGCCGGTCACATATCCGGCGTTCGCGGAGCGGGCCGACAGGAGTTCGGTATCGGCCGTTGAGAGCAGCAGGACACGCACGCGTCGTTCCTTCCCTCGGGGGTCCTCGCCCCGGCTCGGGTGAAAGGTCGCCGACGGCGGGAAGTCTCCTGACTCCCAGGTCACCGCTCCCCCGCGGCCTTCCAGCTGATCGCCGTGGCCGTACACGCGGGTTCGCTACCCGGTCACAGTTGCGGGACAGCCCCGGATTCACACCGGGTTCCTTCCCTTCGCCGTCGCGCGCCCAGTCTACGAGGCCCACCCTCGCCCCGCACCGCCGCAGGTCACCCCATCCCTTGGATGAAACTCTCGCCAGATCGTCCTCCGAGCCGACAGCGAGGTGTACGCCGCGCCCTACCGGACGTGAGCGTCGGCCATGGGAACAGCACAATGCCTGACTACTTCGCGGGACGGACGGTCGCGGCGGTCGAGGGTGCCGGAGGCGACGGCCACGGCGAGGTCCGGCGCGGCGATCCAGGTCGGTGCGGCGTGGCCCAGTCCGGTATCGGTGGCGAGCGCCGCCGTTTCCGCTGTCCGCCGGTTACCGTGGAGGCCATGGGAAGTGGCGCTACCGTCGAACAGACGGCCCGGGTGCGGCCGTCGGTGCGGCTCGCACCGTCGGTGGCGCGCTGCGTCGGTTACCGGTACGAGGGCTTCGCCCCGGGGACGCATCGGGGGCTCCCGTCTCGGCACCTGACCGTGATCCTCGGCCTGGACGCACCGACCCGTACGCTCGTCGGCGCGGACCGGACGCCGACGGCCTTCATGGCCCTCGTGGGAGGCATGCACACCTGGCCGGTGACCATCGCGCACGACGGTGACCTGGCCGGAATCCAGCTCGACCTCACGCCAGAGGGGGCGCGCTCCCTGTTCGGGCTGCCCGCCGGCGCGATCGGCGGGGCCGTCCTGTCCCTCGACGACCTGATCGGCCCGCGGGCCGCCGAGCTGGTCGAACGCCTGACCGAGGCCGGCACCTGGCGGGCGCGATTCGCCGTGGTCGAGGACGTGCTGTCGCGCGGCATCGGCCGGCTGCCGGGACCGGCGCCCGAAATCGCGTACGCCTGGCGGCGGCTCGCCGAGACCGACGGCACCGTACGGATCGCCGACCTGGCACGCGAGGTGGGCTGGAGCCGGCGGCACCTGGGCGAGCGGTTCGCCGCGGAGTACGGCCTGCGGCCCAAGGAGGCCGCCCGCGTGATGCGGTTCGAGCGGTCCAAACAGCTGCTCCAGCGGCCCGGCCGGCCGCCCCTGGCGGACGTCGCGGCCGCCTGCGGTTACTACGACCAGGCGCACCTGGCCCGCGACTGGAACGACCTGGCCGGGTGTCCCCCGTCGGCGTGGCTGGCCGAGGAGGAGCTCCCATTCGTCCAAGGCGACGAGGACGCTCCAGGGGAACGATGAGGGCATGAGCGAAACACGAATCTGGCCCGCACTCCGCTACAAGGACGCCCACGCCGCCATCCGGTTCCTCGTCGACGCCTTCGGGTTCGAGGAGGTCGCCGTCTACGAGAACGAAGGCCGGGTCGAGCACGCCGAGCTCCGCGCGCCGGGAGGCGGCGGCGTCATGCTCGGCAGCGCCGCCCGCACCGACAGCGCGATCGCCGACCTGCCGCCCGGTACGGGATCGGTGTACGTCGTGATCGACGAGCCCGACGCGCTGTACGAACGGGCGGTGGCGGCGGGAGCGACCGTCGTTCAGGGCCTGCGTGACGAGGATTACGGGTCGCGCGGGTTCACCCTCCGGGACCCAGAGGGCGTCTTCTGGAGCTTCGGCACCTACGCGGGCGCGGCATCCTGACCTCCGCTCAGGGCACCCACCCCGGCCTGGGTCCCTGCCCCCGCCGACCACGCCTGCTCACCGCCGGTCAAGATGCCTACGCCGGTCCGGGTCCCTGATCGCCGCGGGTTCTCACCTCAGGTCAGCGCACCTGCGTCGGCGCGGGCCCCTCGGTCACGGGGTCAGGACGGGGCAGCCGAGCCATTCCTCGGCGTGTACCGGCGGGGGCGCGCCCTGGGACACGGCCATGCGCAGGGGCCAGAACGGCTCGCGGGACCCCTCCGCGGCGAGCCTCGTCAGGAACGCCGACGTCGAGAGCAGGACGCTCGCGCGGTGGCGGCGTACCCGCTCGGCGACCCTGGTGACCGAACGGCGGCCGGAGTCGAGCACCGCGCTCGCCCCCGAGTACAGGGGCAGGAAGACGGTGTTGCGCAGCCCCACCGGGTCGTACGTCTTCGGCACGGAGAACAGCACGTCGTTCTCCCGCAGGCCGAACGGCTCCATCGCCAGGAACGACGCCTCCGGGTCGCCGTGCGCGTACAGCGCGCCGTACTGGGCGAAGGCCGGCGTGCCCAGGTGCACCGGGTGCGCCGGTGGCGTCCGCACGCGGGACATCGCGGCGACCAGTTCGGCGGGCGTGATGACGTGCTCGTGCCGACCGAGTGCGCAGACCGCGACCTCTCCCGGAGGGAGGGCCGAAGCCTCCGGATCGGAGAGCAGCGCGATCGCCCCGATGCGCACCGCGCCAAGGAACGCCCACACGAACTCCATCGACCCGGGCAGCGCGATCACCACCCGGTCGCCGGGCCGTACCCCATGCTCCTGGAACATGCCCGCCGCGCGGCCCGCCCCGAGATGCACCTCCCCGTGGGTGAAGTCGTCGTCACCGCACAGGAACGCCACCCGGTCCCACCAGCCGAAAGCGAGGGTCCATTGGCTCAGCGACTCGGCCAGATTCGCTGCCGGGGACGGGTCGGGCGTACGCACATTCGGAGAGTAAGCCGACTCCACCGTGCCGGGACAGACCCGCAGCGTGATCAAATGGCCTTTAAGGAGGCCATCTGTGGACAATCTGCGTGTCGCTCTGATCGGGTATGGAACCGGGGGTGCGGTCTTTCACGCTCCCCTGATCGCCGCCGCCCCCGGCCTGGAGCTCGCGGCCGTCGTGACCCGCGACCCGGAACGCCGGACCGCCGTCCGTGACCGGTACGCCGGAACCGAGCTCCTCGACGCACCCGACGACGTTTGGTCCGGCGGATACGACCTGGTCGTGGTGACGACGCCGAACCGCACGCACGTCTCGCTGGCCCGCGCTGCGCTCGACGCGGGCCTCCCCGTAGTGGTCGACAAGCCGATCGCGGCCACGGCCACCGAGGCCCGGTCACTTGCCGGCGGCCCACTGATCGTGCCGTTCCACAATCGCCGCTGGGACGGCGACTTCCGGACCGCCGCGCGGCTGATCGGCGACGGGACGCTCGGCCGGGTGCTGCGGTTCGAGTCGCGGTTCACGCGGTGGCGCCCGCAGATCAAGCCGGGCTGGAAGGAGACCGCCGACCCGGCCGCCGCCGGCGGTGTCCTGTACGACCTCGGCGCCCATCTGATCGACCAGGCCGTCACGCTGTTCGGCCCGCCCGTCGACGTCCACGCCGAGCTGGACGTACGGCGGCCCGGCGCGGAGGCGGTCGACGACGCGTTCGTGGCGCTGACGCATGAGAGCGGGGTCCGGTCCCACCTGTGGATGGGCGCGATCAGCGCGGACCTCGGCCCCCGGTTCCGGGTGCTGGGCGACCGCGCCGCCTACGTCACCTACGGCCTGGACGTCCAGGAGGACCAGCTCCGCGCCGGGCTCACGCCCGCGGATCCGGAGTACGGCGTGACGCCCCCGGAGGCGTACGGAACGGTCGGGACCCCCGGCGACACCCGGCCCGAGCCGACCGACCCGGGCCGCTACCAGGACTTCTATCCGGCCGTCGCGGCGGCGGTCCGCGGCGAGGGGCCGCCCCCGGTCACGCTCGACGACGCCGTCGCCGGCCTCGAAATCATCGAGACCGCCGTACGCCGGGCCGCCGACGGCTGAGCACTCCCGCGGCACCGCCATGCCGTGGTGCCGCGGGGCCGGTCCGCTCAGCTCCGAAGCGATGCCCGGAGCGCCGAGGACTGTCCGCTCGGCCGTACCGGAACTCCGACGCCGGCCCGGGTCAGCGCCGCAGGAACTCCCGCAGCGCCTCGCCGATGAACGCCGCGGCGTCCGGGTCGGCGCCGCCGCCCGCGATGTGTCCCCAGATGCCGGGGATGACGCGCAGTTCGGCGTCGGGGATGTGCTGGACGCTCCACGCCTCGTCCTCGGGCGGGAAGTACAGGTCCTTCTCCGACGGCATGACGAGCGCGCGCGCCTTGATCGAGCCGAGCGCCGCCACGGTGTCGCCGTCAAACCCCGGGGTCTGCCCGACGTCCGCGTGCTGCCAGGTCCGCATCATCGCGAGCAGGTCGTTGGCGTCGGAGCCGGCGAAGTTGGGCTCCCACACGCCGGTGAGGAAGTCCTCCAGCGTGGGGAACCCGAGCCGTTCGTACAGGCGCTGCCAGTAGAAGGCCTGGGAGAGACCCCAGCCCGCGTACACCCGGGCGAAGGCGCGCATGCCGTCGCGCGGCGGCTCGGCGTAGTCGCCGCCGGCGAACGCCGAGTCGGCGGTGAGCGCCGCCCGGAGGCCTTCGAGGAACACCTGGTTGTGCGGGCTGGTGTGCGAGGACCCGGTGATCGGCGCGATGCGTTCGACCATGTCGGGATGGCTCACCGCCCACTGGTACGCCTGCCCGGCGCCCACCGACGCGCCGATGACCAGGACCAGCCGGTCGACGCCGAACCGCTCGGTGACGAGGCGATGCTGCGCCGCCACGTTGTCGTACAGCGTCACGTTCGGGAACCGGGCGCGGTCGTACGGCGCCGGGGTGTTGCTCGGGGAGCTGGACAGGCCGTTGCCGAACAGGTTCGGCACGATGACGAAGTACCGGCGGGTGTCCAGTGGCCGTCCGTCGCCGATCAGCCACTCGTTCGCCTCGTGGGTCCCGGCGAACCAGGTCGGGAAGAGGATCGCGTTGGATCGGTCGGGGGCGAGCTCACCGTACGTCCGGTGGGCGAGCCGGGCGTCCGGCAGGGTGCCGCCGCGCGACAACGGGAGATCACCGAGTTCGAACAGCTCATGATCGGTCACATCGTGGACAAGGCGCGGTCGTTCCGGGCTATTCCGGCCGCCCGTGCCCGTCGACGCCAGGTCCGCTCAGGTCACGACGGTCACGGTCTCCGTCGGTACGTCATGGTGGCGCCAGAGGTGTTCGGCGATGTCGTCGGGTTCGTGGGTGAGTCCCGGCCCCACGGCGCCGACGATGGTGACGCGGCCGACGTGGATTCCTCGTTCCGGCAGCGTCTGCGCGAGCAGGTCGAGGTAGCTGTTCAGCCCGGCGTACACGACGGCGCTCACGGCGCGCTCCGGGCTGGGTCGGACGGCGGCGCCACCGGTGGTGAACAGCAGCGTGCCGGAGCCGTGTTCCAGCATCCCCGGCAGGACGGCCTGGACGACGGCGACGGCACCCACGACCGTGAGGGCCAGGGCGTCCTTCACGTCTCCGGCCGTGGTGTCGAGGACGGGCCGGATGAGGGCGATGTCGGCGAGCGGGCTGAAGCAGACGACCTCGGGAACACCGAGGGCGGACGTCAGCTCGTCGAGCGCTCGGGCGATGTCGTCGGGGTCGGTGATGTCACCGGTGGTGGCGATGGCGTGGTGCCCGCGGCCCCGCAGGTCGCCGACGATGGCGTCGAGGCGCGCTCGCCCGCGGGCGATGAGTCCGACCGGGTGACCCTCCCGGGCGAAGCGGCGGGCGACGGAGGCCCCGATGCTCGGGCCCGCGCCGACGACGAAGACGGGCCCGCTCACTGGGCGGTCCATCCGCCGTCGACGGCGACGAGCGCGCCGGTGATGAAGGAGGCGGCGTCGGACACGAGGAACGCGACGGCCTCGGCGACCTCTTCGGGACGCCCGATCCGGCCGATCGGGTGGGCCTCGCCGAACGAGGCGAGCATCTCGCGGCCGTTCTCGACGACGCCTTCCATGATGTCGGTGTCGATCACGCCGGGGAGGACCGCGTTGGAGCGGATGCCCTTCGGGCCGCCCTCGATGGCGAGCACGCGCGTGATCTGGGCGAGGGCGCCCTTCGACGCGGCGTAGGCCGTCTGCGTCTCGAAGGCGACGACCGATGAGATGGAGGCGACCGACACGATCGCGCCGCCGCCACCGGTCTCCATGACACGGAAGGCCTCGCGTGCCTGGACGAAGTTGCCGCCGGCGTTGACGCGCAGGATGCCCTCGAAGTCCTCGACGGTGGTCTCGGTGATCGGCTTGTTCAGGGTACGGCCCGCGTTGTTGACGAGGATGTCGAGCCGGCCGAATCGGTCGACGGCCAGCCGCATGGTCGATCGCGCGAGTTCCTCATCGGCGACGTCATCGACCAGCGCGGCGACGTTGTCGGGGTCGGCCGCGGCGAGTTCCCGGACCGCCTCGGAGCGGTCGGTGACGACGAGCCGGGCGCCGCGGGCGCGCAGCAGGGTGGCCGTGGCGCGGCCGATGCCCCGTGCGGCGCCGGTGACGACGGCGACCCGTCCGGTGAGATCCCAGGTGGTCGGGGTAATGGTCATGGCTTTCTTCCTTGGGGTCGGTCAGCGCTGGTGGGCAGGCCGTACGACGATCTCGTTGACGTCGACGCCGGGCGGCTGCGTGAGGGCGTACGACACCGCCTCGGCGATGGCGTCCGGCTCGATCGCGTGCGCCCGGTACCGCTGCTGGCGCCCGTGACGAGGACGACCTTGCGGTCGGGCGGTGTTTCATCCTGGTTGGTCGGCATGACTTCGACGATGGCCGGTCCCGAACGGATGAAGAAGGGCGCCGTCTTCCTGGGAGTACCACACCCACCAAGCCATCGGCGAACGCTCATACGATGGCCGATATGACACGCTCCGATCTCGGCGCCTATCTGCGCGCCCGGCGGGCCCAGGTCACGCCGGGCGAGGCCGATCTGCCGAGCGTCGGCCACCGGCGGGTCCCCGGCCTGCGACGCGAAGAGGTGGCGATGCTGGCCGGCGTCAGCGTCGACTACTACATCCGCCTCGAGCAGGGCCGCGAACGCACGCCCTCGACCCAGGTGATCGACGCCCTGGCCGCAGCCCTGCGCCTCGACGAGGACGGCCGCGAACACCTGTTCCGCCTGGCCGGGCTCAGCCCCCGCGCCCGGGCCACCGCCGTCGACGAGCGCGTCGACCCGAGCCTGCTGCAGCTCATGACCGCATGGCCGAACAACCCCGCCATCGTCTACAACGCATTCACTAGGCAAGCTGCTTGTCGGATTTGATGTTGTCGGCGTTGGATGTCGGCGTACTCCTTGGAGTACAGAGCTGAGACTGAGTACGTGTCGGAGTTGGCCGGACTGGTTGGTGCTGGCGCCGTAGGCGGTGGAAGTTGCGGCTGCGGTCTGTTATCGGGCTTGGCGGCGTGATAGGGCGAGCCGGCGCCGTGGTGCGTCGATGTCGGTGATGACGAGGTGGTAACCGAACCTGCAGCGCGCGCGTCCTACTTAGGTGAAACAGAGGTTCACGCATAGATCCCGCGCCTCCGGATTGGTTTCGATCGCGCTCGGTGTTGGCTTCGCGGTTTTCGGGATTTTCATCGGTGTCGTCGAGTGCCTGCTCATCACTCGCGGCGTCACGACGTCCGCCACGGTGGTCCAGACGGGCCTCGGGCTGAAGAACAGGGATGTCGCCGTCGAGTTCCGCACCCGCGATGGCCAAACGATCACTGCGCAGGTGTACGCCCTGGAGGTGGGTTTGTCGCCGGACGTCGGGGACACCGTGCATATCCGTTATGAGACTGACGATCCCACGTTCATCAGTGGTAGCGGATGGTCGGCGACGACGGTGAACATCCTGTGCACCATCTGCTTCACGTGGGGGGGATTCTCCCTCTGCAGGAAGGAATTGCGTCGGATGCGGCGCAGGACCGGACGTTGAGCCACCGTGGCACCTGATGCCCTCCGGGGAAGCCCCGGCGGCCGGTCCCGCTCTGGCGGGTGGGACCGGCCGTGGGGCCTCCCTCCTCGATGGCCTCCGTGTCAGCCCGTGAACCCCTTGAAGATGCCGGTGAACTCGTACGTGCTCTGGCCGATGCCGCTGCAGGTCGGCGAGACGGAGCCGTTCGGGCAGCCGCCGTTGTCGCGGCCGACGGACCAGAAGCCGATGTACCCGACGTGGTTGGTGCTAGCGGACAGGTGAAAGTGCTGGTAGGCGGACGGGTGGGTGCTGGCTGACGGACATGGGTTGTGTAGGTGGGCGGACGGCCTGGTGCCGGTCTGGCGGACAGATCGGGTGCTGGTGGGCGGACAGCGGGTGCGGGCGGGTGGACATGGGTTGTGCTGGTAGGCGGACAGGGAAGTGCCGATCGGGTGACGGGCTGGGGTTGATCAAGGAGGCGTGTTCACGGACCGGGTGGGTGCCGGTGTGGAGAGAGTTCGGGTGCCAGTTCACGAACTCGTTCACGGAGAGGAACCCACGCCCGGTGAAATCGGATGCGGAGATCTGCGAGATCCTCAACGCCTATGACCTGACCCACAGTGTGTGGTCGGCGGCTGAGCTGGTGGGATGCCACCCCAGAACGGTGAAGCGGTATGTGCGGCTGCGGGATGGCGGGCAGAGCCTGATGGGGCGGGAGCGGCCGGGCCGGCTGATCAGCTCGCCAAGGCCAAGGTGGATGGCGCCGTCACCCGCACCATCGCCAAGATCTGCGCCAACCACATCATCGTCATCGACGACATCGGCGTCTTGCCCGTCGAACCCATCCAGGCCGAGGCGTTCTACCGCATCATCGACTGCGCATACGAACGCCGCTCGATCATCCTGACGAGCAACACCCACCCTTCGGGATTCGATTCGATCATGCCCAAGACCCTGGCCAGCGCCGGAGTGGATCGACTTCTCCACCACGCACACCTGATCCTGACCTCGGGCGAGTCGTTCCGCCTCATCGAGGCCAAGAACGGCGGCGGAGTGACCCCACTCGTCGGCTGAACAGACACCCCACCCGCCGCCATCTGGGGACGGGGCTGCTAGTCCCGAGAATCGAAGGTCTCAGGTCTCCGTTTAACCGGAGTGGTCTAGGTCGGCGGCTCTCCCCGGGCGCTCGGCTGGCGGCCGTTCCAGGCTCGGCGGATGTCCGCGCTCCGCTGGCAGGGTCGGCGGCCACGCCCGGATCGACATCCTGCGCATCCACACACGGCCTACCGACGAGGCCCTCCGCTCCCGAACGTGTCCTGAGCCGCCAAGTAGCGCCTGACCCGACAGAACGCCGATTCTGTCCGGCCAGTGGAGCGACATAGGCGCAGGTCAGCGCATTGGTGTCGTCTCCCGCACCAATTCGGCCGCATGCTCAGCGCCGCCACCCGGCGCCGAAACCCCAGTCTCCGCGAGGCTCGGCACGGACCTTGTGACCTGCACCGATCGATCTACTTTGGGGCTCAGGACACGTTCGGGAGCGGAGAGCCCTCACCGAGGGCCCGGGGACGGCCTCGAGGTCGTTCGTCCAGTAGGCGCTCCACCTTGACCCCGCCCCCGGCACCTCAGCGCGCCCAAAATCAGCCCGCCACCACTCAAGAAACGGTCAGCACGAACCAAACCGCCCACTCCTAGCGACTTGACCGGCCCCACCCCTTCAGGGATGACCTGCCGCTCCGTCCTTAGCGTTACTACCCGTCAGTAGAGTCCCGGGACCCGGGGTCTCCTGAACCGGGCACAGGACCTGACGTGATACCCCGCATCAGACCCTTGACCTGCGACGTCAGCATGGACGTGCCTCGCTGAGGCCGGGTCCTTCAAATATCGCCGTACAGCTTTTGCAGGTGCCGGGCCAGTCTCTCCTGAGTGCGGAAGATGGCCTCGGTTTTCGGGTCGATGGTCTTCCGTTGCAGGATCGCCGCGACCTCGTCGGTCTCGCGGTTGGCATCGGCGACTCGCTTCAGGCTGCAGAGGGTGCCGATCATCGAGATCCGGCAGGTCAGCGTCGCTTCGTGTTCATCGCCGAGCTGGGCACGGCGGATGGCGATCGCCTCCTGCAGGTGAGCGCATGCGGCTTGGTGATCGCCAGCGCGGCTCCGCGCGATGGAGGCGTCGTACTGGGCGCTGCCGGGGAGGGCCTCGGCGGGCTGGGGTACGGGTGAACCGGCGGGCCGTTGGCGCATTCGTTCCTGGGCGGCCTTTGAGTCGGTGTGGTGCTTGTACAGCTGTTTCGCCGTGGTCCCGGTGAAGCGGTTGCCGATGAACCACCATTTGAGGAGGGCTATCGGCGTCACCACAAAAATGACGACGAGGAACATCCACACTGTCGCGTTCACGCAGCGTCTCGCCTTCGATCATCCGATTTGTCGGGGATGAGACGATCTCTCAGTCGATACGGTTCCGCCTGAGGCCCGAGACCGGAGGCAAATGCCTTGCCACGGCGGCCCTCGGCCGCAGCCTGGGGGCCTACAGGCTGGAGACCCCAGATGGTTAGCCTTGTCATCCATCCGATCCAGCCCATGACCGACCTCGTGACCACAAAGGCTCACTGATGCATGTTGGCCCGTGCCCAGTACCAGCGTCCTGCCGTACAGACACCCCGGGACCGCGTCCCACACGATCGGCGAGCCTCGGCCACGCGCTGACCGCGCAGATGCCCCAGCCCGTCCGGGAGACGACACCCATCACCGCACGCTCGTCCCCGGGAGCACTCACCCCGGCCATGGTCGCGCTCCAGAACCGGACCCGGACGAGCTACCGGAACAGCACATTCACTGTCCGCCAGACCAGCATTCGACCTGTCCACCACACAGCACTCCACTGACCGCCCACCAGCACAAACCCTGGCCACCAACCAGCACTTTCAAGACCACCCACCGACGCTCACAGATGTCCGCCAGCAGTTGGTCTGGGCGTAGCTCAGCAGCTGGCGGGCGATCGTCTGGGTGGTGGTCGGGCCGGTGTCGTTCTTACCGATCATCGGGGTGAGGCCGAGCATCTTTTTGAGGCGGCGTCGCTCTTGCCGGTCCAGATCTGCTTCATCTGGGCGAGCGTCGCGTTCGCGGCCGAGATCAGGGCGTCGCCCCACGATCGGGAGTACCCGAAGTCCATGAGCATCGGGTTGACGGTGACGTTGAGGCCGCGGGAGGCGGCGTCCTGCAGGATCTGGACCGAGAAGGATCGACGCCGTAGTCCTGGCCTGCCGACCGGGTAACAGGGGCAGGAACGGTGACGGCCGGTGTCCGTTTGGGGAACCTCTTACGGACACCACGGCGCCGCGCGAGCCCATATCCGTTGGTTTCTCCGTCAGGACTACCGGGACCCCATGACGGTGGACACCGACCTGCTCCGCGAGGCGCTGGCCGCGTCGCCGGCCGGCACCACCGCCCCTCGCGCCGCCGACGGCGCTTACGGCGCCGACGGCTCCGGCCGGGGTGTGGCCGGAGTGGGGCAGAGAGGCGTCGCGGACCGAACTTGACCGTTACGCGGTCCTGAATCAGCCTTCGCTCTTCACCGCCCCCCGTTTCCAGGGTGCGTCACAGGTCAGAACCATGGTCAAGATGATTCGCGAAGGCCGGGGCCTACGGGAATGACCCCGACCGCCAGTCGTGGGTGGGAGTCCTGCGGCGCCGTCGCCGGAGTCGGTTCAGCATCAGAATGGTCCAGACGAAAAGCGTGGCGAGTGACATTACGAGGAGGATCGCCTCGAAGAAGAGGTCAGCGCTGAGGGCCGCGAAGTTATTCTCGGGATAGACGACCTGGTCGCTGATGTCCAGCGCTCGGACCTGCTGGCCGACGTGGCTCACCCCGTCCCCGTCGCTGAGTCCGACGTCCGTGCGCAGGGTCCAGCCGTCGTCGGAGACGAAGGTTCCTTCCCAGGAACATCCGGACTTCCCGCGCTCGCACCGTTCGGCTGTGAAGGTGCCAGGGGTGCCGTGACCGAGCATCGCCGACCAGGACGGTCCCATGGACGTGGCCGAGAAATACAGACAGCAAGCAGCGGCCAACGGGACCGACAAGACTCTGACCCACGAGCCGAGGTGCTTTACGCCCGAGCGCAGCCGAATCATCGATCCCCTTCGCCACCGATGAACGGCGGCCGCCATCTCGCCGTCGCCGTCCCTGAATTTGGGACGTGCTGCGCGTACCATCGGTTGCCTGCCGAGCAGGATCATCGTGACGGCGCCAGGTCAGTCGAGAACATCTCGCCCGGGGTCCCGGAGACCGCGTGGCCATCGAGCCGATGGAAGCACGCATGTGATCAGTCTGCGCCGACCGCGTACCGCCCCATCCGCCGGGCGAAAAAGGCGGAAATACGTGATGATCGAGTGAACCCACGGGCCGCGTGCCACGTATGTCGTACCGAGGCCATCTCTCGCCCGGTCCCGGCGTACGGAGCGGGAGGCGGCCGCAGACCGCCGTGCGGTCTCGTGGAAGAACGGCCCGGTGGCGGATCCGGTCGGATCCGGTGGCCGGCCGCCTCTTCGACGAGACCGAAGCCGTCACCGGAGGTAGCTCGTGACCCGCTGGACCAGGGCGTCTTCCCGCCGGATCAGGCGCGGCCGGCTCGGCCCGGTCCGGGGTGGCGGTCGACGAGTACGACGGCGTGATCCTGCTGCGCTCGTCCCCGGACTCGCCGCCGGCCCCGGAGGACGTGGCCGAGTTCGCCGGCGCGCTGGCCGACGGGGAGAACGCGCGCGACGTGGTCACCATCGTGGTCGGCGCCGCCCGCGCGGAACGCGGCCCCGGCCCGTGGCGGCGTCCGTCCGCCGCAGCACGGACGCGGAGCGGACCGACTTCCGGTCGCTCGTCCAGCAGGTGTGGGACCGGCACAGCGCCGCGGTCTCCCGGGGTCCCGGTAGTCCTGGCGGAGAAACCAACGGATATGGGCTCGCGCGGCGCCGGGTGTCCGTAAGAGGTTCCTCCAACGGACACCCGGACAGATGCCCGTGCGGCCATCACGACGTGCGAAGACGCCGCCTCAGATAAGTCGTCCGGTGAACGTCTCACTGAGCGGGGGCTATCCGGACGCCGCTCGGCAGTCGGTCCCCAGAACCCTCCGAGTTTCCGCAGGTCAGCGGTATATCCGTCGGAAATTCCTCCAGGACTACCGGGACCCCTGGATGGGGAGCGCGGTGACCTCGCTGGCTGCAGCGAGTTCCTCGTGCGCCTGTTGGAGTTCCAGGGACAGCTCGGCAATCGCGCGTCGCAGCGCCTGTCCGGTGGCTCGTTCCGTGGCGAGCTTGGCTCGAGCATGGGTGAGTTGCTCGTTGAGCTGGGTGTTCTCCGCAGTGAGCTTCTGCATGGCCAGCGGGATGGTGTGCTGGGCCTTCACGCGGGCCTGGAAGTCGTCGACCAGGTCGCGGTGGCCGTAGACGACGTCACGGCGGAGGCCCGATTCTGTGATCAGTTCGGTCCCGGTGAGCTTTCCCGAGGCCGAGTGAAGTGGGGTTCCTGCCAGGAGCCGGTCAGCGGCGGCCCGGATCGTGGCTCTGTCCGCTTCGCGATCGCGGGGTGCGCGGCTCACGCGTCTTCTCCTTCGCGAGTCACAACGGTCGTGCGAGATCGTTCATGACGGCTGATGATCTCCCGCGTCTGGGTGGCTTGGGTGGCGGCGCGGTCGCGGAGGGGGCGGGGGGTGAGTCGGTCGGCGGTGGTCGCGTCGAGGGCTGTGACCCGGTGCTGCAGTTGGACGATGTCGCGGTCGGTGTAGGCGAGGTTCTGGCAGGTTGTTCGGCATTCGGCTTGGTCGGGCTGGCCGTCTGTGGGCAGGCCGGCCTCGATCCGGGCGCGTTCGCAGGCGGCGGTCTGCCTGGTCCAGACGCAGGTCATGCCTTCGCCGTGGTGGATGTTGGGGTCGACGCTGGCTAGGAGTCGTTCGACGTTGCGGGCGTGGTTGATCACCTGGCCCGCAAACGGCGCGGAGCGGACGACGCGTACCCGGTATTCGTCGGCGGCGGGGCCGCTGACGTGCTCGCCATCGTCCAGCAGGTTCGTGTCCTCCTCGGTCTGCTCGACGACCATTTCCAGCCGCTCGACGGCTAGTTCGTTCATCCACTCGGTGTCGGCCGAGCCGCTGTAGTTGAGCGTGACCAGGGTCGACACGTGCCCATACTGCAACGCGGCCGCGATCAGGCCCCGCGGCTGGCGGACGATGAAGTAGGCCAGGGTGCGCCTGAACCGCGACAGATGCAGGTGTTTGGTTGAGTCGGGTGGGATCGGCGGGTCCTGGTCGGTGGTAGTGAAGGTGCGGTTGACCCAGTCAACGAAGTCGTTGATGTCCTGGGCCATATAGGCGCTGCTGCGCGCCCGGTTGTTCAGGAAGCCGCTGCGCACCGACCTCATCGGTTTGGCGGGAAAGATCAGGTCGCCGAAGGCGAAGCGTTCCAGGACGGCGATGGCGTCATGGACGGGTTGGACCACCACCCAGGGCCGTTTCAGCGGATCGTCGTTCTTGTGGGGCTCGGCGTGCCGACGCGGCTGGTCGGGTGCTGGGGTGCGGCCTCTGCCTTTGCCGCGGCGGCCGTTGAGGAGTAGTTCGCCGGAGTCGGGATCGGTGTCGCGACACCCCTTGCGCAGGTTGAGGCATTCTCCCGGCCGCATTCCGCTCAGGTAGCAGACGATCACCGCGCCCGCGGCGAACAACAACCGCACCAGATCGGCCAGTTCGTCGAGGGCGATCGGCTCGTCACGCCACGGCTTGCCGTTGATCGTGCCGGTGACCGCAGACCCCAGGTGGCTCTTGTCGTTGATCGGCAGGCTCGCCTCCGCGAGCATCCGGCGGCGGACCGGTGACTTCCTCACGTAGTGGTCAGGGCGGGAGGCGCCGAGGAGTTGGCCGAGGTAGTGGTCGTTCGGCTCGACTGTCCCGCTGGATGTCGTGGTGCCGGGAAGCGGCGTTTGGTCCCGTTGCGAGTGGTCCAGGAAGACCCTCAGCCGGTCGGTTTCCCCGAGTCCGGCGTAGCGCTGCTGGGATGGGTGGGTGCCCGTGCGTATCTGTTGGTAGAAGTCGTGTGCTGCGACGATGTCGGGGCCAGCTTCCTCGATCATCCAAAGTGACCACGCCAGCAGGTTCTCCATCGTTGCCGACGCGATCTTCGGGGTCTTGTTCTCCCCCTTGACCGCGATCGGGCCGAGTTGGTCGTAGTCGATGGTGCCGCCCCAGGGCGCGGCCCGGGTGGCCAGCTGGCAGGAGGGCGGCAGGTACTCCCGGTAGTTGTGCAGCATCAACACGGCGTTGAGCAGGTCAGCGCGGCGCTTAGGGCGACAATCCAGGGCCAGGACGTGGCTTCGATAACGCTCCAGGTGCCGGTCGGTGACCACGTTCAACTCCTTGAGCCCGTGGTCGTTCATCCAGGTGGCGAACACCCGAAGGTGCAACATCCGTGTCGAGAACGTCTGTACTCCCAGGAACTGCACTCCCGTGCTCACCGCCCACTCGGCCGGGACCGGGTGATCCAGCACGGCCAGGGCAAAGGTCTTGAACAGCGGCACCAGGTGAGCGGGGAACGGCTCCCAGTGCACCGCGTTCACGCCCTGGTGGGCGTCGGGGTGGGCCGGCTGCAAGATCCAGACCTGGTCACCGAAGCGTGACAACTGCGTGGCCGGTGTGCCAGCGCGGATCGTTCGGCCGCGCAGGACCACCACGTCGGGGTCCGCCGCCCTGAGTGGATCTGTGGTGGTCACCGTAGTTCCAATCTGCCCTGCAACAGGTCGTCGACCATGGCGTGGTGCCGGTCCTCGATCCGGGATCGGGCGTCGGCGCGTTCGGCGTCGGTGTAGTGGTGCGGGCCGGTGAGATCACGGAGCCTGCTGAGGGTGTCCGCCCAGCGTGTCTGCCAGACGCGCGGATCCAGGTGCGGGCGAAGGCCCGCGATCTGGTCCTGAGCGAGCAGCTGAACCGGCAGCTGATGAGGCAGCGCCCGGGCGTTCACGCAGGTCAGGCAGTCCAGGAACGAGGCCGGGCACGGAAGTCCGGGGTCGCTGTGGATTCCAGCCAGATGGTCGACACAGCCGGCCAGGACGGTGTCGTTCTCCCCGGACAGCAGCCGGTGCAGGGTGTCGACGTCCACCCCGGCCTCGGCGGCGGCCATCTCCGGGGCGCGGCGGGCGCGTTCAATGAAGGCCGTGGTGAACACCTGGACACTCTGCCGAGCTCGGGCCTTGTCGACCTCGCCGCGTAGCGCCTCGGCAACGACGGCGCGGCTCTCGCGGATGACGTGCTCGCTGCGTTTGAGGTACTGGTCGTTCATCGTGCGCCGTGAGTGCGCGATCGGACGCCGCCGGCGCTCGATCACGGTGTTGCGGACGCGTCGCACTTCGATCAACGGCAGCAGCTCGCCGTCGCCCCCGGTCTGGCGCCCGAACCCGTTCTGCTCGGCCCACTTGTGGAGATGGAAGTTGCGTGCGGGACTCACCCACCGGTGCTGCTTCTTCCCTGGAGCAGGGGTGTAGGCGCTGAACGCCCCGGTGTGGCCGCCGTGCCGTCGGGTCAGCTCGGTCAGCTCGATCAGCAGCAGATAGACCTTCAACGGTGATCGGAACAGCCGCCGCTCGTCCTCTCCCTCGGCCAGCACCGAGGCCAGCGTCGACGGGATGTCCTCCAACGCGGTGATCATGTGTTCGCGGTCGGGGCCCCGGCGGGGCTTGGAAGCCTCGAGCAGTGCGACCGCGGGCAGGTCCTGGCGGCCGCCGTCGGGGCGGTAGGTCACGGCTGGCCAGGCAGCGACGGTCCCGAGGTTTTCGCCGGTGAGCGCGGTCAGCAGAAGGGCGAACGCGCCGAGCTCGGGGATCGTCAAGCACAGCTGTCTCGACAACTGCCAGACGCCGCCTGCGCGGGTGGTCGTCGTGTTGGGGACGCCGTTCGGGGCTCGGGGGAAGTCGCCGGTCCGCTCGAAGACGTCAAGGTGCCGCCCGACCAGTTCCTCATGGCTGCCCGCTGCCAGTTCTCCTGCCCGGAAGCGGGCCAGCAGCGTCCGACCGGCTCGGATCCGGTCACGGGCTTGCCGGATGTCGCGGCGCAGCACCGTCATGATCTGCTGCCACTCGATCCCGGTGTACTCGGCAGGCGTCTCCTCGTCCTCGGTGCCCCCGGCAGGATCGTCCGCCTGCACCACTCGAAGACCGGGCCCAGGGCCCGGACGCCCGGTCACCACCGCCCGGCGCACCTCGGCCGACAGCTCCGGGGCGTCGCGGAGTAGGCCACGGAGCACGTCGACGTAGTGGCGATGAGACCGCAGCCCGGCGTACTTGGCCGAGAACGCCTCGATATGGCCGGCAGTCACGTCGTTGACGGCAGTGGGCGCAGGCATCTGCTGACTGAGCACCTCGCCGAACCGGCGCGCATACCAGGCGAAATCCTTCGCGGATTCGATCTTCTTCACCGACTTCGGCGGGGAGATCCTCCGCAGGAAGATCTGCGCCAGCCAGGGCTGCAACTGCGGGCTCACCGGCACGTCGGAGAAGTCGAAGTTCCGTTCCTCGCCGGTTCCCTCCTCCACGAACCGGACGGCCAGCCCATCGTCGATCAATGCCTCGGGAGCTCTCCACTGAGCGTCCGGCAGACTGGCCCGGCGGCCGCCCCGCCCCGCACCAACCCGCGTCACCGGACCTCGATCGCCGAGAGCACCCGGCCGCTGCCAGAGACGACCACGCGGACCAGAGCGTCGACGGCAGCGGTCTCCTCCTCATCCAGCAACGACATCAGGTAGTCGATCTGCAAGCACGTGAAGGGCTCCAGATAAGTGTCGCGGGTGACCATCGGGTCTCGGTGACCGAGCATGGAGGCGAGTTGGAACCAGATGCCGCCGAACTGCTCCCGCAGATCAGCGATCTGCTCCTCGGTGAACCCCGCGATACGTTGCTCCCAAGCCACCGACAGGATCGAGTACCACTTCAACGCGAAACTGTGCCTGGCCATATGAGGCCGGCACCACAGCGGGCACTTTTCCCGCCGCCGACCCCGCTCCGCGCCCTGCAGGCCGGGGAAGAACTCATCCACCCACAGGTCGGCGACCCGAGCGTTGGCGTCCTGGAAGGTGTCCTCCCAGCCATGGGCCTTCTTCGGCAGCCCCGTAGGCGTCAACCACAGCGCGAGCGGTTCGAGATCGTCACCCACCCGACGAAACAGCAGCCGCCGTTCGTCCGGGCCGATCACGTCCAACGACCGATGGACCACGCCGTCCCGGCCCTCCAGATACAACAGCCTGCTGCGCGGGTTATAGCCGGTCACGATCTGCAGGTTGCTCAACCGCTGGTAGCGGCCCGCCCGCTGTGCGCGTCGCATGGCCTCAGCCCGTGACCCGGTGATCGGGTCGGTGTAGCCGGCGATCGAGCGCAGCACACTGCGCGGGATCCGGTAAGTCCGTCCGGCCTTGCCGCCCTTGATGCACGCCGCCGACAGCCACCCCGCCGCGAACCGCGCCTCGCCGACCGGCGGGATCTCCACATCCAAGACGCTGGCCCACTCGACCAACCGCAAGCCCGTGCCCAACAGGCCCTCCACGAACGCGGCATCCCGGTCCTCACACGCCCCCCGCCACCCCGGACGCCGCAGCCCATCGAACCCATAGCCGCGCAGGCCGATATCGCGCCACTGTTCGAAAGCAGGCCGCTGCATCCACTTCACCTGCCGACGGCTGGCGCCCGCCGGACGCAACGGATCGCGGCCGCCCGGCCCCACCACAGTGTTCGCAGATTCCTCCGGCCAGCGACGAGTGGCATCCCCGGCCACCGTCTTCACCGGATTCGCCACCCCATACCGACCACTGGCCCAGAAGTAGAAGGAGTTCAGAGCGGCCCGGTCGGTGTCGAAGGTGGTCGGCGCGACACGATCCTGGTTGCGAGGGTCGGTGAGCCTCCAATGCTTGAACACCTCGACATCCCGCACCGTCGCCTCATCCCACCGCCGCCCGAACACGTGCAGGAAGTTCATCCACACGACCAGCGCGTAGGCGTACCGCCGCCACGTCGACGGCCTCCCGCCCGCCACCTTGCCCGTACGGAAGAACAAGTTGACCCGGGCATCCACCTCACCCATCCGCGCCACGATAACCGGCGTACCGTGGCGCGCGCCGTTACCGACAGCCCGCTCCTCCAGACTCCCCAGCCCCGGTACCTCCTCGACGACCACGCCCGTACGAGGCGAGAAGAAGTCGTAGAAGTAGACATCCCAGTACGCACCACCGTCGGCCACGAACCCCTCCAGAACGCCGGAAGATCGACAACTCCGGAGAGCCTAGAGAAAACCGCGCCTACGACGTGCTCGCCTCGAACGCGATCGCCGACGCGCTCTTCCACGACTGGGCGCACTCACGCAACCTCATGCACATCGTGTTCACCGACCCGGCCGCGCGAGCCTTCTACCGGGACTGGCACGACGTCGCGCGAAACTCGGTGGCCGGCTTCCGGCTCGGTTACGGCAAGGCTCCGCACGACCCGCGAGTACGGCAGGTGCTCGCCGAGCTGCTCGACCAGAGCCCCGAGTTCGCCGAACTGTGGGCCCACCACGACGCCCGTGGCAAGGCGCTCGACCGCAAACGCTTCGACCACCGCGACGTCGGAGAGCTGACCTTGACGATGCAGACCTTCGACGTCCGCTCCAGTCCCGGGCAGGAGCTCGTCGTCTACCACGCGGAACCGGCCTCGACGAGCAGCCAGGCCCTCGCCCTCCTCGGCTCCCTGGCCGCCACCTCGCGTCGGGAGGCTTAGAGCGTCACTCTCCCGACGGCCGCCGGGCGATGACGTGCAGAAGGGCCGCGACCCGGCGGTAGGGGTCCGTGCGGCCGGCGCGCTCCTCGGAGGCGAGCAGCGCGTCGAGGTCCTCGGGTACGGGGGCGTCGTCGGCCGCCGTGTCGGTGAAGACGCGGACGCCGTACCAGGCGGGCACGGACAGGCCGCGCTCGGCGAGCGCGGCCGTCAGGTCGGCGAGCCGGTCCGCGCGGGCCTCGACGCCGATCCGGTTGCGGTAGGACGTGCCGTCGAAGGCCGCCGCGGTGGCCGGCCAGTCGCCGAACAGGCCGGGCCGCATGGCCAGGGCGTCACCGTTGCGTGCCAGGAGGGACACCAGCGCGCCCGGAGCGACGACGGCCGCGACGGCGTCGAGGAGCGGGCCCGGATCGGCGAAGTACATGAGCACGCCGTGGCAGAGGACGACGTCGAAGACCGCCGTCCCGCACAGCGCGGCGGCCCGCGTCACGTCTCCCTGGACGACGCGGACGCGCTCCCGTACGGCGGCCGGTTCGGCGTCCAACGCGGTCGTGAGGTCGCCGAGCAGCGCCGACGAGGCGTCCAGTCCGGTCACGGCGTGTCCGCGGCGGGCGAGCCGGAGGATCTGCGTTCCCTGGCCGCATCCGAGGTCGAGGACGCGCCGGGGTGGCGCGTCCGGAAGGTGCGCGGCGAGCTGCCGCGCCACGAGCTCCTGGCGGACCGTCTGGCGGAGCGAGCCCAGTCCCGCCCGCCAGCGCTCCTCGCCCGGCGTGAACCCGCTCATGTGCCCTCCTCCGCCGGGGAGGTGACCAGACACGCCATGCTCACGATTCGCTCGCACCGCTCACTCACGTGCCCTCCTCCGCCGGGGAGGTGACCAGACGCGCCACGCTCACTCATGACCCGGCGCCGCCGGGCGGCACGATCGGCAGGTCCGGTGGGGTGCCGGTCTCGATGAGACGCCACAGGGCGTCGGTGTCGAGGTGGCGTTCCACGAGATCGCCGAGCGCGTCGAGCTGCGCCTCCCGCAGCGCCGCGAAGTCGGTGTCGGGGGCGGGGGTGAAGTCGCGGCCCGCAGTCCGGGCGACGTCGGTGAGGAAGGCACGGCGGAAGCCGTCGTTCTCCATCGCACCGTGCCAGGTCGTGCCCCAGACCGCCCCGACGCGGCAGCCGTCGAGGAACGGTTCCCCGCCCTCCGCCGCGGCCACGCCGTGATGGATCTCGTACGCGTGCACCGGTTCGCCGTAGGCGGTTCCGCTGGGTCGGCGCAGGGTCTTGTCGGGGGCGAACTCCACGCGCACCGGCAGCAGCCCGAGGCCCGCCACCGGTCCGGCCATCGACTCGATGTCGTCGAGGATCTCGCGGGCGAGCATCTGGTAGCCGCCGCAGATCCCGAGCACCGGGCGGCCGGCCCGCGCCCGTCGTACGATCTCGGCGGCCAGTCCCTGTTCGTGCAGCCAGGCCAGGTCGGCGACCGTGGCCCGGGATCCGGGCAGCACGACCAGGTCCGCGTCGGCGAGTTCGCCGGGCGTGGTCGCGAACCGTACGCTCACGCCCGGCTCGGCGGAAAGGGCGTCCAGGTCGGTGAAGTTCGAGATGCGCGGCAGCCGGGCGACCGCGACCCGCAGGGTCTCCCCCGCGACCGCGGGGCGCGTCGGTGGACGCGCGTCCAGGGCGAGGGAGTCCTCCACGTCGAGCCAGAGCCCGCCGAGCCAGGGCAGCACGCCGTAGACCGGGCGGCCGGTCAGGGCCGTGATCTGCGCGAGGCCTGGGGCCAGCAGCTCCGGCGCGCCCCGGAACTTGTTGATGACGAATCCGGCGATCAGCCGCTGGTCCTCCGGCTCCAGCAGGCCGACCGTCCCGTACAGCGCGGCGAAGACCCCGCCCCGGTCGATGTCCCCGACGACGATCACCGGCATGCCGGGGCCGTCCGGGGACCCGGCGGCGCGCGCGAGGCCCATATTCGCGAGGTCGCCGGCGCGCAGGTTGATCTCGGCGGGGCTGCCCGCCCCCTCGCAGATCACCACGTCGTACCGCGCGCGCAGCTCGGCGAGGCTGGCGAGGACCACCTCGCGGAGGCGCCGCTTGTGCTCGGCGTACCCCATGGCGTCGACCTCGGCGATCGGGTGGCCGAGCACGACCACCTGGCTGCGCCGGTCGCTGCCGGGCTTGAGGAGCACCGGGTTCATGTGGGCGGTGGGCTCGACCCGCGCGGCGGCGGCCTGCATGGCCTGCGCCCGCCCGATCTCCGCCCCGTCGGCGGTGACCATCGAGTTGAGCGACATGTTCTGCGCCTTGAACGGGGCGACCTTGGCCCCCTGCCGGGCGAGCCACCGGCAGATCCCCGCCGTGAGGACGCTTTTGCCCGCGTCTGACGTCGTCCCCGCGACCAGCAGCATCCCGTTGCCCACGGACGCCGACGGTAGCAGCCGACCGGCGGGCGGCCGGAGCCGGTGCGTAAAGGCCCCTTACAGTGGGTGTTCGTGCTTTACGGAAGATCTGCGGAAATCAGGGCACTCGACGAGGTGATCGTGCGGGCCCGCGCCGGCTCCGGCGCCGCGGTGGTGTTGCGCGGCGAGGCGGGCGCGGGCAAGACCGCCCTGCTCGACGCGGCTGCCGCGCGAGGCAGCGCGACGCGTGTGCTTCGGACCACCGGCGTCGAGTCCGAGTCCGACCTCGCGTTCGCGGCGCTGCACCAGGTGCTGTGGCCGGTGACCGGCTCGCTCGACGCGCTGCCCGAACCGCAGCGCGGCGCCGTGAGTACGGCCCTGGGGCTTGCCGCGGGCAGTGTCGCGGATCGGTTCCTGCTGGGCGCCGGCGTGCTTTCGTTGCTGGCCGAGGCAGCCGCGCCGGACGGGCTGATCTGCGTGGTCGACGACTTTCAGTGGGTCGACCGGGCCTCGGCCGACGCGCTGCTGTTCGCCGCCAGACGGCTGGGGACGGAACGGATCGCGATGTTGTTCGCCGTGCGCGGGGATGTTCCGGTCAAGGGCGTGCCGCTGACAGTGGATGTGCGCGGCCTGCCCGAGTCCGCAGCGGCCGAGCTGCTGGAGTCCCGCCACGGTGTACTGCCCGCTCATGTGGCGCGGGAGCTCGTCACGCTGACCCGCGCGAATCCGCTCGCCCTGGGCGAGATCGCCGCCCGCCTGACGCCCGCACAGCTCGCCGGGCGCGAACCGCTGCCTGAACCTTTGCCGGGCGGCGCCCGGCTCTTCGGCGATCGGGTGGCCGCGTTGTCCGCCCCTGCTCGGCTGGTCGCACTGGTCGCCGCCGTGGAGGCCGACCTCGACACGGTCCTGCGCGCCACCGACCGGTTGTTCGCCGAGGAGGCGATACGGCCCGCCGAGAACACCGCTGGGCGGGTGGCGCTGGCTGAGCTGGAAGGGGCCGGGCTGGCCGGGGTGTCGGGCACGAGCGTGCGCTTCCGTCATCCGCTCATCCGGTCCGCGGTGCACGAGGCGGCCGCTCCCGCCGACGTCCGCCGCGTGCACGCCGTCCTGGCGGAGCTGACCGTGGATGATCGCCGCGCCTGGCACCTGGCCGGAGCCGCCCTGGGTCAGGACGAGCAGGTCGCCGCCGCGCTGGTGGCCGCCGCGGAGCGGGCGCGCGACCGCGGCGGGTACGGCGCCGCCGCCACGGCCCTGGCCAGGGCCGCCGAGCTGACCCCCGAGGCTCGCGCCCGTGCCGTCCGCCTGAAGGACGCCGCCGTCGCGGCCTGGCTCGGCGGCCGCCCGGGACAGGCGGAGTCGCTGCTCGCCGAGGCGCGCGAACGGGCCGATGGGGACGCCACCCTCGCCATGGAGATCGCCCAGCTCCGGGGCCGGTTCGAGCTGAACTCGGGCAACGCCGCCGAGGCCGTACGGATCCTGGCGGCAGGCGACAGTCTGGGCATGCTGGCCGACGCCGTGGAGGCGGCCTCGTTCGTCGGCGACACGACGGCCATCGTCGAGCTCGGCCGGAGGGCGGCAGCGCACCCCGAGGGTTTCCTGCGGGACACGGTGGCCGGGATCGGCCTGACGCTGGACGGCGACGCTACCGGGCCGGGCCTGCTGCGGCGGGCGCTGGCGCGGGCCGGCGAACTGGAGGACGCGGCGGGGTACCTGTGGGCGACGGCCGCGGCCAGCACTCTGGGCGAGTCGGACCTGGCCACCGAGATGGCCGGCCGGGCCGGACGGGTGGCCAGGGTGTCGGGTATGACCGGGCAGCTGCCCGTCGTGCTGGAGTTCGTGGCGACCGCCGAGCGCATCGCCGGGCGGTTGGCACGCAGCCAGGCCATCTCCGAGGAGGGCCTGGCGCTGGCCCGGGAGGCCGGGTATGAGAACACGGTGGCCGCGCACCTGGCCAACCTGGCGGCGCTGGCGGCGCTGCGGGGCGAGGAGGAGCCCTGCGAACGGCAGGCCCGCGAGGCGCTGGCCATCGCCGTACCGCATCGGGTCGGTTTGCAGGCGGGAGTGGCGGCGTACGCGCTGGCGCTGCTCGACCTGTGCCTGGGCCGCCACACGGCGGCGCACGACCGTTTCAACGCCATCGCGGCGGCGGGGCCGGGCGCCGGGCATCCGACCGTGGTGTGGCGGAGCGCGCCGGACCGCGTCGAGGCCGCCGTGGGCGCGGGCGACGAGGCGGGCGCGCGGACGACGCTGGCCGCGTACGAGCGATGGTCGGCGCACGCCGCGACGCCGGAGTCGCGCGCGCTGCTGGCCCGCTGCCGGGGCCTGGCCGACTCGTCCGAGGACGCCTTCGGCGAGGCGCTGCGGCTGCACACCAACCCGTTCGAGACGGCCAGGACCGCCCTGCTGCTGGGTGAGCGCCTGCGCCGCGCGCAGCGGCCGGGCGAGGCGCGGGCGCATCTGCGGATGGCGTGGGAGACGTTCGAACGGGCGGGTGCCCGGCCGTGGGCGCGGCGCGCGCAGGACGAGTTGCGGGCGGCGGGCGAGAGCGGGCAGACCTCGCCCGCGGCCGTGCTCGACGCGCTGACCCCGCAGGAGCTGCGCATCGCGGGCCTGGTCGCCGACGGGTTGTCGAGCAAGCAGATCGCCGCCCGGCTCTTCCTGAGTCCGCGCACGGTCGAGTACCACCTGTACAAGATCTATCCAAAGCTGGGCATCGGCTCCCGTACGGAACTGGCGCGACTAGTAGTTCTACAGAAGGCGCCAGTAGCCGAGGACGACATGCTTTGAGGCATGCAGAACGTGACCATCTGGAGTGAAGAGTTCGGCGCCGAGACGGACGCGCCGATCCTGTTGATCATGGGTTCGATGTCGCAGGGCATCCTGTGGCCGGACGAGTTCGTCGGCCGCCTGACCGCCGGAGGCCGCCGGGTGATCCGGTACGACCACCGTGACACCGGCATGTCGGGCACCGTCGACTTCGCGGCGGAGCCGTACACGTGGGACGACATCAAGGACGACGTCTACCGCGTGATGGACACCCACGGCCTGGAGAGCGCGCACCTGGTCGGCCACTCGGCGGGCGGGCTGCTCGGCCAGCTTGTCGCCGTGGAGCGGCCGGAGCGGGTGCGCTCGCTGACCGTCATCGCCGCCTCGCCGCTCGGCGGCGGCGAGGGTGAGGTGCTCGTGCGGGCCCTGATGGGGCAGCCGCAGTCCGAGGGGAGCCTGCCCGAGCCGGCGCCGGAGTTCGTGGCCTTCTACCAGGCGCTGATGGCCGCCCCGCCGCCGCAGGACCGGCGCGCGCGGATCGACGGGATGATCGCCGAGCAGCGCGTGCTGCACGGCACCGGGCTGCCGTTCGACGAGGACGCGGCGCGCCGACTGCAGGAACGGATCTACGACCGGGCCCGTGACCTGTCGGCGGTGGCCAACCACCGGCTGGCCGGAGCGGCCAAGCCCGACTTCGAGCCGGTGGGCGTGCTGCACCAGGTGAAGGCGCCCACGCTGGTCATCGAGGGCAGCCACGAGCCGGCCAAACCGGGCCACGGCGCGATCATCGCCGAGCAGATCCCCGGGGCGCGGCTGATGATCGTGGAAGGCATGGGGCACACGCTGCCGCCGGAGGTGCACGAGGAGGTGGCCGCCGCCGTCCTCGCGCACACGGCCGGGTAAGGGCCATCGGGAGTCCTCGGTGGTGACGGAATCTCAGGAGGCGCCGAGGGCCCGGTGCGTGAGCTCCTGCACCACGGCGGTGACCTCCTGGACGTCGATCGGCGCGCCATCGGCGATCAGGTCGTCGAGCAGGCCGTCGGTCGCGTGGTAGACCATGCGGAAAGCCATGGCGGGATCGCGGGCCTCGAACGCTCCCGCTTCGGCGCCCTCGGCGACGTAGCCGCAGATCAGGTCGATGACGCGCTGGTTGGCGCGCTTGCAGATCTCCAGGGCCGGGGCGTTCGCCGAGCCGTAGACGACGCGGTGCAGCTCGGCGTTCCGGACGGCGTGCTCGATGAGCGTGGCGAGGAGACCGTCGATCGTCGGCCACCAGCCGCAGTCCTCACCGAGGATGTCCTGGGTCTTGGTGACGATCGCGTCGACGTACCGCTCCCAGAGCGCGCCGAGCAGGTGGTCCTTGGTGTCGAAGTACAGGTAGAAGGTGCCCTTGCCGATCTCGGCGGCGTCGGTGATGTGGCCGATCGTGGCGACGTTGAAGCCGATCGAGCCGAACACCTCCTCGCCCGCCCGGAGGATGTCCTCCCGCCGGTCGTCGTGGCTCTTCGTCACCCGCTTGCGCCGTGCGCCCGTCGCCATCGCGTCCGTCTCCTTCTCCGCCGGTCTTCAAGCATAGCTGAATGACCGACGTTCAGTCGGTTGACTGAACGTCGGTCATTGAGATTGACTGACCGTCGGTCAGTCACCGTCGAGGAGGATCCGATGTCAGCCGACACCGCGGGCGCCGGGCTACGGCCGGGCACCGGTCACGCGGACCGAACCGGATGGAGGTTCCGGGGCGCCGCGTACACGCTGCTGGTCCTGCTGGCCGGCACCAATCTGCCCACGCCGCTGTACCGCGGCTACCAGCGGGCCTTCGGGTTCTCGCCGCTCGTCGTCACCCTGATCTTCGCCGCCTATGTCGCGGCCCTCATCCCGTCGCTCCTGGTCGCCGGACCACTGTCGGACGCCGTCGGCCGCCGCCGGGTCCTGCTCCCCGCCGTGGGCCTGGCCTCCGTCGGCGCGCTGGTCTTCGCCCTCGCCACCGGGACGGCCTGGCTGTTCGCCGCCCGCGTCGCCCAGGGACTGGCCCTCGGCGCGGCGTCCGGAGCGCTCAGCGCCGTCCTGACCGAACTCGAACCGAACGGCGACCGCCGCCGGGCCGCCCTCGTCACCACGGTCGCGTCCGTCGGCGGGCTCGGCGCGGGGCCACTGCTGTCGGGTCTGCTCGCGCAGTACGCTCCGGCCCCTCGCGTGCTCCCCTACGTCGTGGAGATCGCCCTGCTGGTCCCGGCGGCCGTCGCGATGGCGGCACTGCCGCCGGGACGCCCGGCGGTCCGATGGCGGCCGCAGCGACCCCGGATCCCGGCCGCCATGCGGCGGGTCTTCGCCACCAGCGGTGTCGCCGGCTTCCTGGCCTTCGCCGTCATCGGTCTCTTCCTCACGCTGGTCCCGCCGTACGTGGCCACCCTGGCGGGAAGCGCGAACCTCGCCCTCAGCGGCGGCGCGGTGACCCTCATGCTCGGTTCGTCGGCCGTCGCCCAGGTCGTCGGGTACGGGCGGAGCCCGGTCACCGTCCGGGCGGCCGGGCTGCCCCTGCTGGCCGCCGGGCTCGTCCTGCTCGCCGTCGCCGGAGCGGTGGCATCCCTGCCCCTGCTCCTCACCGCCACCGCCGTGGCCGGAGCCGGGCAGGGACTGGTGTTCCTCGGCTCCCTCACCCTGGTCAACAACGCGGCGCCCGCCGAACGCCGCGCCGAGGTCATGGCGGGCTTCTTCGTGGTCATCTACCTCGGCGTCGGCGTGCCGGTGATCGGTGTCGGCCTCCTCGCCACGGCGACCGGCCTGCTGACCGCCGTCCAGGACTTCGCCTACGTCGCCGCAGCCCTGTGCCTGACCGTCCTGGCCGCCCCGTACCTGGCACGCCGACCCGGTCGCGACCGATGAGAAAGGGAGTTCCGACCTGGTCGGCCGGATGCCCGAGGCGACGGCCGATCGGACCGTACGGATCCGTCTCGTCGACCGCACCGGCCGTCAGGTCACCGACGCCGAGGTGACGTGGGACCGGCTCATCCGGATGCGGGCCGAGGAGCACCTGCCCGGGCACACCGCGCGGCTGGCCGCCGTCAGCGGCGCAGGCTCCGCCACCCGGCCCTGACCGCCGCACGGGCGCCGACCGTGACGACGGCCGAGGCGACCGTGACCGCCTGAGACAGCCGGACGGCACGCCGGATGTCGTACGGTTCGGCGGCGCGGCCGTCGCCGAGCTCGGGCCGGTGCTCGACACGATTCCCGTACACGTTGACGCCGCCGAGCCGTACGCCGAGCGCCCCGGCGAACGCCGCCTCACAGCGGCCGGCGTTCGGGCTGGGGTGGGCGGCACCGTCGCGGCGGAGGATCGCGTACGCCACGCGCGGCGATCCGCCGACGAGCGGCGCGCAGACGACCGTGAGCAGCCCGGTCAGCCGCGCGGGCGCCCAGTTCGCCGCGTCGTCGAGACGGGCGGCGGCCCAGCCGAAGCGCAGATAGCGAGGGCTACGGTGCCCGACCATCGCGTCCAGCGTGTTGACCGCCCGGTACGCGAGCAGCCCCGGCACGCCGAAGACCGATCCCCAGAACAGCGGCGCGACGGCGGCGTCGGAGGTGTTCTCGGCGATCGACTCGACCGTCGCCCGCGCCAGTTCCTTGGCGTCCAGGGCACCCGGGTCCCGCCCGCACAGGTGCGGCAGCCGCCGCCGGGCCGCCTCGACATCGCACGCCTCCAGCGCGGCCGCCATCGCCAGCCCCTCCCGCCCCAGCGACGTCCCGCCGAGAACCGCCCAGGTCGAAACCGCCGTCACCACGACCCGAGCCAGGCCCCTGGTCTGGTCCCGGTCGACCCGTCGCGGTCCGCGTCCCATACGGTCGGTGCGCGCGGCGGTGTTCCGTACGACCGCGTCAGCGGCGATGCCCAGGCCGACGGCTCCGAGCACGCAGGTCGCCGCGAACACGGCCCCGCGCGCCCGGGAGTCGGTGTAGAGCCGTCGCTCCAGCGCCGACGCCGCCCGGCCGAACGCGGCCACCGGATGCCCCCGCCGCGGGTCGCCGGCCACCGCGTCCAGCAGCAAGCCCGCCCAGAGCCCCTTCTCCGTCGTCACAGACGAAAACCATAGGCCCGCCCGACTGTCCGATATCCATGAGGCCGGGTGGACGCCTCTGCCTCGGCTGAGGCCGTTCGTCAGCCCGTCTCCGCCTCGGCCCGGCCGATGACACCGACCTCGACGCAGTCGCTGCCCTGATCGGTTCCGCTGTAGCTGCTCTTCCGGTACGGCTCGATCATTGATACAACTCCATCTTCGTACGAATCAGTTCTTTCGACTGATCATCGTTGAGGGCTTTTATCCCTATCCGGTCGTAACGGTCGAGATACGGGCGCGCTTCGAGCGAATAGACCAGCCTTCCTTGCCCGGGTGACTCCAGATAGGCAACGTCACCTGACGCGTTGGACAGCACCTTGAAACTACCATCAAGCCCCTTATACGCCCCCGCAGCCCTAGGAACCACCCGAATCCCGATATTCGGCATGTCCGCGAGCTCGAGCAGGTGCGCCAACTGCTCGCGCATGACCTCGGGGCCGCCAACCGGCCACTCGAGAACCGTCTCAGCGATGATCACCCACAACAGGGGAGGATCCTTCCGCGACAGGATGGCCTGTCGGTTCATGCGCACCTCGACTGCGGCTTGGGCCGCCTCCTCGCCAGCGCCGCTTGCGAGCGCGAGCGCCCGCGCGTATTCCGGTGTTTGGAGCAGACCGGGGATGACCACGGCTTCGAAGATTCGGATCGTCGAGGCCGTCGCCTCGATGTCGCGATGTTCCTTGCTCCAGTGTCCGTCCGGCTCGCGCAGGGCATGAACGACCAGCGCAGCGAACAAACCCCCGGTTTGCAGCGCTTCGTCCGCAAGAACCGCTTGTTTCGGATCGAGTTTGAGAGCGCTCGACTCGATCCGCGAAACAGTCGATCGAACACAGCCGATCCGCTCGCCGAGTTGCGTGCCCGTGAAGCCCGCCCTCTCCCGATGAAAGCGCAGCTGGAGAGCGATGACCGCCCACAACGAGGACATCGGATCGGGTTGCGACCGCATGGCCATCTCTTGGTCCCCCGCGTTTCCGGACGTTTCTGATGTTTCCTCGAAACAGTGCGATGTTAGCGCGACAGGTCCAGGCTGGCCCTACGAATCCGCGAAGCAATGTCGGGAGCCATCGTTATGGGCCAGATGAATATCGAGATGGAGAACGCCGAGAGGCTAACGATCAAGGGCCGACCGGAAATGGCCAGGAACGCCCGCGCGTTCGCTCGCGCGAGCCTCGGGCGATTGGGCTGTAGTCCGAACGCGATCGACGACGGAGAGTTGATCATCTGTGAGCTGGTCACCAACGCCATCAAGGCCGCACCCGGCCAAGAGATCAAGATCTCGATATTTCCGCTGCGGAAGTACGTCGTCATGTGCGTCTACGACCCTGGCGACGGCCTGCCCCGGCAGAAGCAGGCGGGGTCTCACGATGTATCCGGGCGCGGGATTCCCATCGTCAAGCAGTGCGCCCGCCGATACGGCGCGTTCGAAGTGGTCGGCGGAAAGATCGTCTGGGCGATGGTGGGGAGACAGGCGTGATCGAGGAGACTCTCACCATCGAGCGCATAAAGGCTCGCTTCCCGGAATGGATCATCGCTTACGATCCGTCGGCACGCTCGTACTGGCTGCTTCATTGGCGCTACCTGGACATCGGCTGGCGCCGCGTCAGTTCCATGCTGCGGATAGAAGCAGAGATACACGGCGTCCAGCGCCGGTACTCCCCGTACATCCTTCCGTGGGAGCGGTACGTCCAGGATCAGCCCCGCGCATTACGCGGCACCGCAGGCATGATTCGACCGGAACGGAAGTATCGCGGCCGTACGGTCGACGTGTGATCGCGATGATCTTCGAGTACCGGTTCGACCCGGACGACGAGGCCACCTTCCAGGACTACCTGGCCGAGTCCGCCCGGCTTCGGGAGTTGCTGCCCGAGCTCGACGGGTTCTACGGGATCGAGCGGTATGCCAGCGAGACCGAGCCGGGCAAGTACCTCGCCCTCGGATTCTTCCGGGACGAGGAGGCCGTCGCCGCCTGGCGGAACACGCCGGCGCACCGGCGTGCGCAGGCGCTGGGCCAGCATCGGTTCTTCACGACGTACCGGCTGCGGATGGCGGAAGTGGTCCGGGACTACGGCCCGGATGAGCGTGACGAGGCACCGGCGGACAGCCGCCGCGTGCACGGCTGAGGAGACGACGATGTACGACCTGACCATCGGACTGGACGACCGGCCTGGCGCGCTGGCGGAGATGGGCGAGGCGCTTGGCGCGGCGGGGGTCAGCGTGGAGGGTGGCGGCGCCTGGACCGTCGACGGCCGCGGGGTGGCGCACTTCCTGTTCCATGACGGCGAAGCGGCGACCGCCGCACTGGAGCGGGCCGGCATCAAGATCATCGCCTGCCGGAAGGTGGTCGCCCGCCGCCTCCACCAGGACAAGCCGGGCCAGCTGGGCGCGATCACTCAGGCGCTCGCCACGGCCGGGGTGAACATCGAGGTGCTCTACTCAGACCACGACCACCGGCTCATCCTGGTCACCGACGACCCGGACACCGCCGCGACCGCGACCGCCGGCTGGAACCGGTGAGCGACACCCGCAGCTGATCGGTCCACCGGCTCTCCGAGCTCCTCGGCCACACCCCCGTCGTCGCCGAGCGCTTCCACGTGGTCGAGCGAGAATCCTGACCGCGCGAAGTGCCGGGCTGCCCGGTGGATGAGCGGGTAGTGGAAGATTGGCGATGATCGCCGCCGTCACGCTTGGGAGCCGAAACATGGAACTCACCGCGGAACCCTGTTCGCCGGTACGAGTGGAGCACGCCGAAGGGCCGTTCTGGTACGGAGACCGGTTCGGCTGGGTCGACATCATGGCCGGGCGGCTGTGGCTGGCCGGATTCGACGGCGAGACGCTCACCGATCCGCGCTCGCTGGAGGTCGACCGCCCGATCGGCGCCGCCGTCCCCCGTGTCCTGGGTGGGTGGATCATCGCCGCCGGCACCTGCTTCATGGAGCTGGACGAGGACGGCCGGGCGACGGCCCTGACCGGTGACCTGGCCGACAGTTCCACGATCCGCATGAACGACGGCAAGTGCGACCCGGCGGGGCGGTTCTGGGCGGGCACGATGGCGTTCGACGAGACGCCCGGGGCGGGCTCGCTGTTCGTCTTCGACGGATCGGTCCGTACGGTGCTGGAAGGCGTCACCATCTCCAACGGGCTCGGCTGGAGTCCCGACCACCGCACGATGTACTTCATCGACTCGCGGGCCGGAGGGGTCGACGCGTTCGACTACGACATGGAGACCGGCGCGGCGACCGGCCGCAGGCGGCTGTTCGCGGTCGAGGGTGCCACCCCGGACGGGATGAGCGTCGACGACGAGGGCCACCTGTGGGTCGCGTTCTGGGGCGGCCGCGCCGTGCGCCGCTACGACCCGTCCGGACGTCTGGTCGCCACGGTCCACCTGCCGGTGACGAACGTGTCGAGCTGCTGCTTCGGCGGCACCGACCGCTCGACGCTGTTCATCACGACGTCCCAGCAGGGCCTGTCGCCCGAGCAGCGGGAGGCCGAGCCGGACGCCGGCCGAATCTTCCGCGTCGACCCGGGCGTCTCCGGCCCGGTCGCGACGCCCTTCACGGCCGGCCGCTGACCGGACGCGCTGTTCCATCGGCGTACGCCGCGTCCCACGACACGGCGAACGCCGGTGATCAGCCAGGTGCCATCAGCGTAGGGCGAACCTGTCGATCGGCTTATGGCCGTCCACCAGGTCGGCGACGAGTTCGCCGAGCAGCGGTGTGAACTTCGCGCCGTGTCCGGAACAGGCGGAGGCGACCACGAACGGGCCGCGGCGGTCGAGGACGAAGTCCTCGTTCGGCGTCGAGGTGTAGAGGCAGGTCAGCTCCGAGCGCGGGACCGGATCGAGGCCGGGGAGCCACTCGCGCGCGTACGCGACTGCTCGCTCCCGGGCGGCCGGGTCGACGGTGAAGTCCCTGTCGTCCGCCGTCGTCACCGCGCCGTTGACGTGCTCGCCGACCTTGAAGTACGGCCCCTCCGGCAGCGCGTAGAGGTCGAGGGACGTCTCACCGTGCACGACCGTGGGCCAGGGGCCGGGGTCCTCGCGGTCGAAGAAGAAGACCTGCTGCTGGGTCACGGTCAGCGGCGGGAGCGGGACCAGACCGTCGAGCAGCGGGCCGGTCCAGCCTCCTGCCGCGACCACGACCGTACGGGCGCGCCAGGTGCCGGTGTCGGTGGTGAGGGTCACGCCGTCCGAATCCGGCCGCAGGGCGCGGACCGGAGTGTCGTACGCGACGTGCGCCCCGGCGTCGACGGCCAGGCGGACTAGAGCGGCCATCGCCGCCTCCGGGTCGAGTACGCCGCCCTCCGGGTCGAAGACCACGGGTCCCTCGAAGCGGATGCCGGGCCAGCGGCGGGCCGCCTCGGCCGGGTCGAGCAGCTCGGCGGCGACGCCGTGCTCCCGGAGCAGGGCCGCCATGCGCTCGGGCTCGCGGCCGGGGCCGTGGTCGACGCCGCCGGTCCGGGTCAGGAGCCGCTCGCCGGCCTGCTCTTCGAGCTCCTCCCACAGCCGCCCCGCCCGGCCGGTGAGCTCGACGTAGAGCGGGTCGAGGTAGGCGCGGCGGAAGATCCGGGCGTGGCCGTGCGAGCTGCCGCGCCGGTGGCCCGGGCCGTACGCCTCGAAGGCGGCGACGCTCCGTCCGCGGCGGCTCAGCGCCCACGCCGCGGCGGATCCCGCCAGTCCGAGCCCCACGATCGCCACATCGATGTCGTCCATGTCCCGCATCATGCCTGCATAGACGCCTGCGTTACGATACTTGCAGAATACAGATAAAACGTGGGAGGACTCCGGTGGCCCACCTCCGCCTCACCGCGACACGCGTCGCGGGCACCGGCCGAACGGCACGACGATGAGCACGCCCGCAGCCGCCGCGTACGGCTGTTCCGGGCTCGATGACGCGACTCTCAGCACACTCCTCACCAAGGCGGTCACGCGGCGCACCGCGCCGGTACGGCTCGTCGGCTCAGGCCTCCACGACCTGGCCGCCCGGCTGATCGCCGACGGGGTGCCGGTCGAGGTGCGCGTCCCCCACCGGCGTGACGCCCGCGCACTGCGGCGGGCGGCGCACCGGGCCGGCGGCGACGTCCCCACGCCGTCCGTCGGCGGGATCGACGTCGACCTGCCGTTCCCCGACGGGACCCTGCACGCGCTCGTCTGCCGCCTCGATCCAAGATCCTTCCCGTTCCCCCGCCACACCGTTCGCGAACTCGGCCGGGCCCTCGCCCCGGACGGCCTCGTCGTGGTACTCCCCGGTGAGCGGACATCCTGGCCGGCGAGCCTGGTCGACGCGTGGGCCGCGGCCGCCGGGCTCGCGCCGCCCGACGAGCGTGAGACGGGCGGCGCGCTGCCGTTCACCGGCGCGGTGTACCGGGTACGAGGCTGACCACCGACAACGGCGCACGGTGCGCCGCCGTCGACCGGCGGCGCACCGGAGCCATCTCGGTGCGCGCTACAGGTCCGCCACGGCCGGGATGACGTCGGCGCCGATCACCTCGAGCGGTGTGACGCGCCAGACGTCCTTGACACCGCCGATGACCGCGTCGATGCCGAGCTCGGCCAGCTTCCCCAGCGTGTCGACGATCTCGCCCGACTTCTCGCCCTTCTCGCCGGGGTCGAAGCGGAAGATGACGGTCTTCTCGATCTCGTCGTAGTCGCGGCCCTCCGCCGCGCAGTGCTCGCGGAGAACATCGAGCTTGTGGGCCACCTCGGGACCGGGGAACAGGTTGCACGCCTGTGCGTACCGGGCCACGAATCGCAGCGTCTTCCGCTCGCCCGACCCGCCGACCATGATCGGCGGGTGCGGTCGCGACAGCGCCTGCGGCGAGTTGAGCGTGCGTCCGAGGCGGTAGTGCCGCCCCTCGTACGCCTCGTCGCCGTCGCCCCACATCCGCAGGCAGATCTGCAGCGTCTCCTCCAGCCGCTCGAAGCGCTCGGCCACCGGCGGGAAGGGCAGGCCTAGGCCGCGGGCCTCCTCCTCGTTCCAGGCCGCGCCGATGCCCAGCTCGGCCCGCCCACCGGACAGCGCGTCGAGCGTCGTCACGGTCTTGGCGAGCAGCCCCGGCGGCCGGTAGACCGCCCCGGTGACGAGGGTGAGCAGCCGCGCGCGGGACGTGTGCGCGGCCAGGAAGCCGAGCGTGGTGTACGCCTCGAGCATGTCGTTCTCGGGCGGCCCGACCATGCCGATCTGGAAGAAGTGGTCCATCACCGCGATCCGGTTGAATCCCACGTCATCCGCGGTGCGCGCGACGCGGGCCAGGTCCGCACCGAGACTCGACGGTCCGCCGGGCCAGGTGAAGTCAGGAATCTGTAGTCCGACCTTCATTGAGATGCACCTCCCACCGGCGATCCTGTCACGCGGCGGCGAGGACGTCTCACCCGCTGCCGACGGGAACCTCCACGAAGCCCATCGACTCGTACAGCGCACGGGCGCGGGTGTTCTGGCCGGTCACCGCGAGGGAGAGCCGGTCGTACCCCTGCTCCGAAAGCACCCCCATCACCGCCTGGATCAGCCGCCTGGCCAGCCCCCGGCCGGTGTGGGACGAAGCCGTGAAGACGAACGCCAGCAGGGGGACCCCGCGCCAGACCGTCACCAGGGCGGCCGCGACGAGACGGCCGCTCTCCTCGGCGACGAGCGACGCCTCCGGAATGAATGGCCCGTACTCCCCGTCGAAGGTGAGCCGGACCTCCTCGGTGGCCGACGGGACGCCGTCCCCGACGTCCCGCTCGTCCGGCGTCCCCCGGTAGGCGTCCCACATCAGGGTGCCGAGCGGCGGGATGTCCTCGCGGGTCGGCGACCGGAACGAGTGGTCCGTCGACGCCCGGATCCCGTACAGCGTCGCGTCGAGCCGGTACCGCATCGGCTCCGCCGGAGGATGATTCACGGAACGAGCCTAAGCCGCTTCGCTTCGCATTGGAGCAGTGCCGCGACCGACGGGGGACCGGAGTCCTATTTCGGCTTGAGCCCCTGGCCTCTATCTCACGGTATGGAAGCTCGGCAGAGTACAAGACCGTATCGACGCGACCACCTGTTGTGAGGAGCACAGATGCGGATTCGTACGAAGGCCGCCGTCATGGTCGGCACCATCGCCGTGGCGGCCACGGCGCTGGCCGCCCCCGCCGGCGCGGCGACCGCCCATCCCGCCAGTTGGGTGCCCGGCAAGACGCACCGCGGCATGGCGGGGTGCTTCAGCTACTCGTACCGGGACTCCCAGCTCTCGGTCACCGTGTACTACCACCACCGGACGAAGGTGAAGGGCCAGAGCTGTGGTGGCACCCGCCGAATCAAGATCACGGTCGGGCACATGAACGCCCGGTGCTTCCCCGTGGCCGCCGGCAAGGGTGGCCACACCAAGTTCGTCAACCACGTCTGGATCCCCAAGGTGAAGAAGATCCAGCAGGTCTCCAAGTGTTAGTCGCGGGACATCCGACGGCCGGAGGCGGGCAACCGCCTCCGGCCGTCGCGCGTTCGGACCTGCGCGGAAGGGGCCAATGGGCACGGTGTTGGACTCTCCCACCGTGGGAGAGTCCACGATGATGGCGTGCGAGACGAACTTCTCACCATCGGACCCTTCGCCCGCCTGTGCCGGCTCAGCGTCAAGCAGCTACGGCACTACGACGAGATGGGGCTGTTGGCTCCGGTGCGCGTGGACGCCGGCTCCGGCTACCGCTATTACGCCCCTGAACAGACGCGTGATGCCCTGACCATCGCCCTGCTCCGCGAGATGGACCTTCCCCTGGCTGTGATAGCCCAGGCGCTGGCCGCCGAGCCTGAGTCCAGGGCGCAGATCCTGCGCGCTGAGCGGGACCGGCTGGCCGAGCGGATCAGTGGGGACCAGGCACGGCTGGAGATGCTGGAGCGGCTGGCGGAGGGCGGCCTGCCCGGCTATGAGGTGACGATGGGCAGAGAGCCGGAGCGACGGCTTGCCGTGGTGCGAGCGGTCTGCACCCCTGCGGAGATCGGAGCGAAGGTCGAGGAGTGCGTAGGCCGGCTGCTGCCCGTGCTCGGCAGGGCCGGAATCGCATGGGAGCCGCCGCTGTGGGCGCTGTACCCGCTGGATCTGGAAGAGCGGATGGAGATCGCCGTCGGAGTGCAGACGCCGCACGGGGCAGGGACGCCTGGCCTGCGGTTCGAGGCGCTGCCCGGCGGACCCGTTGCCGAGACCATGCACATCGGTCCCTACTCCCAGCTGCTCTTGGCCTACAACGCGCTCTTCGCCGCCATCCACGAGCGCGGGCTGCGCCCTCGAGCGCCCGTACGTGAGGCCTATCTCGTCGGGCCGGCGGAGGCACCACGAGAAGAACTGATGACCCGGCTGATCATCCCCGTCCAGGAGAGCATGGCATGACCACCGTGATGGACATTGATGCCCGCGGTATGCGGCACTGCGAGACGACGGCTCTGGGGGTCCTGCTGCGGCACCAGGGACTCGATCTGTCCGAGCCCATGCTCTTCGGCCTCGGCTCCGGCCTGTCCTTCATCTACTGGGACGGCAAGAACATGGGTTTCCCCTTCCTCGGGGGACGGGTCAGGCCTTTCGAACTCACCAGGAACCTGGCCACCGGCATCAATCTGGAGCTCGTAGTCCAGGAGACCACCTCCCCCCGCAGAGCATGGGAGAACGTGACGGCCCCCATCGACGCCGGCCACCCTGTCGGACTGCAGCTCGACAGCTACTACCTGGACTACTTCCGCTCGAAGGTGCACTTCGGCGGTCATGTCGTCGCCCTGTACGGCTACGACGACCACGACGCCTACCTGGTGGACACCGACCAGCAAGGCGGAACGGTGTCCACCAGCCTGACCAGCCTCGCCCAGGCCAGGGCCGCGCGCGGCCCGATGACCGCCAAGCACCGGTCCTTCACCCTCACCGCTCCGAGGAACCCGCCCTCCCCACAGGGCCAGATCATTCCCGCCATCACCGCCTGCGCCGACGCCTTCCTCAACCCGCCCATCGCCAACCTCGGCCACCGGGGCATCGAGAAGGCCGGCAAGCTGGTACGCACATGGCTCCAGCGCACCGACACCCCGCAGCGGGACCTGCCGCAGGCCGCCCTGTTGATGGAGAAGGCCGGCACCGGCGGCGCGCTGTTCCGTAACCTCTACCGCGACTTCCTCGCCGAATGCGCCCAACTGCTCGACAGCAGCCACCTGCGCACCGGCCACGGGCTGTACGCCGAGGCTGCAGCGCTATGGACGGAAGTCGCCGCACTGATCACAAAAGCCGGCGGATCGGGCGATGCGCAGTGCCTCGTACAGGCAGGCACCATCCTTTGCGATCTTTCCCGCATAGAGCGCGAGGCCATGCAGGCGCTGAGCCGCCTGGGGAGTGAGATCCCCAACGCGATCCAGCCCTGAAAGGCTTCACGCCTCTGAAGTCCCGCGCCCCGGAACGGCCGCCATGCATGCCCGGGAAACCCGTAATGTCGCTTTCGTGGTCGAGCAGATGTGGCGGGCGGTGGGCGTCTTCCGGCTCGTCACCCTCGGCTACGCCGCGGTCCTCATCGTGCGGGATCACGAGCGGTACGCCCATCCCCTGGGCGGTCTGCTCGCGCTCGCCGTGATGGCGGCGTGGTCCGTGCTCGCCACGGTCGCGTACGCGCGCCCGGCGGCGCGGCGGCCCTGGCTGGTCGGCGCGGACGTGGCCGTCGCGGCCGCGCTGATCCTCGCCACGCGCCTGGTCGACACGGCCGCCCGCATCGACCATGGGGCCGCGACGCTGCCGGTGTCGTGGGCGGCGGCGTCCGTGCTGGCCTGCGCGGTCGCGGGCGGCCCGTGGGCGGGGTGCGCCGGAGCCGCCGTCCTCTCCGTGGCCGACCTGCTCGAACGCCAGGCGTTGCCGCACAACACGTTCAACGGCATCGTGCTACTGCTCATCGCCGGCACGGTCGGCGGCCACGTCGTACGGCTCGTGCTGCGTGCGGAGGCCGCCCTCGATCGCGCGGCCCGGCAGGAGGCGGCCACGGCCGAGCGGCAGCGCATCGCGCGGGACATCCACGACTCGGTCCTGCAGGTGCTCGCGCTGGTCAGCGTGCGCGGGCGGGAGCTCGGCGGGGAGGCGGCCGAGCTCGGCCGGCTGGCCGGGGAGCAGGAGGTGGCGCTGCGGTCGCTGGTCGCCGCCTCGCCGACGCCACCGCCGGACGGCCAGGTCGACGTGCGGACGCTGCTGGAGCCCCTGGCCGGTGACCGGGTCACGGTGTCCTGCCCCGCACACGCGGTCCTTCTCCCGGACGCGCCGGCGCGAGCCCTGGCCGCCGCGACCGGCGAGGCGCTCGACAACGTCCGCCGTCACGCCGGCCCCGACGCGCGGGCCTGGGTGCTGCTCGACGACGAGGGCGAGGTGGTCGCGGTGAGCGTCCGGGACGACGGCGTGGGGTTCGAGGACGGCCGCCTGGCCCGGGCGGCCGAGGCGGGGCGTCTCGGCGTCGCGCAGTCGATCGTCGGGCGGATCCGGGAACTCGGCGGAAAGGCGACCGTGACGTCGGTCCCCGGCCGCGGGACCGAGGTCGAGCTCCGGGTTCCCCGGACCCTGCGGAACGAGATGGAACACCACGGACGCTGACGCGCAGCAGGGCCGTGTCATCCAGGTCACCGGCTGAGAGGAGGCGGGGAAGCGCTCAGGACGGTCCGTTTCGCTCGCCGTGTACATGGCGTGCGTTGAGCTCGCTTACGACGGAGTCGAGGGCCCCGGGTCGATGAGACGACGGCGATTCCCCCACGGCGCCTCCTTGCACAAGCAGGTTGAGATCCCCGAATGCGTCGGTCAGGAGAGTATCTGGAGGTTATGGCGTCTCGGCATACATCGGCGATGGCGAAACCCGCTGGCCCGCAGTTCACCGCTTCGATGCGGCGAGCCTTTACCGGCTGGCACTCGAGAACGCTGCCGCCGGCACGGCGCTACACGGTGCTGCGGAAGGTGGGGTGACGCTGAAGAGCATCGCCGACCAGATCGGCGACCAGCTGGGCGTTCCTTCGGTCTCGCTGACGTTCGACGATGCGGTCGAGCACTTCGAGCACGCGAGCGAGCACTTCGGGAGCACCTTCCTGGCGACCATCCTCGCCGCCGACGCACCTGTCCTCAGCGACCTGACCCGAACACTGCTTCGCTGGGAGCCGACGCACTACACGCTCCTTGAAGATCTGCGATACGGCGACTACATCCAAGAGTGAACCCGTAGGCGCCGACGCTCCGAGGAACGAGGGGGAACCCATGGACTCCGATGCCTCGCTGCACGTTCTGGTCGTCGACGACCATCCGATCTGGCGGGACGGCATCGCGGAGAAGCTGGGGGCGGCCGGCCTCACCGTCGTGGGCACCGCCGGCGACGGTGCCCAGGCGCTGCGGGTGGCGAAGGCGACGCGGCCGCGGGTCGTGCTGCTCGACCTGCACCTGCCGGACCTTCCCGGGGCGGAGGTGACCCGCCGGCTGCTGGCCGCCGACGGGGCGATCCGCGTGCTCGTGCTGTCGGCGAGCGGGGAACGCCAGGACGTCCTCGACGCCGTGACGGCGGGCGCGACCGGCTACCTGACCAAGTCGGCCTCCCTCGACGAGGTGATCGCGGCGGTGCGCTCGGCCGCTGCCGGGGAGGCCGTGTTCACGCCCGGGTTGGCGGGCCTGGTGCTGGGCGAGTACCGCCGCCTGGTCGGCGCGCCGGAGCGGGAGACTCCCCGGCTCACGAACCGGGAGATCGAGGTGCTGCGGTTGGTCGCCAAGGGCCTGACCTACCGCGAGATCGCCGAGCGGCTCGTGCTGTCGCACCGGACGGTCCAGAACCACGTGCAGAACACCCTGACCAAGCTGCAGCTGCACAACAAGGCACAGCTGGTGCGGTACGCGCTGGAGCGGGGTTTGGACTGAGTACTTTGCAGGGAATTGCTGCAATCACTGGCGGAGCGGGCCCGTGGAGCTGCGGACCACCAGCTCGGGCCGGAAGAACAGCTCGGTGTGCGGGGCCCCGACGCCCTGGATCTCGTCCAGAAGGCTGCGAACGGCGACCAGGGCCATGTCGCGAACCGGCTGGCGGACCGTGGTCAGGGGCGGATCGACGTACGCCATCAGCGGCGAGTCGTCGAAGCCGATGACGGACACGTCCGCGGGAACCCGCAGGCCTCGCTGCCGGGCCGCCCTGATCGCGCCGATCGCCATCATGTCGCTGCCACAGCAGATCGCGGTGCACCCCTGGTCGAGCAGTCGCTTCGCCGCCGCCTCCCCGCCTTCGACCGTGAAGATGGTGTTGACGATCCAGTCGTCCACATCGGCGATCCCGAGGCGCTCGGCCATCCCCCTGCGGTAGCCCTCGGTCTTCCGGATGACCGGCACGAAACGCTCCTGGCCTACGGCGAGCCCGATGCGCCGGTGCCCCAGGTGCGCCAGGTGTGCCACGGCCAGCTCCATGGAGCCGGCCTCGTCGCTGGAGACGAACGTGGCGTCGACCCCCTCGGCGTAGCCGTTGATCAGCACGATCGGGAGCCCGCGATCGGTGAGGCGCTTGTAGCGGCCGTGGTCGGCCTGCGAGTCGGCGTGCAGCCCGGAGACGAAGACGATCCCGGAGACTCCGCGTTCGAGCAGGAGGTCGGTGTAGTCGTCCTCGTTGATGCCGCCGGGCGCCAGGGCGCCGAGCACCGCGGTGTAGCCGTGTACTGCCAGGGTGTTCTCGATGACCTGCGCGAAAGCCGGAAAGATGGGGTTGTCCAGCTCGGCGACGATCAGGCCGATCAGCCCGCTGCGCGGCGGCCGTAGGCGGACGGGGCGGTCGTACCCGAGGACGTCGAGCGCGTCGAGGACCGCCTTCCGCGTGGCCGGTGCGACGCCCTGCCTGCCGTTGAGCACCCGGCTCACGGTCGCCTCGCTCACTCCGGCTTGGGCGGCGATGTCCGCCAGGCGCATGCTCACATGCACGAATGTACCGCCGGGCGGAACGGACCGGCGTGGATCCGTTGCCGCACTCTTTCGCAAGCTTGCAGCAAAGTCTTGCCGTCAACCGATGCACGCGTTACCGTCGCGGCAACACAGCGGAAACACAGCGGCCGCCAGACCCTCGGGGGACCCCGCCCCACTCTCCTCACCCCAGGAGGCCCCGCATGCCGAAACGCCTGCTGAAACGCCTGCTGCCCGCGCTGGCCGTCGCGCTGGCGGCCACGATCACGCCCGTGGCCGGCGCCGCGCCCGCCACAGCGTCGCCCACGGGCGACCACGACGTCATCGCCAACCTCTTCGAATGGAACTGGAACTCCGTCGCCTCCGAGTGCACGAACGTGCTGGGCCCCAAGGGCTACGGCGCCGTCCAGGTCGCCCCGCCGGAGGACTCCCTCACCCGTAGCGGCCACCCGTGGTGGGAGGTCTACCAGCCCGCCGACTACGACGTGAACAGCCGCATGGGCACCCGGTCGCAGTTCGCCGCCATGGTGTCGGCCTGCCACACCGCGGGCGTCAAGGTGTACGCGGACGCGGTCATCAACCACATGACCGGTCAGGGCAGTACGAGCTACGGCGGCAAGAGCTTCTCAAAGTACGACTACCCGGGCATCTACTCCTCGGCCGACTTCCACAACTACCCGTCGGACTGCCCGGAGTCCGACGACCAGATCCACAACTGGAACGACTACACCGAGGTCACCAAGTGCGAGCTGAGCAGCCTGTCGGACCTGCGCACCGAGTCCGACTACGTGCGCGGGAAGATCGCCGGCTACCTCAATGACCTGCTGTCCCTCGGCGTGGACGGTTTCCGGGTGGACGCCGCCAAGCACATCGGCGCGACCGACCTGGCGGCCATCGAAGGGAAACTGACCCGGTCCGCGTACATCTACCAGGAGGTCATGCCCGGCAGCGGCGGCAGCCTCGCGCCCAGCGCCTTCGAGGGCACCGGGGACCTGCTGGAGTTCGTCTACGGCCAGAAGCTCAAGGAGCAGTTCAACGGCAGCATCGCCAACCTGCAGAGCTTCGGGCAGTCGTGGGGCATGGAGCCGAGCGACAAGTCGGTCGTCTTCGTCGCCAACCACGACACCGAGCGGAACGGCAGCACGCTGTCCTACAAGGACGGCACCAAGTACCGGCTGGCCACGATCTTCTCGCTGGCCTGGAGCTTCGGCACCCCGCAGGTCTACTCCGGCTTCGACTTCAGCGGCACCGACGACTCCCCGCCCGCGGACTCCAACGGGTACGTCACGGACACGAACTGCGCGAGCGGCTGGCAGGGCTGCCTCGACCGCGCGCTCGGCGGCATGGTCGGCTGGCACAACGCCGTGAAGGGCACATCCGTCACGAACTGGTGGTCCGACGGCTCGAACCAGATCGCCTTCGGCCGCGGCGCGAAGGGCTACGTCGCGATCAACAACTCCGGTGGCACACTGAGCCGCACGTTCGCGTCCGGCCTGCCCGCCGGGACGTACTGCGACGTCATCGGCGGCGGCGTGTCCTCGGGGAAGTGCACCGGCACGGCCGTCACGGTCGACGGCTCCGGCAACGCGACCTTCTCCGTGAGCCCGGGCGGTGCCGTGGCGATCGACGTCGCGGCTACCGGCACCGGCGGCACCACCGGCGTCGTCCAGGTGACGTTCAACGAGTACGCGACGACCTCCTGGGGCCAGAACGTCTACGTTGTCGGCTCGATCCCCGCGCTGGGCGACTGGGCTCCGGGCAGCGCCGTCGCGCTGTCGTCCGCGGGCTACCCGACCTGGTCCGCCGCCGTGTCCGTGCTGGCGAACACCGGCTTCCAGTACAAGTACATCAAGAAGAATCCCGATGGTTCGGTCACCTGGGAGTCCGATCCCAACCGGTCGTACACCACCGGGTCCGATGGCACCGCCACGATCAACGACAGCTGGCGCTGACCCGCCTGGGAGCCCGGGACGCGTTGCGTCCCGGGCGCCTACGCGTCAGGCCGTCCGGTCCTGAACCTGCACGGCCGCTTCACCGACCGGCCCGCGCCGGACCATCAGCATCGACCTTGCGTTCCTGCGGAGACCTCGGTCGACCGCCTAGAGCGCGGGAACGCCGTGCTGCTCGGGGTTCGACAAGATCGTCGAACCCTTGCGCCAGTGGGAGCGCTCCCAAACTCCGGTTTCTTTCTCGTAACACCCCATTGCGTCCCATTGGTGACGGGCTTAACATTCCGGGAATCGAAGCGCTTCGACAGGAGCGGACCTTGGTAAAGATCTCTGACGTGGCCCGCCACGCCGGCGTCTCCCCCAGCACGGTGTCCTATGTTCTCAGCGGCAAACGGTCGATCTCCGACCAGACCCGCCGCCGGGTCATGGACAGCATCCGGGCCCTGGGCTACCGCCCGCACGCCGGCGCCCGCGCGCTGGCGAGCAACCGCTCCAACGTCATCGCCCTCGTCGTCCCGCTGCGCTCGGGCATCCACGTCCCGATCGTCATGCAGATGGTGATCGCGGCCGTGACCACCGCCCGCACGTACGACCACGACGTCCTCCTGCTGACCCAGGACGAAGGCGTCGGCGGTCTCGAGCGGGTGGCCGGATCGTCCCTGGTCGACGCGATCCTCGTGATGGACGTCGAGATGCACGACGTACGGCTGCCGGTGCTGCGCTCGCTGGACCGGCCGTCGGTGCTCATCGGCTTCCCCGCGGACCCGTCGGGGCTGACCTGCATCGACTGGGACTTCGAGGCGGCGGGCGCGGCCTGCGCCGAGCACCTCGTCGACCTCGGGCACCGCGAGATCGCGCTGATCGGCGCGCCGCCCGCGGTGTACGAACGCGGCACCGGCTTCGCCGAGCGTACGAAGGCGGGCTTTCAGCGGGCCGCCGCCGAACGCGGCGTCCACGCGGTCGTCCGGCCCTGCGACCCGGAGCACGCCCGGGAGACCGCCGCCGACCTTCTCCGTGACCATCCGGGCCTGACCGGCATCGCGGTCCACAACGAGCCGGCCGTCGAACCGCTCCTCACCGCGTTCCGCGCGAGCGGGCGCCGCATCCCCGACGACCTGTCCGTGATCGCCATCGCTCCCGACGACCTCGCGGAGCGGCTCGACCTCACCTCGATCTCCATCCCCGCCGAGGAGCTCGGCCGGCAGGCGGTCGCCGTGCTCATGGACAAGCTGAACGGCGACCAGGCACCTGGCGCCACCCTGCTCCCCTCCCGCCTCGTCGCCCGGTCCAGCACTCCGGCGGCCTGAAACGTGACCGATATCTGAATCCGAACGCCTCGGCGTCATTGAAGCGCTTCGACGTTTCGCACACCCCCTGGAGGAATCCCGATGTTCAAGGCGACAAAGGCGCTCGCGGCCGTGACCGCGGGTCTGCTGGCCCTGTCCGCGTGCGGTGGTGGAGGCGGCGGCGGCTCTTCCTCGAAAGAGCTGAAGCTGTGGCACTACGAGACCCAGGACAGCGCCATGGGGGTGGCGTGGAACCAGGCGATCAAGGAGTTCGAGCAGACCCACCCGGGCGTCAAGGTGAAGTTCGAGGAGAAGGGCTTCGAGCAGATCCAGAAGACCGCCCCGATGGTGCTGAACTCCAAGGACGCCCCGGACATCCTGGAGTACAACAAGGGCAACGCGACCGCCGGCCTGCTGTCCAAGCAGGGGCTGCTCACCGACATCAGCTCCGAGGTGACCAAGCGCGGCTGGGACAAGATGCTCCCCGCGAACGTCGCCGAGACCGCGAAGTACGACGCCAAGGGCGTCATGGGCGGCGACAAGTGGTACGGCGTCCCGAACTACGCCGAGTACCTGCAGGTGTACTACAACAAGGCGCTGTTCGATAAGTACGGCGTGAAGGTGCCGACGACATTCGACGAGTTCACCAAGGCGATGGACACCTTCACGAGCAAGGGCGTCACCCCGCTGTCCAACGCGGGCGCGGAGTACCCGGCGCAGCAGTACCTCTACCAGCTCGCGCTCAGCAAGGCGGACCGGCCGTGGGTCGACCGGTTCGAGCGCTACACCGGCAAGACCGACTTCCACGACCCGGCGTGGACGTACGCCGCGAACACCTTCGCCGACTGGGTGAAGAAGGGCTACATCGCCAAGAACTCCTCGGGTACCAAGGCCGAGGACGCGGGCACCGCGTTCATGGCCGGCAAGTTCCCGATGTTCTTCTCCGGCAGCTGGTGGTACGGCCGCTTCGAGAAGGAGATCAAGAACTTCCAGTGGGACACGTTCCTCTGGCCGGGCAGCAAGATGACGCTCGGGTCGAGCGGCAACCTCTGGGTCGTCCCGAAGGGGTCGAAGAACAAGGACCTCGCCTATGACTTCATCAACATCACGATGAAGAAGGAGATCCAGAACACGCTGGCCAACAACGGCGGCGTGCCGGTCGCGGGCGACCCCTCCGGCGTCACGGACCCGAAGAACAAGAAGCTGATCCAGAACTACCAGACCCTCGCCAACAGCGACGGCCTGGGCTTCTACCCGGACTGGCCGGCGCCGGGCTACTACGACGTGCTCGTGGCCGGGACCCAGAAGCTGATCACCGGCACCGCGTCGCCGAGCTCGGTCCTGGACGGCTTCGCCAAGCCGTACAACGAGAACCTCTCGAACATCGGCCACTAGCGACACCGCCGACCGCGGGAGGCGGGCCGGCCAGGCCGCCCGCCTCCCGTACCGGAGAACCACGATGACTCAAACCCTGAGCGCGCCGCCCGCGAAGGCCGTGCACAAGCCCACCCGGCGGCCGCGCCGCGGCCTGCCCTACTCCGTCTACCTGATCCCCAGCACGGTCCTGTTCATCGGCGTCATCCTGGTGCCGTTCGTGATGAACATAGGCTTCAGCCTGACCAAGTGGGACGGCATCGGCTCGCCGCAGTGGGTCGGGCTGGACAACTACACCAAGCTGATGTCCGACGGGGCCTTCTGGTCCTCGTTCGCGCACAACGTCGCGCTGGTCATCGCCATGGCGATCATCCCGTTGATGATCGGGCTGGTCCTGGCGTCCGTGCTGTTCGACGTCATCGCCAAGCGGTTCGGCCCGCGCACGACCGCGATCCTGCGGGCCTGCATCTACCTGCCGCAGGTGCTGCCGTTCGCGGTGGCCGGCATCGTGTGGGCCTGGATCCTCGCCCCCGACAACGGCGCGCTCAACTCGGTCCTCAAGGCGATCGGCCTGAAGTCGCTGCAGGAGGACTGGCTGGGCGACCCGAAGCTGGCGCTCTACACGGTGATGGGCGTGCTGGTCTGGGTGCAGATCGGCTTCCCGCTCGTCGTCTTCATGGCGGGCCTGCAGCGGGTCGACCCCTCGCTGTACGAGGCCGCCGACATCGACGGCGCGTCGTGGTGGCGGAAGTTCTGGTACATCACGATCCCGCAGATCCGCCCGGAGATCTACGTGGTGCTGCTGACCTGCACGGTCGCCGCCATCAAGAGCTTCGACAAGGTCTTCATCCTGACGAAGGGCGGCCCCGGCGGGGCGACGAACGTGCCCGCCTACTACTCGTACCAGAACTTCTTCGAGAAGACCCAGGTCGGCTACGGCGCCGCGATCGCGACCGTGCTGACGCTCATCATCGTCGTGGTCATGGCGGTCCTGATCAGCCGCCAGAACAAGGCAGAGGAGGCGGACACGTGACCGAGCGGAGCGAGGGAGCCAGCAAGCAGAGCACCATGGTCACGATGCCGACGAAGGAGGCCTCATGACCTCCATCACCGCGGCGCGAAGGGCGCGACCCGCCGCGCACCGCAGGACGCCGGGCGCCTGGGCGGTGCTCGTGTCGCTCGCCGTGCTCGCGGTCGTGATGCTGCTGCCGTTCGTCATCATCACGTTCAACGCGTTCAAGAGCCCGGCCGAGTACTCCAGCCACGGCCCGCTCAGCGTGCCGAAGGGCTTCTACCTGCAGGGCATCAAGGACTTCTGGGAGCGCGTCGACTTCGGCTCCAAGCTCGTCAACAGCCTGATCATCAGCGGCTCGGTCGCCGTGCTCGCGGTGATCCTGTCGGTGCTGAACTCCTACGCCCTCGGCATCGGCCGGATCAAGGGCCGGGTGTGGATCCTCGTGCTGTTCCTGCTGGCCAACACGATGCCGCAGGAGGTGCTGGTCTACCCGCTGTACTTCCTGTCGAAGAAGGTCGGCCTGTACGACACGCGGCTGAGCGTCATCATCATCTTCACCGCGATCCAGACCGCGTTCGGCACCTACCTGCTGTCGTCGGTGCTGTCGACGTTCCCGCGGGAGATCCTCGAGGCGGCGCGGATGGACGGCGCGGGCCGGTTCCGCATCCTGTGGCGCGTCGTCGTGCCGATCAGCCGGCCGACGCTCGGCGTGCTGTTCGTCTTCTTCTTCATCTGGACGTGGAACGAGTTCTTCCTGCCGATGATCTTCTTGATCTCCAACGAGAACCAGACGGTGCCGGTCGCGCTCGGCGTGCTCCAGGGCCAGAAGCTCATGGACGCGACCATGACCAGTTCGTCGGCCCTGCTCGGCATCATCCCGGCGGTCGTCTTCTTCCTGATCTTCCAGCGCACTCTCACCCGCGGCATCACCGTCGGTGCCGTCAAGTAAGAGAAGGACCCCTCTTTGAAGTTCACCGATGGCTACTGGATGCTGCAGGACGGCGTGCAGGCCTCGTACCCGATCGAAGTCCTCGACGTACAGGCCGCGCCCGACTCGCTCAGCGTCTACGCGCCGACCCAGCACATCCGGCACCGGGGCGACCTGCTCAAGGGACCGCAGCTCACGCTGACCTACACCTCCCCCATGCCGGACGTCATCGGGGTGACCGTCACCCACTTCGACGGCGAGGTGCCGCGCGAGCCGAGGTTCCGGCTGACCGAGGAGCAGGCCGGCGTCGACGTCGCGGTCGGCGACGAGGCCGCCGTCCTGACCTCCGGCGCGCTGTCCGTACGGGTCGCCCGCACCGGGCCCTGGCGCGTCGACTTCTCCGCCGGCGGCCGGGTCCTCACCGGCGGCAGCGAGAAGACCACCGCCATCATGGAGACCGGCGACGGCCGCCACTACATCCGCGAGCAGCTCGACCTCGGCGTCGGCCACCACGTGTACGGGCTGGGCGAGCGCTTCGGCCCGCTGGTGAAGAACGGCCAGACCGTCGACGTCTGGAACGCCGACGGCGGCACCGCCAGCGAGCAGTCCTACAAGAACGTCCCGTTCTTCCTGACCGACGCGGGCTACGGCATCTTCGTCGACCACCCCGGCCACGTGTCGTACGAGGTGGCGTCGGAGGTCGTGACGCGCACGCAGTTCAGCGTCGCGGGCCAGTCGCTGCGCTACTTCGTCATCTACGGCCCGACGCCGAAGGACATCCTGCGCAAGTACACCGCGCTGACCGGCCGCCCGGCCCGGGTCCCGGCCTGGTCGTACGGGCTGTGGCTGTCCACGTCGTTCACCACGTCGTACGACGAGGAGACGGTCTCCAGCTTCATCGACGGCATGGCCGAGCGCGACCTGCCGCTGTCGGTGTTCCACTTCGACTGCTTCTGGATGCGCGAGTTCCACTGGTGCGACTTCGAGTGGGACCCGCGGACGTTCCCCGACCCGGAGGGCATGCTGCGGCGGCTCAAGGCGCGCGGCCTGAAGATCTGCGTCTGGATCAACCCGTACATCGCGCAGCGCTCCAAGCTGTTCGAGGAGGGCAGGGCGCGCGGCTTCCTCGTGAAGAAGCCGAACGGCGACGTGTGGCAGTGGGACAAGTGGCAGCCCGGCATGGGCCTGGTCGACTTCACCAACCCCGAGGCCCGCGAGTGGTACGCCGCGAAGCTCGGCGCGCTGCTCGACATGGGCGTCGACTGCTTCAAGACCGACTTCGGCGAGCGCATCCCCACGGACGTCGTCTACTTCGACGGCTCCGACCCCGAGCGGATGCACAACTACTACACGTACCTCTACAACGAGACCGTCTTCGAGCTGCTGCGCAAGCGGCGGGGCGAGGGCGAGGCCGTGGTGTTCGCCCGCTCGGCGACGGCCGGGTCGCAGGCGTTCCCGGTGCACTGGGGCGGCGACTGCGAGTCGACGTTCGAGGCGATGGCCGAGGACCTGCGCGGCGGGCTGTCACTGAGCATGTCCGGGTTCGGCTACTGGAGCCACGACATCGGCGGGTTCGAGGGCACACCCGACCCGGCGCTGTTCAAGCGGTGGATCGCGTTCGGCCTGCTGTCCTCGCACAGCCGGCTGCACGGCAGCCACTCGTACCGGGTGCCGTGGCTGTTCGACGAGGAGGCCGTCGACGTCCTGCGCGTCTTCACCAAGCTGAAGGCGCGGCTCATGCCGTACATCCTGGGCGCGGCGCGGGAGACGTACGGCGAGGGCGTCCCGATGATGCGCCCGATGGTCGTGGAGTTCCCCGACGACCCGGCCGTGAGCCACCTCGACCGGCAGTACATGCTCGGCGGGGACCTGCTGGTCGCGCCGGTGTTCTCGGCCGACGGCGAGACCGCCTACTACGTGCCCGAGGGCACCTGGACGCACGTCCTCACCGGCGAGCCGGTGACCGGCGGGCGCTGGGTGCGGGAGCGCCACGACTTCCTGAGCGTCCCGCTGCTGGCCCGGCCCGGCTCGGTCGTCCCGGTGGGCGCGGTCGAGGACCGCCCCGACTACGACTACACCGACGGCGTCACCTTGCACGCGTACGCGCTGCCGGACGGCGCGCGGGTCACCACCGAGGTCCCGGACACCTCCGGCGAGGTCGCGGCGACCTTCTCCACGGCGCGGGACGGCGACACGGTCACGGTCACCGCCCAGGGCGCGACGAACTGGCGGGTGCTGCTCGTCGGCGTCCGGTCCGGCGACGTCCAGGGCGGTACGGTCGCCGAGCACGACCAGGGCCTCCTCGTCGAGGCCACCGGCGACACCGTCACCATCGGGGGGATCTCATGAGTGAGTTTTTGTGGGGCGCGGCGACGGCCTCGTACCAGATCGAGGGCGCGGCGCGTGAGGACGGCCGGGTGCCGTCGATCTGGGACACCTACAGCCACACGCCGGGCCGGGTGCTGAACGGCGACACCGGCGACGTGGCCGCCGACCACTACCACCGGTGGCCGGAGGACGTCGAGATCATGCGGGAGCTGGGCCTGGGGGCGTACCGCTTCTCCATCGCCTGGCCGCGGATCCACGACCAGCGCGGGATCGACTTCTACTCCCGGCTCGTCGACGCGCTGATCGAGCGCGGCATCAAGCCGGTCGCCACCCTCTACCACTGGGACCTCCCCCAGGAGCTGGAGGACGCCGGCGGGTGGACCGCCCGCGACACCGCCTACCGGTTCGCCGAGTACGCCGAGCGGATCGGCGCGGCGCTCGGCGACCGCGTCCACCTGTGGACGACCCTGAACGAGCCGTGGTGCTCGGCGTTCCTCGGCTACGGCTCGGGCGTGCACGCGCCCGGCCGGACCGACCCGGTCGCGGCGCTGACCGCCGCGCACCACCTCAACCTCGCGCACGGCCTCGCCGCGCGGGTCCTGCCCGGCCACGTGTCGGTCACCCTCAACCTGCACCACGTCCGGGGCGAGGACGACGACGCCGTCCGTCAGGTCGACGCGGTCGCCAACCGCGTCTTCCTCGGCCCGATGCTGGACGGCGCCTACCCCGCAGACCTCCTCGACGACACGCGGGAGCTCACCGACTGGTCGTTCGTCAAGGACGGCGACGAGGCGACCTCCAAGGCGCCGCTCGAGGTGCTCGGAGTGAACTACTACTCGCCCACGCTCGTCCGGCGCTGGGACGGCGTGTCCTCCCGGGACACCGCGGACGGGCACGGCGACGGCACGGCGTCGCCGTGGGTGGGCTGCGACGACATCGACTTCGTGCGGCAGCCGGGCCCGTACACCGAGATGGGCTGGCCGATCGACGCGACCGGCCTGACCGAGCTGCTGCTTCGAGTGCACCGCGACCACCCCGGCGTCCCGCTGATGATCACCGAGAACGGCGCGGCCTTCGACGACCACGTCGACGCGGACGGCCGGGTGCGAGACCAGCGCCGGATCGACTACCTGCGCGACCACTTCGCGGCGGTCGGGCGGGCGCGCGAGGCCGGAGCGGACGTACGCGGCTACTTCGTCTGGTCGCTGCTGGACAACTTCGAGTGGGCGTACGGCTATTCGAAGCGGTTCGGCATCGTGCACGTCGACTACGCGACCCAGAAGCGCACCTGGAAGGACAGCGCGCACTGGTTCCGCGACGTCATCGCGGACTCGCCTGAGGGTCCACGGCCGTAAGGCCACCACTGTTCTTCGGGGGCACCATTGTCGAAGCGCTTCGACTAACAGGAGGTCGTAGCTAGTGAGATTCCGACCCCGGATATCCGTGATGCTCGGCGTGGCCATGGTGGCCTCGCTCGGGCTGACCGGTCCGGCCCATGCCAAAGAGACCTATCCCTTCCAGAACCCCCGCCTGCCTCTCAAGACCCGCGTCGACGACCTGCTCAAACGGCTGACCGTCGACGAGAAGATCTCTCTCCTGCACCAGTACGAGCCAGCCATCCCCCGGCTCGGGATCAAGCCGTTCAAGACCGGCACCGAGGGGCTGCACGGCGTCGCGTGGTCCACCGACATCCACAACAACGGCGCCGTCGTCACCGCGAACGGCACGGTGTTCCCGCAGGCCATCGGCCTGGCATCGACATGGAACCCGGCGCTCATCAAGAAGGTCGGCTCCGCCGTCGGCGACGAGGCGCGGGGCTTCAACTCCGTCAACCCCGACGTGTGGGGGCTCCAGCTCTGGGCGCCGGTCGTCAACCTGCTGCGCGACCCGCGCTGGGGCCGCAACGAGGAGGGCTACTCCGAGGACCCGTACCTCACCGGTGCGATCTCCACGGCGTACGGCTCCGGCATCGAGGGACCCGACAAGGACCACCTCAAGGCCGCGCCCGTCCTCAAGCACTACCTCGCCAACAACAACGAGGTGAACCGCGACACCACCTCGTCGGACCTGCGCCCCCGGGTGAAGAACGAGTACGACGAGAAGGCCTTCTCCCCCGCCATCTCCGCGGACGCGGCGACGGGCGTGATGGCGTCGTACAACCTGGTCAACGGGCGGCCCAACACCGTCAACCCCGACCTGAACGACGTAGTCCGCAAATGGACCAAACGTGACCTGCTCAACGTCACCGACGCCGGCGCGCCGAACAACCTGACCGGCAGCGAGAAGTACTACGCCACCCAGCCGGAGGCCGACGCCGCGCTCATCAAGGCCGGCCTGGACAGCTTCACGGTCGACGACACCAACGCCGGCCCGACCACCGCCGCGGTCAAGTCCGCGCTGTCGCAGGGCCTGCTCAAGCAGTCCGACCTGGACACCGCCGTGTCGCACATCCTGAGCCTGCGCGTCCGGCTCGGCGACTTCGACCCCGACGGCGGCCCGTACGCCAAGATCGGCAAGTCGGTCATCAACAGCCCCGCCAACCAGGCGCTGGCCCGGCAGACCGCCGACCAAGCCGCCGTGCTGCTGAAGAACTCCGGGAACGCCCTGCCGCTGGACGCCGCGAAGACCAAGAAGGTCGCGGTGGTCGGCCCGCTGGAGAAGACCCTCTACACCGACTGGTACTCCGGCTCCCTGCCGTACAAGGTCACCCCGCTCGACGGGATCAAGCAGCGCCTCGGCGCGGGCGGCACCGTCACCGACAGCGAGGCGGCCGACCGGATCGCGCTCAAGGACACCAAGACCGGCAAGTACATCACCGCCGGGACCGGGGCGTCTGGGGCCGCGCTGAAGGAGAGCGCCACCAGCGCCGACACCACGACCCAGTTCGACGCGTTCGACTGGGGCCAGGGCAAGCTCACCCTGCGCAGCGTCGCCAACGGCAAGTACGCCGGCCGGTACAACTGGGGCGACACCATGGTCAACGACCAGGACCAGCCGAACGGCTGGTTCGTCCAGCAGATGTTCTCGCTTGAGAAGCAGGACGACGGCGGCTATCTGCTCCGCTACTCCGGCTACGAGGCCGACGAGTCGTGGTTCGGCGACAAGAAGTACCTCAAGGCGTCCGACGACGGCACGCTCGTGCTGGCCACGAAGGACGAGGCCTCCCACTTCAGCAAGGACACGATCAGCAGCGGCGCGGACGAGGCGGTCAAGGCCGTCAAGGGCGCGGACGCGGCGGTCGTGGTGGTCGGCAGCATGCCGTTCATCAACGGCCGGGAGGCGCACGACCGTACGACGATGGCCCTCGCCGAGAGCCAGGAGAACCTGATCAAGGCGGTGCGGGCGGCCAACCCGAACACGGTCCTGGTCGTGGAGAACAGCTACCCGACCACGCTCAACTGGGAGCAGGAGAACGTCCCGGCGATCCTGTGGACGACGCACGCCGGCGCGGAGACCGGTCACGCCCTCGCCGACACCCTCTTCGGCGACAGCAACCCGGCCGGGCGGCTCACCCAGACGTGGTACCGCTCGGAGAACGGTCTGCCCGACATCCTCGACTACGACATCATCAAGTCGGACCGCACCTACCTGTACTACAAGGGCCAGACGCTCTACCCGTTCGGCTACGGCCTGTCGTACACGAACTTCCGCTACAGCGGGCTCCACGTGAGCAGGGCGGGCGGGCAGGTCACCGCGACCGTCCAGGTCACCAACACCGGCAAGCGCGCCGGTGACGAGGTCGTCCAGCTCTACACCCACCAGCGGACCTCGCGCGACAAGCAGCCGGTCAAGCAGCTGCGCGCGTTCCAGCGGGTGCACCTGGCCCCCGGGCAGACCACGACGGCACGGCTGACGTTCAACGCGTCCGACCTGGCACACTGGGACGTCACCCGGGACAAGAACGTCGTGGAGACGAGCACGTACGACGTGCTCGTCGGCTCGTCCTCGGCCGACATCCGGCAGCGGTCCAGCGTGCGCGTCCAGGGCGAGACCATTCCCGCGCGGAATCTCGCCGTCCAGACCCGTGCCGTCGACTTCGACGACTACAAGGGCGTGCGCCTCGTCGACGAGACGAAGGTGCGCGGGGACGCGGTCGGCGCGGCCGACGGCGACTGGATCAAGTTCGCCCGCGCGTCGCTCGGCTCGGGCGCGGCGACCTTCACCGCCTCGGCCGCCAAGGCGAGCACCGGCGACGGCTCGATCGAGGTCCGTCTCGACTCGCCCACCGGTCCGCTCGCCGGCACCGCGACGGTGTCCAGCACCGGAGACGTCTATAAGTACGCGACCACGACCGCCGCACTGCACGGCGCGACGGGCCGCCACGACGTCTACCTGGTGTTCCACGGCGACCTTCGGGTCAGCACCTTCTCGCTGAAGTAGCGAGCCCGGCCGCCGCCCCCGTCCGGGGCGGCGGCCGCCACCAGCGGGGGCGCCCCGTCCCAGCCCCAGGAACGCGGGGCGGGGCGTCCCGTCCATCGGGGGACCGTCCGTTTCCGGCTTTACCACCGCCACCGGAGGCCCGGCTCGTGAAAGTCAGACTCCTCGCATTCCTCACCGCCGTCATCGCGTCGCTCGCGCTCGCGGTGTCCCCCGTCTCCCCGCCGAGCGCGGCCGCCGCGCCCAGGCACCGGGTGACGTACGACCACTACTCCGTCTCGATCGACGGACAGCGCGTGCTGCTGCGGTCCGCCGAGTTCCACTACTACCGGCTGCCCAGCCCCGACCTGTGGCGCGACGTGCTGGAGAAGTACAAGGCGGCGGGGTTCAACACCGTCTCGCTGTACTTCGACTGGGCGTACCACTCGCCCAAGGCCGGGGTGTACGACTTCACCGGCGTCCGTGACGTGAACCGCCTGCTGACCATCGCCCAGCAGGCCGGCCTGTACGTCATCGCGCGCCCGGGGCCGTACATCAACGCCGAGACCACCGGCGGCGGCTTCCCCGCCTGGCTGAAGAACGTGCCCGGACGGGCCCGGAGCAGCGCGCCCGGCTACACCGCCGCGTACCGCGACTGGCTCGGCCACATCAACAAGATCATCGCGCCGCACCAGATAACGCGCGGCGGCTCGGTGATCCTCTACAACGTCGAGAACGAGTACGCCATGAACACCGACGCGGCGTACATGGAGGACATCCAGAAGAAGGCGCGCGCCGACGGCATCGACGTGCCGACGATGACCAACGACTGCTGCGACGCCGCCTCGTGGACCTCCACGTGGGCGTCCGGGCAGGGCGCGGTGCAGATCCCGGGCGTGGACGACTACCCGCAGGGCTTCGACTGTGCCAACGCCGACACGAGCTGGGGGCCGTGGGGCGCGGGCCTGACCGAGCGGCTGCGCGACGACACCCCGGTGTTCGCCGCGGAGTACCAGGGCGGCTCGATCGACCCGGACAACGCGGGCATGGACAAGTGCCGGGAGCTGACCGGCCCGAAGTTCATGAAGTTCTTCTACAAGTCGAACCTCATCTCGTCCGGCGCGACGGCGTTCAACTACTACATGGGCTTCGGCGGCACCAACTGGGGCTGGCTGGCCCAGCCGAACGACGTCTACACCTCCTACGACTACGGCTCGGCGATCACCGAGAACCGGCTGCTGAGCGACAAGTACGACGAGTTCAAGCGGCAGAACCTCTTCCTGAGCTCGGTCGCGCCGCTGACCAAGACCGACCCGGTCACCGCTCCGGCGTCCTCGGACAAGGCGATCGAGACGGTCGCGCGGGCCAACCCGGACACGCACACGCAGTTCGTGCTGGTCCGGCACAGTGACCACGCCGCGACCACCGACGACTCGGCCACGCTCGACTGGACCACGCCGGACGGCCGCTACTCCGTGCCGGTACGGGTCAAGGGCCGGGACGCCAAGGTGCTGATCGCCGGGTACGACCTGGGCGGCCAGCGGCTCGTCTGGTCGAACTCCGAGCTCATGACCCACACGACGGTAAGCGGCCGGGACGTCGCGGTGCTGTACGGCACCGACGGCACGCAGGGCTCCACGGTGTTGCGCTACTCCTCCCAGCCGACAGTGAAGGTCCTCGCCGGTTCGGTGAAGGCCTCGTACTCAGGTAGTGACCTGCGGCTCGACTACACCCACTCCGGGCTCGCCCGGGTGCTGATCAGCGGTGGCGGACGCCGTCCGCTGCTGCTCCTGCTCGGCACCGACGCCGAGGCGGCGAAGTTCTGGCAGGCCGGTCCGGCGCTCGTGCGCGGCACGTCGCTCGTCCGCTCCGCCACCGTGGCCGGGGCAACCGCGTACCTGCGCGCCGACACCGCCAAGGCCGAGGACGTCGAGGTGTTCGCCGACGCCCGCGACCTCGTCGTGAACGGCTCGCCGGTACGGACGCGGGTGACCGCGAGCGGGTCGCTGCTCGGCACGCTGCCCGGCCCGCAGGCCGTCCACCTGCCCGCGCTGACCGGCTGGCGGTCGAAGACGGAAGCGCCCGAGGCGCAGCCTGGCTTCGACGACTCCGGCTGGGTGAACGCGTCGAAGACGACGACCGAGAGCCCGCTGAAGCCGAAGACCCCGACCGTGTTGTACGCCGACGACTACGGCTACCACTACGGCGACGTGTGGTACCGCGGCCGGTTCACCGGCACCGGCGGGGAGACGAAGGTGTCGCTGAACGCCTTCACCGGCAAGCGGGGCTCCTACCTCGTCTGGCTGAACGGCCGGTACCTCGGCTCGGCCATGGGCGGCGTCCAGGCCGACTCCGACTCGCCGGTCAACCCCGACCCGGGTCGTGGTGACTTCACGATCCCGGCGGGCCTGGTGAAGGCCGGGCAGCCGGCCGTCCTGTCGGTGCTCGTGGAGAACCAGGGCCACAACGACGACTGGATCGCCGACGACAACCGGTTCAAGCAGCCGCGCGGCCTGTACGGCGCTTCCGTCGAGGGCTCGACCGCCCCGATCTCCTGGAAGATCCAGGGCACCCGGGGCGGTGAGAACCTGGTCGACCGGACGCGCGGCCCGCTGAACAACGGCGGCCTGTACGGCGAGCGCGCGGGCTGGCACCTGCCCGCCTACGACGACCGGTCCTGGGCGGCGGGCAACGCTTCCCAGGTCGCGCCCGGCGTGACCTGGCAGCGCACCTCCTTCCGCCTCGACCTGCCGAAGGGCCAGGACGTGCCGATCGTCCTGCGCTTCGGCGGCCCGGTCGGCAAGGGCTACCGCGTCCAGATCTTCCTCAACGGCTGGAACCTCGGCCAGTACGGCGGCGACATCGGACCGCAGACCGACTTCACGCTGCCCGCCGGCCTGCTCCGGCAGCACGGCCGCAACACCCTCGCCCTCGCGGTCGTCGCCCGTACCGACGCGACGCCCGCACCGGTGAGCCTGGTCGCGCTCGACAACGAGCGCGGCGGCGTGCCGGTGTCCGACGTTCCCTCCCCCTCCCCCCGCTGATCTCCGCGGACCCGTGGCCGGGTCGCCGCCCGGCCACGGGCCCGGAAAGGGAATCGACCGATGACCTCGCAGATCCCGAGCCGGCGCGCCTTCCTGGCCGCCACCGCCACGGCGGCCGGAGCGGCCGCCCTCCCCCTGACCGCCGCGCCCGCCTCCGCCGCGTCCCTCGGCAACCGCCATGCGCTGCAGCGCCGCTTCGTCGACTGGCGCTTCGGCATGTTCCTGCACTTCAACATGGGCACCTTCCACGACGCCGAGTGGGTGGACCCGAAACAGGACCCGATGTCCTTCAACCCGGCCAAGCTGGACTGCGGCCAGTGGGCCGACGCCGCCAAGGCCGCCGGGATGCGGTTCGCGGTACTCACTGCCAAGCACCACGACGGCTTCTGCCTGTGGCCGTCGAAGTACACGAAGTACTCCGTCGCAAGCAGCCCGGTCAAACGCGACATCGTACGCGAGTACATGGACGCCTTCCGCTCCCGCGGCGTCACGCCCTGCCTGTACTTCTCGATCTGGGACCGCACCAACGGCGTCGGGCCGTCCGGGTTCGACGACCACCCGCCGATCACCCGGGCGAACATCGAGTTCGTCAAGAACCAGCTCACCGAGCTGCTCACCCGGTACGGGCGGATCCCGGTCCTGATCTTCGACGGGTGGGCGTGGCACTGGGCGTTCGGCCAGCAGTCACTGCCGTTCTCCGAGATCCGCGAGCACGTCGCCTCGATCCAGCCCGACTGCCTCGTCCTGGACCTCAACGGGCTCACCGTGCCGTGGCACTCTGAGCTGCTGTTCTTCGAAGAGCCGAAGGGCGGCGTCTTCTGCCCGCCCGGCAACACCTACGCCGCCTCCCAGGGCCAGACCATCTCGCCGTCCGGCTGGTTCTGGCACCCGTCGACCCCGTCGAACCTGCTGTCGGCCGACCAGATCGTCGACGGTCACCTGAAGGTCCTCGAACCCCGGTACGCGACCTTCATCCTCAACTGCCCGCCCAACACCGACGGCCTCCTCGACGACACCGTCGTCACCGTGTTGAAGGACGTCGGGAGTCGCTGGCGGCCGGACCTCTCCCGCCCACCGCTGCCCGCCCAGCCGGACGTCCTGCGCCATCCGCTCACGCCCGTGTCGGCCACCGCGACCAGCGGTGACGCGGCCAAGGCCGTGGACGGCCACAGCGACTACGGCTGGAACGGCCAGGCCGACCAGACCCTCTGGACGACCACGGACCCGCTGCCGCAGGCGATCACCCTGGACCTGGGGCGGCGCTACGCGGGCCTGGACACGCTCACCTACCTGCCCCGGCAGGACACGGCGACCCCGTACTCGTTCGACGAGTTCGTCACCACCGGGAACATCACCGCCTTCCGCGTCTCCGTCAGCGTCGACGGCACGACCTTCAGGCCGGTGGCGAAGGGCACCTGGGCCGCCGACCACACCCTGAAGCACACCCGGTTCAAGCCCGCGACGGCCCGGTACGTCCGGGTGGAGGCACTGTCCGCCGTCGGCGGTGGCGCCGCCATCGCCGGCCAGTTCGACTGCGGCGGCACCGACCGCCGCCCCCGCCCCGCCTGACCGCCCCGTCCGACCCGGGCACGATGCGCTCCGCGTCCCATCTCACCGTAACCGCGGGAAGGGTCGCGGAGCGTGGCCCCACAGCGCGGCGTTTCTTGCGCGCACGAAGGTAATTAATCCCATTTAGCCGCCAAATAGAGATGTAATGATCTATGGAAATAATGTCGAGTAAATCTTTCTCCAGTTGAGCCGACCACGTCGACACGGGCGGCATATCTGGGTAATCACCGAAAGGTGGCGATGCCGGGAGCAGACCAGAGCCCTGCTCCGCCAAATACCTGGGGGATAAAATGGGAATGACACGGACGATCCTGGCAGGTGCCGCACTGGCTACCGTGATCATCGGGGCGGCAGCACCGGCATACGCGGCGACACAGACCCGCGTGCGTCCGCAGCCGAACGTGTCGCGCGCCGAGATTGCCCGGCTGGCAATCGCGGATTTCTTCACTGAAACGCCCGACCGGCTCGGCAGAGTACCGAATGAAGACGAAGGCACCACGGCCGCCAGGGCAGGACGAGCCCACAGTGCCATCACGGCCGCCTTCATCAGGGCGGGCACCGCTGCCACACACGCCGACTCTTTCGCCACGCTGCCCTAACAGGCCGGAGAGGCCCGAAGCGCGGCCCCGCGGTGGCACGGCGTTCACCTCGTCCCCACCACGGGGCCGGATGCGGCACCGTGGATGAGCCGGATGACGGCCTGGCTCATCGGCTCGTACTCATGGTTGTTGGGCACGCCGCCGGCGATCTCGAAGTCGCGCATCACCGTGATGCGATCCGCGAGGGTGACCATCTCCGAGAGGTCGCTGGTGATCAGCAGGATGGCGAGCCCGTCCGCGGCCAGTCGCCAGATCAGCTGGTGGAAGGCGGCCTTGGTCCGGATGTCGATGCCGACGGTCGGCTCGTCGATGATGAGGATCTCGGTCTTCGCGGCGAGCCACTTGGCGAGGCTGACCTTCTGCTGATTGCCGCCGGAGAGTTGCCCGGCGAGCTGCCGGGGTCCGGCGGTCCGGATGCCGAGCCGTTCGGTGTACTCCCGTACGAGGTCCTGCTCGCGGTGCGGCGGGATGTACCCGAGGGCTCGCCGGATCCGGGCCCATACGGTGACGGCGATGTTCCTCGTCAGCGGTTGGTCGAGGAAGAGCCCCTCCTCTTTGCGGTTCTCCGGCACATAGCCGATGCGGTGGCGGCCCAGGGCCTGGCCCACGTCGTGGATGCGGGCCGGCTCGCCGTGCACGCGGATCGTTCCGGAGACCACCCGATCGAGGCCCAGCAGTGCCTTGGCCAGTTCGGTACGCCCGGCGCCGACGAGCCCGTAGAGGCCCACGATCTCCCCGCGGCGTACGTCGAGGGAGATGTTCCGGTGGCCGGCGGCGGTGGATATCGCGTCCAGTTCCAGTGCCGGGGGGCCGTCGGGGTCGACCGTACGCGGGGCGAAGGCGTCGCCGGTGTGGCTGCGGCCCACCATGAGGCCGACGATCTCGTCCCTGGTGTATTCGGCGACCGGTGCCGCCTCGAGTACGGAGGCGCCGTCGCGCAGCACCGTGACGGTGTCGCAGACGGCGAAGACCTCCTCCAGTTTGTGGCTGACGAGCAGGATCGCGGTGCCCTGATCCCGCAGGCGCCCGATGACCTGCAGGAGCCGTTCGGTCTCCTGGAGGGTGAGCGCCGAGGTCGGCTCGTCCAGCAACAGCACCCTGCTGTCGGTCGAGAGCGCTTTGGCGATCTCGACCAACTGGATCTGCGCCGGTGAGAGCGTCTTCACCGGGGCGTCGACGTCCAGGTCCACGTCGAGGAGGTCCAGGCATCGGCGGGCCTGCCGGCGCATCTGGTCGCGGTCCACCAGGCGGCCTCGTACCGGGATCTGCCGCAGGGTGATGTTCTCGGCGACGGAGAACTCGGGGATCACGTTGCGCTCCTGGTGGACCACGGAGATCCCGGCCCGCACCGCGTCGTGCGGGGAGGAGAAGACGGCCGGCCGTCCCTGCACCGCGAGGCCGCCGCCATCGGGCCGATAGAGCCCGGTCACGACCTTGATGAGGGTCGACTTCCCGGCGCCGTTCTCGCCGAGCAACGCGTGCACCGATCCGGACTCCATGCGCAGGGTGGCACCGTCCAGCGCCCGTACGCCGGGGAAGGTCTTGACGAGCCGGTCCGCGAGGAGGGCCGGCGGTGTGACGGCGGCCGCCGCGTTGTCGGTCACGATGTGCTCCTGGCCGTTGGTACGTACTTGTCCCCGGTGGCCCCGGCTGATCGTCGTGGCGTGCTCCTGGCCTGCCGCGCCTGCCGGATCCGGCCGATGACGACGGTGCCGAGGACGATGGCCCCTACGGTGAAGTTGACCCAGCTCGGGTCGAGGGAGTACTGCGCTCGCGCGACGTCCACGAGGCGGACGATGAACGCGGCGAGCACGGCGCCGAGCACGGAGACCGAGCCGCCGGCCAGCGCCGCGCCACCGATGATGGGGGCGGCGAAACTGGGCAGCAGCCAGTCTCCGCCGATGCTCTCGTTGACTCCGGGAGCCGAGGCGACGGTGAGGACGGCGGCGATGCCGGTGATCAGCCCCGACAGGGCGTGGGCCACGATGAGGCTGCGGTCGTTGGAGATGCCGGACAGCCGTGCGGCCAGGGGGTTGCCGCCGCTGGCCAGCATGCGGCGTCCGGTCGGCACTCGGCGCAGGAAGAAGGCCAGCAGCCCGGCGATGGCCAGCGCGAGCAGGAAGATCACCGGGATGTTCAGCACCGACATGTCGCCGAACCGGGTGAGGCCGGATGAGCCGAGGTCGATCGTGCGCGTGCCGGCGAGCCGGTACTGCAGGCCGCCCAGGATCGTCATCGTCGCCAGGGTGACGATGAACCCGTTGATGCGGGTGGCCACGACCAGCAGTCCGTTGGCCGCGCCGAGCAGAGTGCCGGCGGCCAGCGCGACCAGGATCGCGACCGGGGCGGGCACACCGTGGTCGGCCATGAGCACGGCGATGGCCACCGCCAGGAAGCCGCCGAGCGCACCGACCGAGAGGTTCATCTGGCCGACGGCCAGCACCACGAGCTGGGCCAGCCCGATGAGGACGGGGACGGTGAGATACGTCAGTACGCCGCGGATGGCGTTGCCGTGCAGCAGGCTGCCGTGGGAACCGGCCACGAGAGCGGCGGATCCCAGCACGCCGACGACGAGCAGCGTCATCTCGGCGGAGCGGGTGAACCGGGTGGCCCGGCCGCGTGCGGAAGCGCTCATCGGGCTGCCGCCGCCCTTCGCGTGACGACCAGAGACCTGATGCGGTCGGTGGACAGCGCGAGCAGCAGAATCACGCCGAGGTAGATGTTCAGGCTCTCCAGGCCGATGCCCATGGTGGTGAGCCCTTGATGGATCACCTGGACGAGCGAGGTGCCGAGCAGGGTCCCGATCACGGAGACGCCACCGCCGGTGAGCAGCGTGCCGCCGAGGACCGGGCCGAGGAAGGAGGGAATCATGAACTCCGCGCCGATGCCCGCGGTGAAGGAGCCGCTCGTGACGGCGAGCATGAAGCCCGCGAGGGCGGCGAGCGTCCCGGACAGCGCGTGTGCGAAGACGACCCGCCGCCCGGCCGGGATGCCCGACAGCCGGGCCGCGGTGATGTTCGAGCCGACGAGGAGCAGTTCGCGGCCCGTCCGGCTCCTGGCGTACAGGTAGCCGACCAGCAGCATCGCGACGACGGTGAACAGCAGGATCTGCGGCACCGCGGGCGAGCCGCAGACGGGGCCCGCGCAGAGGTCCGCCAGCGAGTACGTGCGCAGCCCCTCCATGCCGACGGGCTTCGCCGTGAACGCCGCGGCGGTGGTGAACTGGGAGTAGACCAACGAGACCAGGCCCAGCAGCGCGAAGTCCATCGCCAGGGTGACCACGAACGAGTTCACCCCGGTCGTGCTGATCACCCAGCCGGTCAGGGCTCCGATGGCGGCGCCGGCGAGCAGCCCGACCGCCAGTCCCGCGTACAACGGAAGATGCCAATCCTGGAAGGCCAAACCCATGAACATCGCGGAGAAGGCGGCCATGCGTCCGACCGCCAGGTTCATGTGGCCGATCGACAGCGCGGCCATCTGGGACAGTCCGACCACGGTGAAGATGGCGATGTCCTGCAACAGCGGGAAGATGCTGAACTGCTGGTTGTAGAACGAGCTCCGAGCGGAACCGAAGAAGACCACGAGAGCCGCGATCGCCACCAGGAGCCCGATCCGCTGGGACGCTCCGGCCGTCAGCCGGCGGGCGGGCATCGCCGTTTCGGGTGCCGGACCGTCCGGCCGGTCCCGCTCGGTCTCGCGGGTCGACGAGGTACTCATGCCGTTCTCCTGTCGGCCATCGCGTCACGGTTCCAGGCGATGCCCAGTCCCGGCGTGTCAGGGGCGATGGCGTGGCCGTTCTGGACGCGCAGTTCGCCGTGGGTGAGGGCGCGCAGTTGCGGGATGTGCTCGACGTAGCGTCCGTTGGGCACCGCGGCGACGAGGCTGACGTGCAGCTCCATCAGGAAGTGCGGACAGACGTCGACGTTGAACGTCTCCGCGAGGTGGGCGACCTTCAGCCAGGGTGTGATCCCGCCGATGCGAGCCACGTCGACCTGGATGATGGAGGCCGCGCCGCGAGCGAGGTAGTCGCGGAAGTGGGCCATCGAGTAGAGGGACTCGCCGACGGCGATTGGGATGGAGGTCGAACGGGCGAGCGCCACGTGGCCCTCGATGTCGTCGGCGGGAAGCGGCTCCTCGAGCCAGGCGAGGCCGATCGGCTCGAACGCGGCGGCACGGCGGCGCGCCTCGGCACGGGTCATCGACTGGTTGGCGTCGACCATGATGTCCAGCCCGGGGCCGACGGCGTCGCGCACCGCCCGCAGCCGTTCGACGTCCTGCTCGATCCGGGGCTTGCCCACCTTCACCTTGATGCCCGACCAACCGGCGGCCTGGGAGGCGAGTGCGCCGGTGACGAGGTCGTCGGTGGACAGGTGCAGCCAGCCGCCCTCGGTGTCGTACAGCGGCACCTGCGCGCGGAATCCGCCGGCCACCCGCCACAACGGCTCACCGGCGCGTCTACACCGCAGATCCCACAGTGCGGTGTCCACCGCCGCGAGGGCCAGCGAGGTGATCGCCCCCACCGTGGTGGCGCGGGTGGACGCGAACAGGTCGTGCCAGAGGTACTCGATCTCCCGAGCGTCCTGCCCCGGCAGGCGAGGCAGGAGATGCTCCCGCAGCATCGCCAGTACGGCACTGCCGCCGGTGCCGATCGTGTACGAGTAGCCGAGCCCGGTGTTCCCGTCATCGGTGGTCAGTTCGACGAAGACGGTCTCCTGCTTGAGGAACGCCTGCACCGCGTCGGTGCGCTCGGTCTCGACCTCCACGTCGACCAGGAAGGCGGTCGCTTCGACGATCTTGGTCACGCTGGTCTCCCTCCGTGGGCACATCTCACGAGCAGGACAGGACAGTGTCCTTGAAAGCCTTGAGGAGCTGCTGCGTCTTGGTCTGCCGCTCCTGGTCGTACGTGCTCACGTTGTCGCGGGTGACCACGAAGGAGCCGGAGTCGATCACCGTGCCGGGGTTGCGCACGGTGCACGCCCCGCTCCGTAGTCGACCGAGCGCCCACGACCCGACGTACGCCTGGCCGACCGGGTTCTGGGTGACGGTCGCGGCCACGGAACCGTCGGAGATTCCGGAGAGGATCTTGGGGTCGTCGTCGATGGCGACGACCTTGATGGGCAGCTTGTTGCGCTTCACCCCCGCCGCGGCGGCGACGGCCGGGTTGTAGGCGGTGGTCACGATCCCGGCGATCTGTGTGCCGTGCGCGGTGAGCAGATCGGAGACGGCCCGCTGCGCGGTCTGCAGGTCCGTGTCGACGTCGGTGATCGTCGTGAGGAGCTTGACCTGCCCGTTGGTCTCCGCCACCGCCTTCTTCACGCCGGCGATCCGGCGCTGGGTGTTGGAGTCAACGTTGTTGCCGGTGAGGTGGACCAGGTTCCCGTGGCCGCCCATGGCCTTGATGTCGGCCTGCGCGGCCTTGTACGCGGCCTGCTCCACGTCGGTGGCCAGGCAGAAGTCGGCCTTGTCGACGTCCCCGGCCGGGCAGGATCCCAGCGAGGCCACCGTGGAGCCCTTGGACTTCAGCTCGGCGAAGGTGCTGTTGATGTCGGTCGGCGAGACGCCGAAGATGCCGAACGCGTTGTACCCCTGAGCCGCCAGCGTGTCGAGCAGGCTGTTCTGCTTGGCCTGGTTCCACTCGGCGGTCTCGTTGAACGTCACCTGGCCGAGCCCGAAGTCGGTCTTGGCCTTCTGCCCGGCCGTCTTCCACGGCTGGAAGTACGGATGTGCGCCACCGGGTACGAGGGCGACCTTCACGTTCGACAGCGGGACCTTGGCCTCCGTGCCCTTCGCGCCCGTGGCGTTGGATGCCCCCCTGGTGCTGCAGCCCGCGAGGGCCACGGCCGACAGACCGGCGACGAGCAGCACCCGTCCGGCGAGTGGACGCTTCATCTGCCACCACCTTTCCAAGGATCGTATATTTTCCGAGGAGTATGTAGGTGGTGCGGGTTGGCGTCAAGAGGAGATATGCGAGGATCGCTAGTGTCGGTCAAGATGGATCGTATAGGATCAGTGAGCAAGTTGACCTGGTGACGCACGTGGACGCCCGAGCGTGTCGCCGGCGGGCAGCGCGCGGCCTACCGTCTCGACGGGAGCAGTGAGGTAGATGGAAGGGTGAGGCGATGACGCTGATACAGCCTCGGCAGATGCTCGCCGACACGGTCTATGAGGCGATCGAGCAGCGGCTCGTCAACCACGACATCGAACCGGGCGCCAAACTCAACATCAGCACACTGGCCCAGGAGCTGGACGTCTCGCCGACGCCGGTACGGGAGGCGCTGGCGCGCCTGGAGGCCGATGGGCTGGCCGTCAAGCGGCCCAACGCCGGCTACGCCGCCGCACCGCTCATGGGCAGCAAGGACTTCGACGAGCTGTTCGAGATGCGGTTGCTGCTGGAGCCCGCCGCCGCGGGCCGCGCCGCGGCCAGGGTCGGCGAGGACGACCTACGGGCGCTCACCGACACCCTCGCCGAGATGCGCAAGGTACAGGGCGGCGCCGGCAGCCGGGCGACCCTACGGCTGTTCGTCCACCAGGACGCGCTCTTCCACGACATCATCGCGAACTCCGGCGGGAACACCCTGATGGCCGACACACTGCGGCGCTTCCGCGCCCACACGCACCTGTATCGGCTCTACTTCCGCGAGGGCATCACCGATGCGACGTGCCGCGAGCACGAGCGCGTCCTCGACGCCCTGCGCGAAGCGGACGCCGACGCCGCCGCGGCCACCATGCGCACCCACCTTCGCCGTGCCCAACAACGACTGCTCCCCACCGTGATCGGCACCGGACCGGACGACGCCGACAGCCGCGCCTGACGACCGAGAACCGAGGGAACGCCGTCACGTACGGTCATGCGACCCACGATGGGACGATCTGGCCCAGCCGGGCCGGGTCGGTCAGCCCGCGGATCGCGGTGATGGCACCGTCCGCGACCGTGAAGGCCATGACCGTGACCGGCCGTCCGCCGATGGTGATGAGAACGCCCGGAACCCCGTCCACGAGCACCGGATGCGCCAGCGCGTCCCGGCGCGCGCCTATCCTCGACTGGGCCACGACCTCGCGCGCGCCGCGGACGACGACGGTCCCCTTTGGACTCTGTGTCCGCAGCTCGACGTCGGGTGCGAGAACGGTCAGCAGTGTTGCGACGTCGCCCCGGCCGGCCGCCGCGAGGAACGCGTCGACGACGTCGCGGGCCGCGGCGTGGGCGTCGGCCGTGGGTGTGCCCGATCGCAGCCGCCCCCGGGCCCGGCTGGCGAGCATCTTGGTAGCCGCGGTGCTCCGGCCGAGGATGGCCGCGATCGCGTCGAACGGGACCTCGAAGATGTCGTGGAGCACGAACGACACCCGTTCCGCCGGGGTCAGGGCGTCCATGACGACGTAGAGCGCGAGACCGACGGACTCGGCGAGCACGGCCTCCGCCTCGGGATCGATCCGGGAGTCGCCGACCGCCTCCCGCGGAAGCGTGCCGACGTCGAGTTCGAGCGGCTGCTCGCCCCGCACCCCACGTCTGCGGAGCACGTCCAGGCAGATCCGGCCGGTCACCGTGGTGAGCCAGCCGCGCAGGTCCTCGATGTCACCGCGACCGGTCCGTGCGAGCCGCAGCCACGCCTCCTGAACGGCGTCGTCCGCGTCGGCGTGCGAGCCGAGCACGCGGAACGCGATCGCGTGGAGATAGGAGCGCTGGGTCTCGAACTCCGCGGCGAGCTCTTCCTCTTCGGTCATGGTTCCCCTCGACGTACGGCGGTGCCACTACCAGGACGCATCGCGCGCTTGGAAGGTAACTCCTCAGCCGGCGTTACCTTCCGCTGCGGCCGTACGTCGTAGTGCCGTCCACGGGTCCACCGACTCCGTTCCCTGGAGGAGAGATGACAGCACGCATCCAGAACGCGGCAAGCCACCCCGACATCACGACGGGCGTCCAGCAGATATTCAAGGAGGTGTACGCCGGCGGCGTACCGCGCGAGACGCTTGAGCTGGTGCATCTGCGCGCGAGCCAGATCAACGGCTGCAGCGCCTGTGCCGACGCCGGCACCGCAGGCAAGGCCGGTGTCAGCGCCGAGAAGCTGCTCGCCGTCGCCACCTGGTACGAGAACCCGCTCTTCGACGACGCCGAGCGGGCCGCGCTGGCGCTCACCGAGGCCGCGACCCGCCTCTCCGACCGGCCCGGCGCGGTCACCGACGAGATCTGGGCCGAGGCCGCGAGGCACTACGACGAGCGGCAACTCGCGTCCCTGGTGCTCATGGTGGCGATCACCAACTTCTTCAACCGCATCAACACCACCTTCCGGGTGCCCGCCGGAACCAGGTGGGACTGACGCCGCGAAGAAGTCGCGCTTTTGTTAGAGGCTAACAAGTTGTTAGTCTCTAACACATGGAAGGGAACCTTCGGGAACGCCGCAAGGCACTCGTTCGGCAGGAGATCCGCGAGCACGCCATGCGGCTGTTTCTGGAGCACGGCTACGACAACACCACCGTCGCCGACGTGGCCGAGGCGGCAGGTGTCTCGTCGATGACCGTCTTCCGTCACTTCCCGACCAAGGAGGACCTCGTCCTCACCGACGAGTTCGACCCCGTCCTCGCGGCGCGCATCAAGGCGACGCCCGCCGATCGGCCACTGATACGGCGCATCGGCGACACGCTGGTCGAGAGTCTGGCGCAGGCCTCGCTGGCCGACCTCGAGATGATGCTCGCCCGGCTGAGGCTCGGACTCGCGACCCCTGCCCTGCGCGCACGGTGGCTCGACAACGAGTACCTGACCCAGACGGTCATCGTCGAAGCCCTGAGCGACGGCCGGCACGACGAGTTCCGACTGCGAGTCGTCGCCGGCTCCTGCCTGGCCGCCGTGACGACCGCCCTGATCCGCTGGGCCGAGAGCGGCGGGCAGGGCGCCCCGCACGAACTGGTCGCCCAGGCCCTCGACATCCTCCAGGAGGAATCGTGAAGATCCGCAGAGTCGTCACCGGACACGGCCACAGCGGTACCGGCGTCGTCGTCAGCGACGAGTACGTCGAGCCATTCGCCCCGGACGCCGGGGAGAAGTGGTCCATCTGGGCCGCCGACGCCACGGTCACGCTCCCGAACGACGGCACCCCGCCGCCGTTCGCCGGCCCGCTCCTTCCCCGGCCGGGTGGTTTCCACATCACCGCGTTCACCCTGCCACCCCGCTTCGACCCCGACGACCTGCTCGGCCGCGATCCCGTCAGGGCCGCCGAGCTGATGCGTCAGGCCGCCGACGCTTCCCACCCGTTCGTCCCCGATCCCAACCCTCCGGGTGCCCACGGCGACATCCCGGGCTCCTCGGCGATGCACGCGACCGCGTCGATGGACTGCCTCATGCAGGTCTCCGGTGAGTCCGTCTGGGTCCTCGACGAAGCCGAGGTACGGCTCCGCCCCGGAGACTGGATCATCCTGAACGGTGTCGCGCACAGCTGCCGCAACGACGGCGACGAGACGGCGGTACTGATCGGCGTGGTCATCGGCGCCCGGCACGAAGGCGTCCCGCTCAGAAGCCGCGTTCTCTATCCTCCGGAGACATGACCATTCAGCGGATGGACAACGTCGCCATCGTCGTCGACGACCTGGACGCGGCCGTCGCGTTCTTCACCGAGCTCGGCATGGAACTGGAAGGCAAGGGGCAGATCGAAGGCCTTTTTGCGGACCAAACCGTCGGACTCGACGGCGTCCGGAGCGACATCGCGATGATGCGGACCCCGGACGGTCACAGCAAACTGGAGCTGACGAAGTACCACGCCCCGGCGGCGATCGGCGCCGAGCCGGAGAACCCGCCGCCCAACACGCTGGGCCTGCACCGCGTCATGTTCGCCGTCGACGACATCGACGACACCATCGCCCGCCTGCGCGCCCACGGCGCCGAACTCCTCGGCGAGGTGGCGCAGTACGAGAGCATCTTCCGGCTCTGCTACCTCCGCGGCCCCGCGGGCATCATCGTCGCCCTTGCCGAACAGATCGGCTGACGCGAGCCCGCCGCGCGCGGCGGGCGCATCGCCTCTGCGCCGCCATCGTCGACCGACTCTCCTTCGGCGGCGACCTCTCGCGGCCCAGGGCACGCACCGCGGCGATCCCGGCGCGCCCGACCCCGTACCCGACAGCGGTGGTCACTGCCCGCTTCACCGCCCGTGGCATGCTTCTCTCATGTCGCGTTCCCATGGCCGGCAGTCGGCGACTTCACGTCCGCCTGAAGTCGACACGCCCGGCGGCCTGCTCACCATCGGCGAGCTGGCCCGCCGCACGGGAGTCGCCACCTCGGCCCTGCGCTACTACGAGGAACTCGGCCTGCTACCCACGCCGGCCAGGGTCTCGGGGCAGCGCCGCTACCCCGAGTCGGCCGCCCGGGTTGTCGGCACGATCCTGCTCTACAGCGACGCGGGGTTCACCCTCGCCGAGCAGAAGGCCCTCATGGCGTCGCGCGCCGACACGCCCGGCTGGAGAGCGCTCGCGCAGCGCAAGCTCACGGAACTCGACGAGCAGATCGCCAGGGCGCAGGCCGCCCGCGAGGCCATCAGGCACGGGCTGCGCTGCCCCCACGAGGACGTCACGCAATGCCCCAACTTCAACGCCGGCGTCACCGCCCGGCTCGCCGGCCGGCCGCTGGCGCAATCCCACCAGCAGTTGCACGACCAACGGTTCCGCGAATCGGGTCTGCCGACTTAGAGCGTGTCCTACGTGGTTTTTGGGTGATCAGCCGGGAGGCGTGGCCTGTCCGGGGCGCCGTTACCGACGCTGTGCGGGTCAGCCATAATCGTGCGCATGGATCACGGTGCGGCGCGGGAATTCGTGGACAACTGGGTGGCGGCGTGGAATGCCCATGACTTGGACGCCTTGCTGGCCCACTTCGCGCAGCACGTGACGTTCCGTTCGCCGGTCGCAGCGCAGCTCATCGGTGGCGATGGGATTATCCGGGGCAAGGCGGCGCTGCGCGCCTACTGGATGGAGGGGCTGCGGCGGATCCCAGACCTGAGGTTCGAGGTCCTCAACTCCTACGTCGGCGTCGATTGCCTGGTCATCAACTACCGCAATCAGAAGGGCGGCCTGGTCAACGAGGTGCTGATCTTTGACGGCCCGCTGGTGGTCGAGGGGTACGGAACCTATCTGAGAGACGACGCGACCCCGGCCGGCGCGGCGGCCTGAACGCCTCCCTGGAGACCAGCGACGCAGAAGCCCGTCAAAATCTGGACATCATCGACCGGTCGTAACCGGACTTCCGGCACGGGTCACAGTAGAGCGTCCTGCTCCACGCCTTCAACGCTGTTCGGTCGCGAGCCGGATTCCAAGGGCGACGAGAACCGTGCCGGTCACCGCGTCGAGGGCGCGCCGGACCGGTGAGCGGCGCAGCAGGTCGCCCATCTTGGCGATGGCCACCGCGTAGCACGTGAGCCAGAGGAACGTCATTGCGCAGAAGACCAGGCCCAGCGTTGTCAGCGCGGCGAAGTGGGTGCCGAACTGCGGCAGCAGACTGGTGAAGAACACCGCCATCTTCGGGTTTCCCAGGTCGCTGAGCAGGCCACGACCGTAATAGGCCAGCGCCCCGCGCCGCGGAGCCGGCCCGCCTGCCGCCGCCGGGTCGGCCGGACGGTGCCGCGCCGCCGAACAGATGGCGTGCAGGCCCAGGTACAGCAGGTAGGCCGCACCGAGATACTTCACCGTCAGGAAGGCCGGTTCGGAGGCGACGAGGAGCGCCGCGATGCCGGCGCTCGTGGCGAGCGTCCACAGCGCCTGACCGCAGAAGACACCCAGCGCCGTGGCCACCCCGCCCCGCCGACCACCGCCGAGCGTGCCGCTGATCGTCACCGCCGTGTCGGGTCCGGGCGTCACGATGACCAGAGCCGACACGCCGAGGAAGGCCAGAAGGGAAGCAATCATTGTCCCAAGATACGGTCGAATCCACCGACGTGGGATCCAGGCCACCCGGGAAGCGGCTTCACGCCGCAGGTCGAAGCAACAACACCGCCATATACGGTCGGCGGGCTCGCTGGGGTTGAAGGAGCTGGACGAGTCCTGCCAGCGCGGGCGATGAAGCACGACTCGCCGACGCTGCTGTTCCGGTTGGCCTACGAGTATCTGATCTCGGAGAGCTTGTCCGGGCGGGCCCGCCGCGGCCCGCGCCGCGCGGATGGGCGGGATCGCCTCGACGAGCGGCTTGAGTAGCCGGCTGTCGTGGGTGTTGGCCGCAGATACCTGCACCGCCAGCGGCAGCCCGGCCGCGTCCGAGGCGACGTGGAGTCTGCTGCCCTTCTTGGTCCGGTCGACCGGATTCGGTCCGGTCAGCGAGCCCCCCCCTTTCGCCCTCACGCTCGCGGCGTCCACGATCGCGCTACTCCAGTCGACCATCCCCAGCCGGCCGAGCTCGTCCAGCACCGCCTGATGCAGCCGCTGCCACACGGCTTCTCGGCTCCAGAACATTGAACCGGCGGTGCGCAGTAGCGGGCGAGACCCCGAACTCGGCCGGCAGATGCCGCCACGCACACCCGCTGGTCAGCACATACACGATCGCAGTGAACACCGCCCGGTCATCCAACGGCGCCGTACCGCCACCCTGCCGCCGGGCCGGATACCGCGGGATCAGCGGCTCCCGCAACGCCCACAACTCATTCGGCACCAACCGCAGCCCCAGAACCGACATCAGCACGGTTCACGATCATCGCCCCAGATCACCCGAAATCGACGTAAGACACACCCTTAACGGGGGGAGATAGAGGTGGCCGGCGAGGGGGATCCCGGCGCTGTCGAAGGTGACGTCGGTTTTCGTCCCTAAGGCCTGGTGCCGTGTCCGGGCCCGGCGCGGGTCGGCAGACCTGCGAGTCCGGGCCCGGTCGCGACGCGCTCAACGCCTGTGGGCTCGAAGGACGGCGTCGTGCATGGTGACCTCGTGGCCGTCATGGCCTGCCGGCCGGGGCCTCGCGTCGGCGACGACGATGTCCCACCGGTCGGGGTCGAGGTCGGCAGCGACCTCCTCGGCCGTGAAGAACAGCTCTGGTGCGAAGGGGCGCGGGATCGTCCGCAGGTCCGACGGGTGGTGGCCGACGATGAGCAGCGTGCCGCCCGGCGCGACCGCCGCCGCCAGCCGACGGAACAGCGCCGCGCGCGACGCCGCCACATGCACGTAGTGGGTGGAGACCAGATCGAAGTGTTCCGCGTTGGGGGTCCAGGCGGTCAGGTCGGCCGGTACCCAGTCGATCCGGTCGGCGATGCCGTCGCCGAGGGCTTCGGCGTGTTCTCCTGCTCGTCTCAGCGCGGTGGTGGCGAAGTCCACCGCCGTCACCCGCCAGCCGTGCGAGGCGAGCCAGACGGCGTCGGCTCCCTCGCCGCAGCCCGCGTCCAGTGCCGTGCCGGGCGTCAGATCCCTGGCCTCCGCCACGAGCTGCGGGTTGGGCCGCCCGCTCCAGACCGCGGTACGGCCGCGATAACGGTCTTCCCAGTACTCCTGGTCGAATTCCTCGGACACGCCGGGTTCCCTCCCGTGGTTCACAGGCCGTGGCGGCGGTCGCCTGCCGCCTGTTCGCAGAGACGTGCTTCGTTCTCCGCCGAGAACGGGTCCCGGTGGGCGGCGACCGCCCGGCGGGTCTCCTCGGCGATCAGGTCGGCGTTGATCTGGGCCCCCGCGGCGGCACCCTCCGCCGCGGAGGAAACGACCTGGGCGACCGGGTCGGTGACGTTGCCCGCGACCCACACACCGGGCACGTCCGTACGACCGGTCGCGTCGGCGGGGATGTTCGCCCCGATCCCCATCGGGTGTTCCACCGGCCGTAGTCCGAGCGCGGCCAGGAAGCCGGCGCGCGCCATCATCCGCGACGCGACCGCCAGCGCCTCGCGGGCGACCACCATGCCGTCACTCAGCCGTACTCCCACAAGACGGTCGTCGACGATCTCCAGGGAGGCCACCTCGCCGTCCACCACGCCGATGCCGCGCGCGGCCAGCTGCTCCGCCTCCTCGGCGGTCGGCGGCGTGGTGTGGGAGAAGAAGGTGACATCGTCGCTCAGCTGCCGGAACATCATCGCCTGGTGCACCGACATCGGCCCGGTGGCCAGCACGCCGATCGCCTGGTCCCGGACCTCCCAGCCGTGGCAGTACGGGCAGTGCACGACGTCCCGCCCCCAGCGAGCGCGCAGTCCCGGCATGTCCGGCAGCTCGTCGACCAGCCCGGTGGCGACCAGCAGCCGTCGCGCACGGACCGTCCGGCCATCGGCCAGCGTCACCGCGAACCCGTCGTCCTCGCGGACCACGGTCTCGACCTCGCCGGGCACCACCTGGCCGCCATAGCCGCGAACCTCCGACCGGCCGCGCTCCAACAGCTCCGCCGGCGGGATCCCGTCCCGCGACAGGAACCCGTGCACGCCCGCCGCGGGGGCGTTGCGCGGGGAGCCCGCGTCGATCACCACCACCGACCGCCGTGAGCGGGCCAGCATCAGCGCCCCGCTCAGTCCCGCGGCACCACCGCCGACGACCACCACGTCATAGCCGTCCCTCAGCCGATCGGTCACCATGACCACCTCCAGGAACGACGATGCAACCCCCTCGGCGATTTCCGCAAACCCCGTTGCCGTTATGGCAAACTGACGGCATGGACGACGACCTCGACCAGGCGCTCACCGCAGTCGGACCCCGACTGCGTACGCTGCGCCGGGAGCGCGAGACCACCCTGGCCGACCTGTCGGCGGCGACCGGCATCTCGGTGAGCACCCTGTCCCGGCTGGAATCCGGAGCCCGCCGGCCCACCCTCGAGCTCCTGCTCCCCCTCGCCAAGGCGTACGGCGTCACGCTCGACGAACTCGTCGACGCCCCGCCGACCGGAGACCCGCGCGTCCACCTGCGCCCGGTCACCCGCCACGGCATGACCATGCTGCCGCTGACCCGCCGAGCCGGGGGCATCCAGGCGTACAAGCTGATCATCCCTGCCGACAGCTCCCGCCGGGAACCCGAGCTGCGGACCCACGAGGGCTACGACTGGCTCTACGTCCTCAACGGACGGCTGCGGGTCGTCCTCGGTGACCAGGACCTGGTCCTCTCACCGGGTGAGGCCGCCGAGTTCGACACCCGCGTACCGCACTGGTTCGGCGCGGTCGGCCCCGAACCGGTGGAGTTCCTCAGCCTGTTCGGCACCCAGGGCGAACGCGCCCACCTCCGCGCCCGCCCCAAGACCAAAGACCGACCCGAGCGATGACCGTACGGGTCGCGCCTTCATTTCGAGCTCACAGTGCGCACCGTGCCCCGGCCGGCCATCATCGCGACGATCGCCTGGCCGGCCGCAGCGACGCACATCAGAATGATCGATGCATGCCAGCCGGAACTGACGGTGTGCAGCAGCCCGAAAATCACCGGTCCCGCGGCGGCCAGCAGGTAACCGATCGACTGCGCCATCGCTGACAACGCGCCCGCCACGGTTGCGTCCTGGGCGCGCAGGCTGAAAAAGGCCAGCGCGAGCACCAGACAGGCTCCGCCACCCAACCCGAGGACGACACTCCACAGCAACGCCCATCCCGGCGTCACCAGAAGCCCGAGGTAGCCGGCGAGTACGACCGCCGAGCTCACCGTCGCCACCGCGCGTTGGTCACGTGCCCACCGCAGCGCGGCGGGCACCGCCAGGCTGGTCAGCACCGCGACCGCCTGGAACAGGAACAGCAGCCATCCCGCGGCGGCCGCACTTACTCCACTGTCCTGGAACACCTGAGGCAACCACGTGACGACGGCATAGAAGCCCAGCGACTGCAGTCCCATGAACGCCGTGACCGCCCACGCCAGCGCCGATCCCCACGGCAACCGGTGTCCGCGAACCGCCTCCGGCGCCGGCCGCGGAGTCCGCATCTGTGGGAGCCACAGCGCGATGGCCACTAGCGCGAGCACGATCCAGCCACCCAACGCGGTGTACCAACCGCCAGGGGCGACCTGGCCGATCGGCACCGCCACCCCGGAGGCCACCGCGGCGACACCCCCCATCACAGTGGCGTACGCGCTGGTCAGCAGTCCCACTCTGGTCGGGAAGTCGCGCTTGATCAGGCTCGGCAGCAGCACGTTCCCCACGGCGATTCCTGCTCCGATCAGCACGGTTCCCGCGAACAGAGCAAGCGCCGTCGGTACCCACCGGACCGCGATCCCCAGCGTCAGCACCACGAGCGCACCCCCGAGAAGCCGCTCGGGTCCCCACCGCCCGGCCAGTCGCGGAACCATCGGAGACAGTGCCGCGAACGCCAGCAATGGCAGCGTGTTCAGCAGGCCCGCCACGGCCGGGGCCAACTTCAGATCGGCCTGCACGCGATCCAACAACGGCCCGACACCGGTCAAACTCGCCCGTAGGTTCGCCGCCACCACCAGCAGCCCCCACACCAGCAACACCTGACCGGAACGCCGACTCGACCTGTTCACCATGCGCACCACGATCGAGCCGCACCGTCGCGACAACCAGGCCGTGCTCAGACTGGCCCCCAAGGGGCCACCCTCGGCACTGCTCGATCAGCGGGCAGCGCCGTACGCTCACGGCGTGGGTACGCCGTTGGGGAAGTTCGTCCGAGCCAAGCGCGACAGTATCCAGCCGGAATCTCTGGGACTGCCGGACCGCGGCCATCGCCGGTCACCAGGTCTACGCCGCCTGGATCTCGCCGCGCGGGCCGGCATCAGCGTTGAATACCTGACCCGCATCGAGCAGGGCCGCGACCGCAATCCATCGACAGCGGTCATCAACGCGCTCGCCGATGCGCTCAGCCTCGACCTATCGGAGCGTAACCACCTGCGCTACCTAGCGAAGATCACCGGCGACAGATGCTCCGCCCACTTCCGGCCCACGCCACCGCCCCGACAGGTGCGACCGTCCGTACTGAAGACACTCCGCCTCCTCGAACCGGGCATCGCCATCGTGACGAACCGGCTGGGCGACGTCCTCGCCCACACCAGCGGCTATGAGTCGGTCACCAGCGGAACCGGGCTGCTCGACGCCGCCCCTCCGAACCTCACCCGTTACGTCTTCACCGACGCCCGCGCCCGGACGTTCTTCACCGACTGGGACGACATCGCGGACGAGCAGGCCTTCGATCTGTGGCTCGCACCATCCGTCGAGAACCTCGAGTGGCTCACCGCCGAGCTCACCCCCGTCGCCGGCCCCGACTTCACCCGCCGCCTGAACCGCCACGTGGTGCCGAGACGTGGAATTCTCCGGCTCAGCCACCCAGCCGGGCACGAGCTTCAGCTGCTCCGCGAGACGCTCGAACTCCCCACGGACGCCCAACAACTCGTCGTCTTCCTCCCCGCTGACGAACAAACGGTCCAGGCCATCGACCAACTCCGCCGCTCGCCCCACGGCCGGCTCCGATCGATCTCATGACACCCCGAGATCAGAGTTCTTTCGGCGTCATCGGGGCGCGCCCTTCGCTGAAGGCTGGATGGCCCGCAGTTGCTCACGCGCGTCCCGCATCTCCGGAACGCTCGCCCATCGAGCGGAGCCCGCGATGATTTCGTTCACCTTCTGATCGAAGTGGGAAGAGGTGATCAGCGGGCCGACGTGCGCCAGGGCACTCATTCGGTCCGCCGCCTTGAGCGGATCGGCAGCACGCAGCGCTGCCTGCACGCTTTCACCGAGCCACAAGCCGCGAGAAAGCTGCCTGCCCTCGACGAGATCCATCACCTCGTCCATGGAACGTGCCGCTTCTTCATGACGACCGAGGCGGCTGAGGGCGACACCGGAATTGCCTACGATCGCCATCATCGTCTCCCAAGAGAAACCGTCGAGGCCTCGTGCGATATCGAGTAGTTGGCGCGACCGTCGTTCCTTGCCGTGCGCGTGCGCCATCGCGAGGCTCAGCCCGAGCCTGATGTTGAGCCGCGCCTTGCGCTCGTTGGTCAATTCCGGAAGAGCCAGACCACGCTGCGCATACATGGCCGCGCGCCGGTAATCGCCGCGAGAGGTGCTGATCTGACTCAGGCTCTCATATGAATGGGCGATGGCATCGACGTCATCTGACCTCTGCGCCAGGACCAGCGCCAGGCGCCCGGCGTTATCGGCCCTCTCAAGAAGCCGAGCGTCATAGAGCACGAACGAAGCGGAGCGCGCCAGGCCGGAGGCCGCCGTTTGGAGATTCCGATCGCGCAGATTGATCGCTTCCGCGATCTTAGTCAGATGCCGAGAAGCAGTCGCAACGAGCGGAACACCGCCTATCTCGTAGCGAGTGCGATTAAGCCGCGCCGCAAGAGCGCGCACATATTCCGAATCTTTGTAGGGACTGGCTTTCACCGACGGCACGAGTGTGACGGACGCCGCTGCGGCGATGAATGATCTCCGCTTCACCGGATCGTCTTCCTCCCCTATGGGCGTTATGCGCAGCTCCCAGCCTACGCGCGCTAGAAGCCGACTTGCCTTAATGATCCCGGTATCGCGCTGTTCGCGCGAGACCTGCGAGACCCAGACCTGGGAGACGCCCAGCTCGCGGGCGAGTTCCGTCTGAGTCAACTCGCGGCTTTTCATGATCAATTTAAGGGCTTGACCCAGGCTCCACGCTTCCACGGCCGCAGGCTATAGCCGATCGCGATGCCGCACTACCCGATTACTGATAGTGGCCGAAACGATGAGTCAACGGCGGACACGACCGGGAGTGATCGAAATAGAAAATGTCGATCTCGCCGGTCGGAGTAGGTGATCGAAAGGCGGGATAGGTGCACGGAGAAGATCCGGAGGCCGAGACGTCCATGGACCGGGCCCGGCAGGTCAAGGCCCGGCTGGACGAGCTGGGCGCGGCACTGACCGAACGCGGCCTCACCGTACGGATCGGCGCCGGGGCGCTGGTGGCGTGGAATGCTGCGGCGGCGCGGACGGACGACCCGGTCGGCAAGGTCATGAACCCCGGCCTGTCACAGTACGTAGCGCTGTGCGGGTACGAGGACGGGTCACTCCAGTGGTACTGGTGCTGGACGGGTCCGACGCGGGACGCACCGCTGGAAACGGAGCACATGTGCGCCGCCGAGGAGATCGAGTACGCGGCCGATCTCATGGCGAAGGTTCTCCGCGTCGAAGACGAATGACATGGAGTCCACCGGCTTCCAGGGCCCGACGGGCGGCGGCGTTCGGGATCGGCCCCCAGGGCGACGAACCGACCCGCCGGCGGCCGAGACCCGCGTCGATCAGGCGTGCTTCGCCCCGCGAGCGGACCCGCACGGGACCGACGCGGCACCGTGGCTGGCCCGTCTGCGCGGGGAGTTCCCGCGCTGGGGATTCATCCACGATCCCTTCGCAGACGTGTGGATCGCCGTACGCGGGCGCGGCCGTACGGAAGTGGCGGCGACCGCCTTCGAACTGTGCGAGCGGCTGACGGCGGCGTCTCAGGAGCGGTGGCGCCGGTAGTGCCGCGCCGCGCGCACCCGGTTGCCGCAGGCGGTGGAGCACCATTCGCGACGTGGGTGGTCCTTGACGAAGTACAAGACGCATCCGGGGGCGTAGCAGGCGCGCAGGCGTTCCTGGTCCGGGCCGGTGAACAGGTCGACGGCCTCCTCGGCGATGGCCGACAGCGAGCGCGCCACCACGGACTCGGTGCCGGTCGACCAGCGTCGCAGACGACCGTCTTGCATGCTGAGCTGAGGCCACGTTGTGGCCCGGGTGACCGCCTGGTTGACGTCGGCGACGGCCTGCTCCACGTCTTCGGTGGGAGAGGCCGCCGCCTGACGGGAGTCCTCGGTGAGGAGTGCGGCGAGGCGTCGCAGAGCGTCCCGGAGCGAACGGAACGTCTCGACGTCCCGCCGGTCGATCGACGCGTCGCCGTCGGCGTCTTCGCCGATCGCCCGCAGCCACGCCCGCAGCTCGTCCGCGGTACGGAGCGCGTCGTGCACGCCGGCGCGGTCGGCCCAGATCGTGTTCATGAGACGCACGGGCACCGGCTCGTCCGGCAGCATCAGCGCGAAATTCTCGCTCACGGCACCTCCTCCTACCGACGGTCGACCGTGACGACGGCCACCATTCCGACAACTCTAACGCGTCCAACGACTTGCATCCGTTAGATCGTCATGCTTCACTTCTAACGAGACCGAGGCAATCCATCCGTTAGAACTACGCTCGGAGTGAGGGGAATCCCATGAGCGACCTACCGCTGATCGATCGCTGAACGTCCTGACGAACTACTTCAACAAGGCGATCGAGGTCGACATCGACTTCCCGGTCGTCACGGCCTGACCAGAGGAGGAGACATCATGAGCCGTCCGCCCGTACCCCCGTTCACCGAGGAGACCGCGCGACAGAAGGTCCAGGCCGCCGAGGACGCCTGGAACACCCGGGACCCCGAACGGGTCGCCGCCGCGTACACGCCGGACTCGGTCTGGCGCAACAGGTCGGAGTTCGTCACCGGCCACGACGAGATCGTGGCGTTCCTGACCCGCAAGTGGGAGCGCGAGCAGGAGTACGCCCTGCGCAAGAGCCTCTGGGCGTTCACCGACGACCGGATCGCGGTCCGCTTCCAGTACGAGTGCCGCGACGCCTCCGGCCAGTGGTGGCGCAGCTACGGCAACGAGCAATGGGAGTTCGACGCGGAGGGCTACATGCGCCGCCGCGAGGCCTGCATCAACGACGTCCCGATCACGGCGGACGAGCGGCGGATCTTCGGCCCGCGCGGCGACGACGAACGCGATCACGACATCCCCTTGCGGTAGGCGGCGGGATCGGCCGGCGAAAGCCCCTTGCGGAGCAAAGTTAATGCGACTAACTTGAAGTTAGTTGCATTAACCAGTGCACCGTCCAGGGAGTACGCAATGAACGTCTCGGCCACCGCCCCCGCCCGGCCCCGCCTGCTCACCGTTCCCGCCGTCACCGGCGTCGCCTACGCGCTGTCCTGGGTCGCCGGGCTGTCCGTCGGAGCGCCGAGCCCGAAGCTCGACGCGTCGGGAAGCGAGATCGTCTCCGCCATCGCGGGGCACGGGGGCGTCGTGGCGACCCAGTTCACCCTCACCGAGGGACTGCCCGCCGCGGGCCTGGCGATCGTCTCGGTACTGCTGGCCAAGGCCGTCTCCCGTACGGGCGCGGCCACCGCCGCCCGGGTCATCGGAGTCGCCGGGGTGGTCGCCGCGGTCATCTCGCTGGTGCAGTTCGTGCTCGGCCTCGCGCTGTCCCGGGCGACCGCGCCCGGCACCGCGCACCTGCTGTTCCAGGCTGGCGACCGCCTCGACGGGGTCAAGATGCTCGCCCTGGCCGTCGTCGGCGCCGCCACCGCCGTGTCGGGCGCGCTCCCCCGCTGGCTGCGCTGGACGGGAGCCGCCCTCGCCGTCTCCATCGCGGCCAGCGGCGTCGTCTACCTGTTCCTCCTGCAGAGCCTGGCCCTGCTCGCCGCCCCCGCCCTGATCCTGCTGCTGGTCTTCATCACCGGCGCCGGCATCGCGCTCGGGCGATACGGTCGGTGACCATGCCCCGCGTTGGACTCACCCCCGAGCGCATCGTCGCCGAAGCGGCGGCCGTCGCCGACGAGGTGGGCCTGGACCGGCTCACCCTCGCCGCGGTCGCCCAGCGGTGCCGCGTCTCCCTCCCCGGCCTGTACAAGCACGTCAGCGGGCTCGAAGCCGTCAAGAGAGACGTCACCCTCCTGGCCATCCGCGAACTCACCGACACCCTGACCAGGGCCGCCGTCGGGCTGACGGGCCAGGAGTGCCTGCGCGCCGTCTCCAATGCCTACCGGAGCTACGCACTCGCCCATCCGGGCCGCTACGCCGCGAGCGTCCAGGCCCCGACACCCGGCGATCAGGAGTACACCCACGTGAGCGACGACGCCGTCGCCGTCGCCGCCGCGGCCCTGAGCGGGTACGGCCTGCAGGGCTCGGACCTGATCCACGCGATCCGCATGTGGCGCACGGTCTGCCACGGCCTCGTCTCGCTCGAGGCGGCCGGCGGCTTCGGCCTCCCCGAGTCCCTGGACGCCACCTTCGACCATCTCATCAACGCACTCGACACCGCCTACCGCGACCTGGCGTCCCGGCAGATCCCGTCCCAGTGACCCGATCAGAGGCGACGGCCGAGCAGCCGCGCCGGATCGAACTCGACCGGAAACGGCTCGGCGAGCTTCACGATCTGCCCCGCGTCCGCGTGCGCGACGCTGTCATAGACACCGTCGCGCAGGCTCAGCACCTCAACGTACGGCGGGTTCGCCCCGATCAGCTCGATCCGGAGAAACGTCGGGATTCCGGCCGCCGCGTAGATCCGCGGCTTGTCGTGGTAGTCCCGGCGGCGGTTGCCCGGACTCACGATCTCGGCCACGAGGTAAGTCTGTTCGGGCGGCAATGCGGCCGTTCCTGCGAGCAGCACATCCGCGTCACCGACCACGACGTCGGGAACCGCGACCTCAGTCGCTGTCCGTACGCCGAACGCCTCGACCACCTCAAGGTCGTGGGGCGCTGCAGCCGCCAGAAGCGTGCGCAACCTACCTGCGCACACCTGGTGGTTGGATGACGGCGTGGGACTCGATGTAGCAGGCGAACGAAAGTCACGGTAAGGAGCGCGAACAGGGCTGGCTTGGCGTGACTGATCGTTCCAGACCTACTCGGGGGCCTCCTCCTACAGCTCGTATTACCAGGTTGGCGGGTCTGATGCCGACGCGCTCGGCGAATTCGCCCACGGACATCTTCCGCTTGGCGAGCATGACGCGATGTCGACGGTGGTCGGTATCAGATCACCTCGTTCAGCTCGGCCTGCATCTGCGCCGCCTCGGCGTCGCGAGCATCGTTGGGCGGCGCTCCTGCCGTTCTGTGACCCATGCCACATGCAGTTCCTGTCAGCAATCGGGGCGCTGTCCCGCTCAACTCACGCAAGAGCAAGCGAACCGACAGGAGGAACACATGAAGCACCGCATCGTCGTCCTCGGCGCCGGCTATGCCGGGGCCTACGTGGCGGGGAACCTGGCCCGCCGGCTGTCTCCGGCGGACACCGAGATCACCGTGGTCAACGCTGTGCCGGACTTCGTCGAGCGGGTGCGGCTGCACCAGTTGGCGGCTGGCCGGGAGATCGAGGCTCCCAAGCTCGCGGACGTCTTCGCGGGCACGGGGATACGGCTGCGTGTGGCCCGTGTCACCGCCGTCGACCCCGAGCGCCGGGTCGTCGCCGTGGCCGACGCCGACGGCGGCGGCGAGCTCGGCTACGACACGCTTGTCTACGCGCTCGGCAGCCATGGCGCCGACCGCGCCGTCCCCGGCGTGGCCGAGCACGCCTTCGACGTCGCCGCCAGGCCCTCGGCGCTGCGCCTGCGCGAGCGCCTGGACAGCCTGGGCAGGCGGGGCGAAGCCGGGAACGTGGTGGTCGTCGGCGACGGGTTGACCGGCATCGAGACCGCCACCGAGATCGCCGAATCCCGGCCGGGCCTGTCGGTGGCGCTGGTCGCCCGCGGCGAGCTGGGTGCCCGGCTCTCTGCCGGGGCCCGCGGCCACCTGCGCCGGGCCTGCGACCGGCTGGGCGTCACCGTCTGGGAGCACACCGAGGCCGAAGCCGTCGAAGCGGCGCGGGTGCTGTGCGCCGACGGCACCGCCCTGGTGTCCGACGCAACCGTGTGGACGGCCGGGTTCGCGGTCGACCCCATCGCCGCCGCCGGCGGGCTGGAGGTCACCGAGAACGGTCAGATCGTCGTCGACCGCACCATGCGGTCGGTCTCGCACCCGAACGTCTACGCCATCGGCGACAGCGCCTATGCCATCGGCGACAACGGCCGGCCGCTGCCGATGTCCTGCGCCTCGGCCGGCTACACCGGCGTGCAGGCTATCGAGGCGATCGTGGGACGCCTGACCGGCCGCAAGATCGCGAACACCAAGCTGGTCTACACGTACAACCACATCACCCTCGGGCGGCGGGACGCGATCCTGCAGATGATCGACGACGAGGGGCAAGCAAAGCCGAAGTACATGGGCGGCCGGAAGTCCGCGCGGCTCAAGACGGGCCTCGTCTCGCTCTCGCGGTGGGCCGCCTCGCACCCGACCCTCGGCATGCCCAAGCGCAAGCACCGCCTGGCCGCCGCGCCGGACGCGGCCGCCGAGAAGGCGGTCGCGTACGCCGAGAAGGCTCGCGTAGCCGCCTCATAGGGTGGTCCGCGTGGACAGCACCGCCACGGATCGCTTCGACACCAGCCGGTTCGAGGCCAGCCGGAACCGGCTGGCCTCACTGGCCTACCGGCTGCTGGGCTCCGCCACCGACGCCGAGGACGCCGTGCAGGATGCGTTCCTGCACTGGCAGGCCACCGACCGGCAACGGATCAAGGTGCCGGAAGCATGGCTGACCAAGGTCGTCACCAACCTGTGCCTCAACCGGCTCCGCTCGGCACAAGCCCGCCGCGAACGCACCGCCGGCGCATGGCTGCCCGAACCGCTCCTCGACGGCGACCCGATGCTCGGCCCGGCCGACACTTTCGAGCAGCGCGAATCGGTCTCCCTGGCCGTGCTGACTCTCATGGAGCGCCTGTCACCCCTCGAGCGGGCCGTATACCTCCTGCGCGAAGCGTTCTCCTACTCCCACGCCGAGATCGCCGAAATCCTCGACATCACCGAGTCCGCAAGCCAGCAGCACCTCCACCGGGCCCGGCGCCGCATCACCGCCGCGCGCCGCCGTGGCGGCGGCGGCGAAGTCGACCCGGCATCCGCCCGCAGGATCGTCGAGGAATTCCTCGCCGCTGCCTCCTCGGGCCGGACCGAACCGCTGGTGGCGCTGCTCACCGATAACGCGACCGCGATCTCCGACGGCGCCGGCCTGACCGAGACGCTTCTGCGGTACGACACTCCGCAGCGCATCGCCGCCGTCGCACGGGCCGGCTTCAACCCCACACCCGCGAAACGGCGATTTGCCGGCGGCACGCCCACCATCCACTACGCGCTCGTCAACGGCGCCCCCGCCATCCTCTTCGTGCTCGGCGACCAGGTCATCGGCGCCGTGACGTTCGACATCACAGGCGGCAAGATCGCAACCGTGCGCGGCATCGCCGCCCCCACCCGCCTCGCCCGCCTCACCGAAGCCTGGCGGCAGCACGGACCGGACACGCCGCTCATCAGCCAGTGGTGACCCGACGCCGACCGCGGTCATGCGCAACCCCGCGCTGCGATGAACCGCTCCCGGGCTTGGGACGCCACCACAGCCCCGTTCGAAGACACATCAGTTCTCTTGGACCACGGGAGGGGCCGCCGTGCGGGCGGTGCGGGACCGTCGGCCGGCGGCGATTACGAGGATGACGGCGGCGAGGGCGAGGACGGCGTTCATGACGTAGTCGGCGGCCCTTTTCGGGCCCGACTCGGGGCGCATGCCGATGCCCACCCACGCGTAGGTCAGGAGGGCGCCCGAGGCGAGGGCGAGCCGATGTGCCCGGCCCCAGCCCCGCTGCCGGGACCATCGGCCGCCGATCACGGCGATCGCGACGATGAGCAGTGCGGCCACCGCCGCAACGCTCCACCAGCCCGGCAGTCCCTCGGTCATCATGAACGCGCCGGAAGCGACGAAGGCGACGATCCCGACGGCCAGCGGCGGCGGCGCGGCACTGGGGAGCGCGCTCGCGGGTCGCCGGCGGAAGGCCGTCACGACCAGTGCGACGATGGCGGCCACGGTCCCGAGCAACTGCGCGGGCGCGGCGAAGAACCGCTCGTCCTGGTAGCTGCCCCAGGTGGTCACGACGGCGCCGACGGCGAAGAGGGCGGCGGTGACGCCGAGCCCGGTACGGCCCAGCCAGGGCTTCTCGGCGCGTTCGGGCACGAGGGCCTCGATCAGCGTGATGCCGACGTTGGTGCTCCACACGGCGTGCATGGTGAGGACGCCGATCGTGAGCCAGCCGCCCATCCCGAGCGCCGGAATGTAGGTGTCGCCCATCTCGTCGTTGCCGGCGTAGTACCGGTGGAACAGCATCTGGTCCGCCAGTCCCTCCTCGACGAGCCCGTACGCGACGCCGAGGATGAGCATGGTCGTCGGTCCGCGCCCGGCCCGCCGGGCGGTCTCGCGGATGAGCAGGGCACCGGCGCCGTACATGAGGCCGAGGAGGGGGAAGGCGGCGACCGCCTCGCCGAGCCGTTGATTGCCCAGGAGCAGTTCCCCGATGGCCGGGGCGAGGAGGAACAGCGCGACGGCCGGAGCGACGCGGCGTCTGAGGGAGTGCTCGGCAGTGTTCGCTCGCCCACGTCGGCGAGGCGGCGCGTGCGTTCCGGCATCGGGCACCGACCCCGCCGGCCGGTCGTACGACTTGTCCGTCATGGCGACGATCCTCGCGGGCGGGGATCGCCGCCGATAGCGGCGATGGTCTAGGGCCCCGGTTCTTCGGTCGACGCGCGTTCGCCGGAGGGCGTACGGCGGGTGCGACCGCGGACCAGGCCGGCTCTCCCCTACGATCATGATCCACTCGATCGCGGGAGGAAATCGTGTCGGATACCGGTCTGCTGTGCGTGCACGCGCATCCCGATGACGAGGCGCTGTGGACCGGCGGGGTGCTGGCGCGCTACGCCGACGCCGGCGTCCGTACGGGGGTCGTGACCTGCACGTGGGTGGAGGGGACGCGGCGCGTCGAGGAGCTGCGGCGTTCCCTGGCTCTTCTGGGCGCCGGAGAGCCTCGGCTGCTCGGCTACTCCGACGCCGGCGCGAACGAGTCGGGAGGAGACGAGCGGTTCGTCGAGGCCGACGTCGACGAGGCCGTGGGGCGGCTGGTCGGGCACATTCGCGAGTTCCGGCCGGACGTCGTGGTCACCTATGACGCCTTCGGCGGCTACGGGCACCCGGACCACGTCCGGGCGCACCGCGTGACCCTGGCCGCGGTCGAGGCGGCGGCGTACGAGCAGCTGTTCCCGGAGGCCGGCGAGCCCTGGCAGGCGCGGACGCTGTACCTCGTGACCGTTCCCCGCTCGGTGGTGCGCGCCGAGTGGGAGAAGATCTTCGGTGCTCCGCCCGAGCCCGGTCAGGTCCTGCCGGGAACGCCCGACGAGCAGGTCACCACGACGGTCGACGTACGGGCCTGGGCGGACCGCAAGTGGGAGGCGTTCCAGGCGCACGAGTCGGAGGCCGAGCGCGGGGCAGGACCCGCGATGTTCGCGGGCCTGCCCGACGAGGAGCGCGAACGCCTGCTCGCCACCGAGTGGTACATCCGCCGGGACCTCGTCGCGCGGCAGGGCCCCGACCTGTTCGCCGAGTAGCATCCCCAGCATGATCACAGCCGTGTTGGCGTTCGCCGGGGTCGCCGCGTTGATCAACGTCACGCCTGGTCTGGACACCCTGCTGGTGGTGCGCACCTCCGCCGGTCAAGGGCGGCGCTTCGGTGTGGCCGCCGCGCTCGGGATCCTCTCCGGCTGCCTGGTGTGGAGCGTCGCGACGGCCGCGGGACTCACCGCGCTGCTCACCGCCTCACACCTCGCCTACGACGTCTTGCGCATCGCCGGAGCCGGCTATCTGACCTGGCTGGGCATCTCGGCCCTGGTCCGGTCCCGGAGGCGGAGCGCACCCTCGCCCGGCGAGGCGTCTGATCAGGTCACGTCTGATGCCCTGCCCTCCGGATGGCTCACCGCCTTCCGCTCCGGCATGGGCACCAACCTGCTCAATCCCAAGGCCGGCGTCTTCTACATGAGCCTGATCCCGCAGTTCATCCCGCACGGCGCGCCGACGTTCAGCACCACGCTGCTGTTCAGCGCCGTGGACATGGCGGAGCTGGCGGTCTGGTACTGGGTGGTCTCCGGCGCCGCGCACGCGCTGAGCGAACGGATCCGGCGGCCGTCCTTCCGACGCCGGATGGAGCAGCTCAGCGGGATCGCGTTCCTCGGGTTCGCCGTCAACCTGCTCGTCGACGAGAAATGACCGGACCGGCGGTTCATTTCGTGAACTTGAGCAGGAACTCCACCTGACCGTTGTCCTGCGTCTGGATGGGGCCGAAGCTCGGGTTGGCGATCTTCCAGTCGGCGAACTTCACCGGGATCGACCCGCTCACGTCGAAGGCTCCCGGCGCGGTACGGGACGCGGCGACGTCGAAGGTGACCTTCCTGGTCTCCGCCTTGAGCGTGAGGTTCCCGGTCGCCTTCGCGTTGATCTTCGCGCCGACCGCGGGCACGCTGCCGAGGTCGATGGGCTCGGTGAGGGTGAAGGTGGCCTTCGGGTACTTCGCGGTCTCCATGATGCGCCCCTGGAACTGCTGGTCGCGCCGGTCCTTGTCGCTCTTCACCGTGGTCAGGTCCACGGTGAAGGACCCTTTGGTCGCCTTGGTCCCGGCGATGGTCAGGTCGCCGGTGACGCCGTTCGTGCGCCCGACCGCCTCGGTGTTCTGACCGAACAGCACCTCCTTCACCCGGTATCCGGCCTGCGATCCCGACGCGGCCTTCCACGTTCCGTCGGCGGGCACCGCCGCGCCCGTGGCAGCCTGGGGTGAGGCCGAGACGGTCAGCGGTGCGGGCGCCTTGTCCTGGAAGAAGTGGATGTAGACGAACGGCCCTCCGACGACGAGGACGACGGCGACGGCCACTCCGATGAGCAGCAGGCGCTTCCAGTTACGGGTCATGGACTCTCGATTCTCGGGCGATTCCCTGGCGTGGACGCGTGCCATCCCACCAGCGCGGAATCAGAGAATCCTCAGAGGCCGCCGCTCGGCTCGCGCTGTCGTTCGACGACCCATTTGGCGATCTCAGTACGGCTGGTGAACCCGAGCCTGCGGAGGATGGCGCTCACATGCGACTGAACCGTGCGCGGGCTGAGGAACAGCGCCGAGGCGATCTGCTTGTCGGTCTTTCCGTCGGCGATCAGCTCGGCCACGGCCTGCTGTTTCTCGCTGAGCAGCGGCGTGACGGCTCTCGGCGGTGACGCGTCGGCCCGCGGAGCGGAGGGCTGGCCCAGTGCCAGGTCGACGACGGCGTCGACGTCCATCTCCATGCCGTATCCCTCGGTGATGCGGTACGCCTCACCGAGGGCCACACGCGCCTGATCAACGCACGCGGCATGCGCGCGTGCCCACGGTTGCAGGCGGCTGATCGTCACCCCCAGCGTGTGCTGCATGTTGTGCGCCGCGCCGAGGAGCAGGGCGGCCTCCTCGAAATGGCCACGGGTGACCGCGCCCCAGGCCAGCGACTCCACGCACCAGGTCGACCCCCATCGATCACCCATGTCCCATTGCGCGCGCAACGCGGATCGGAACATCGCCACGGAAGTCTTCGGGTCGCCGTGACGAAGCTCGGCCACCGCGCGGGCCCACTGCGCCCAGGTGATCGACCACGGTGCGCCGTGGGCGCGGGTATCGGCCAGGTGGCGTTCGGTGATGGCCAGGGCGTCCGCCTCGGCTGCCATGAACGCGGCGGCGATGGCATGGAACATCTCCGCCATCGGCACGGTACCGGGATCGTCCGCGGCGGCCAGATCGGCTGCCGCCTCGGCGAACCGCTCGAGTACGGCGGGGGCACCGAGGACGAACAGATCCGCCGCACCGGTGAAGAAGGCGTAGCCGGCCAGCGCGCCGTCCGCCTCAGCCCCACCGGTCAGCCGCGACGCCAGAACCCGGCAGCGGTCCAGGAGGTTCTCGGCGTTGGCCTGGTCCCCGAGGCACAGCGCGATCCAGCCCGCCTTGGCGAGCACGGTCAGCCGGAGCGGATCCGGTCCGTCGTTACGCACGAGAGCCTCATCAGCACGCAGCAGGGCACGCAATCCCTCGCCCAACGACCCGCCGAAGAACCACAGGCGAAGGGTCGCCAACGCGACGGCGATCCTGGCTCCGTCCGCGGCCTCCTCAAGCGTCGTTGCGACGGCGCACCGATCGAGGACGGCCCGGTAATTGGGCAGGTCCTGGCCGGCCTCCCACAGGTAACGAGTCTCGTCCGGTCCGTACCAATCCCGGCCGAAGTGGCCGGCACGGTGGAGGAAGTGCGTCCTGAGCCTGCGGTACGCCGCCGAGGCGTCACCGGTCTCGGGTACGGGCCGATCCGGCGGGGAGACGGGCTCGTGCTTCTCCGGGGACGACAGCCGGGCCTGACCGTACTCACGCACCGTCGAGAGCATGGTGTAACGCGTGGGAGACGAGTCGGTTTCGGCCACGACGATGTTCTTGCCGACCAGCTCCCGCAGGATCATCGGCACCTGGGCGGCGTCGAGCGTGTCATCCGAGGCGACGGCCACCGCGGCGGCCGCGGTGAAGCTGCCGGCGAACACGGCCAGCCGCGTCCACAGCAGCTGCTCGTCCTTCGAGCACAGCTGGTAGCTCCACTCGAAGCTGTCCCATAGGGTCCGATGATGGGCCGGCGCACCCACCTCCTTCGCCGTGGTCCTGAACCGGAAGGTCGACAACAGCGACACGATCTCGGGGAGCCCCATCACGCGGACGAGAGGGGCCGCGAGCTCGATCGCCAGCGGGATGCCGTCGAGCAGCCGGGCGAGGCGCGCCACGTCGGCGGTGTTCTCAGCCGTGATCGTGAAGTCGGCCCGTGCCGCGCAGGCCCTCGCTTCGAAGAGCCGCATGGCCTCGTACTCGGACGTCACGGCGTGTTCGGGATCGGCGGGCACGCTCAGCGGTGGGACGTCCAGCAGGTGCTCGCCCTCGCATCGCAGGGGGACCCGGCTGGTCGCCACGATCCGTAGGTCAGGGCATCCGCGCAGGAGACGGATCACGAGAGGTGCGATCGCCTCGATGAGGTGCTCGCAATTGTCCAGCATCAGCAGCAGCGCTCGGTCGGCCAGCGCCGTGATCAGGACGTCGCCGAACTCGCGCGCCGACACGTCGTCGATGGGCAGTGCGCCGACGATCGCCCTGCCGACCAAGGACGGATCGACAAGGGAGGCGAGGTCCACCCACCACACACCGTCGCGATAGGACCGGCGTGCTTCGTGCGCCAGCCGCATCGCGAGCCGCGTCTTACCCGTTCCGCCGGTGCCGGTCAGGGAGAGAAGCCTCACCCGGGGGTCGGCCAGTTTCGCCTTCGCCGTTGAGAGCAACTCCCGCCGCCCGACGAAACCGTTCAGCTCGGCCGGAACGTAGCCGCCACGCCATCTGTTCTCGGTCCGCTCCGCCACCGACACCGCCCGCATCCGGTCTCCGCCGCACACGACCCTGTCAGGGGCCACGTCAGATCAATATGCCATCGTAGTGATCACGGCGACGCCTTGCGGCAGAACCAGCCGGGCCGGGCCTCCGCCGGCGACACCGGCCTCCGGCGGGCCCGTGGTTCCGTGCCTGTGGTTCCGTGCCGGACTCGGTAGGAGTACGGATGCCGGGGGAACCCTCCCGATCACATCCTGTCCAAGTGCATCCAGTCTCGCCGACACTCTCGCACGGCGACCCGCCGATCCGGACGAGCCATCCGCAGGTGACGGCCGCGACGGCGTCGATAGCCCGCGTGATCGACCATCTACTGGACGGCAAGGACAACTTCAAGGTCGACCGGGAATGCGCACGCGAGGCCATCGAAGCCGACCCGGCGATACGGCGGATCACCATCGAGAATCGCCGCTTCTCGCAACGCGTCGTTCGCCACCTCGCACGCGAGTTCGGCATCGAGCAGTTCGTCGATATCGGAGTGGGACTCCCTGCGGCCGAGAACGTCCACCAAGTCGCACAAAGCATCGCCCCAAAGGCCCGAGTGGTTTATGTTGACAATGACCCGATCGTCATCGCCCATGGGCAGGCGCTGCTGACCGAAAACGACCGAGTAAAGGTCATCAATGCGGATCTGAGAAATCCCGATGGAATCCTCAGCCACCCGGATTTCATTCGCCTCATAGACCTTCGTGAGCCGGTTGCGATACTACTGACTCCGGTACTTCAGTTCATATCCGACAGCGAACGTCCGAACGAGGTCATGGAAACGATCCGCGCCGCATTGGCACCGGGCAGCTACCTCGCCATCTCACACGCATGTCCAGACTTTTACCCAGATAAGGTGAACGGCGTCATGGATGCCTACCGTAAGGCAATTCCCTCGGCCACGGCTCGCACCAGGGAACGAATAACGAGTTTCTTCGGCGACTTCGTCATCACCCATCCGGGACTGGCATGGATACCGGCCTGGAAGCCAGAGGGTCAGATAACACCCTCCGCAGCGGAGCGCACGTGGCACATCGGCGGAATCGCACGGAAGACGGCCGACACACCGGCCATATCTTGATCGAGGTAGCTCACGCGAATGAGCAGGAAATCATCCCGTCGCTTCCGGGAGCTCGGTACTTCACAGCCACCGGCCGACAGCCGGGTCGTTCTGCGGCGCGCCGTCGTGATGGGCGGCAGCATCGCCGGCCTGCTCGCGGCGCGGGTCCTGAGCGAACACGCCACCGAGGTTGTGATCATCGAACGGGACGACCTGGAGGCGACGGTCGCGGGGCGGCCAGGGGCGCCGCAGAGCACGCAGGTGCATGCGCTGCTGGACGGGGGCCGGGTACAGATGGACCGCTGGTTCCCCGGATTCTCTCGTGACCTGATCGCGGCGGGTGCCGTGCTCTCCCGCGACGACGCGATCCGCATGTACGTCAACGGCACCGTCAAGGCTCCCGCGTCCGATGAGATGATCAACGCCAGCCGTCCGTTCTTGGAAGTCCATGTGCGCGCGAGGACGCTTTCTCTGCCGAACGTCCACTTCATCCGCGCGCAGGTACGTGACCTGGCCTTCACCGGGGGCCGGGTCTCCGGTGTGCGGTGCACCCTCGCCGGCGAGCCCGCCGACGAAATCAAGAGCATGGCCGCCGACCTGGTGGTCGATGCGATGGGCCGATCAAGCCGGTTGAGCGACTGGCTGGAGCGCGCCGGCCTGCAACGTCCGGAAATGCGGCGAATCGGAATCGACCTCAATTACGCCACCGCGGTCTTTCGTCGAGGCTGCGATTCCCACGGGGCCACCAGCATACAGGCGATCGTTCTTCCACAGGGCGGGCGCCGAGCCGGAGTAAGTGCACTGACCGCAGTCGAAGGAGACCGCTGGACCATGCTATTGGCGGGATTCGCCGACGACCGTCCGACCAACGACCCCGAGGATTTCTGGGAGCGTTGCCGACGGCTACCACCGGTGTTCGCAGAGGTGGCCGATAAATGCCAGATGATCGGCCCGGTCGCGACCTATCGACAGGCTGACTCCAGGCGACGTGATTTCCATCTGATTCGCAACCTCCCCGCTGGTCTGGTCGCCGTGGGCGACGCCGTGGCGTCCTTCAACCCCGTCTATGGACAGGGCATGTCATCGGCCGCGCTGCACGCGTCCTGCCTGTCGGCCTATCTGAGATCCGTCACATCGTTGGCGAAACCCGCCCGAGACTATTTCGAACTCGTCCGGGTAGTCGTCGACGCCGCTTGGCAGACGTCCACGCTCAACGACCTCGCACTGCCACACGTCAATGGGCCCTACCCGCGCGGTTACCGGATCGCACGCCGGATAAGCGACCTTATATTGCGGGCGTCCATCGTCGACACGGAGATGAATCAGCGCTTCTTGCAGGTGGCGCACATGCGAACCCACCCCAACGACCTCATCCGGCCGGGCACTCTGTTCCGCGCCGCTCGTGTCACGCGATCGCAGCGATCCCGGCAGCGAGTTGCCAGCTGATGGAGTCCCTCCCCCGCCCTCCTGAAAGCGAGGAGTCACGAGTGGCCGCCTCTCCCGAAGAATCGACACAGAGCTTGTCGCCGAGTCCTCCCGCGCGCCCAGTCCGCGCACGGCTCTTCGACCCGGAATTCGCTGCGGACCCGGCACGCACGTATGCGCGGCTTCGCCGATACGGCGACGTGGTACCGGTCGAGCTGGCACCCGGTGTTCCCGCCACGCTCGTGATCGGATACGCGGCCGCGCTGGAGGTCCTGCGCGACCCTCATACCTTCCCCAAGGATCCACGCCGTTGGCAGCGAGGCGTCCCCGAGAACTGCCCCGTCCTGCCACTGATGATGTATCGGCCGAACTGCATGTACACCGACGGGCCGGTCCACTCGCGGCTCCGGCAGGCGGTGACCGATGGGCTGGGAGCCATCGAGCCCGATGTGCTCCGCGCCCACGTCGAGGACAGCGCCGAGGCCCTGGTCCGAACATTCCGTTCCGTGGGAGAGGCCGACCTGCTCAGCCAGTTCGCCCGGCCGTTGCCGCTCATGGTTCTCGGGCGGGTTCTCGGCTGCCCGGCCGCCCTCGGTGAGCGGCTCGCCTCCGGATACAAGAAGATCTTCGACGGCGTCGACAGCCGGCAGGGGGATGCCGAGCTGACACACGGCGTGGCCGAGCTCATCGCCCTCAAGCGTTGGCGCCCCGACCAGGATCTGACCTCCCGGATCCTGGCCCATCCGGCAGGTCTGACGGACGAGGAGGCACTGCACCAGGTCCTCGTTCTCATGGGAGGCGGCACCGAGCCCGAGCAGAACCTCATCGCCAACACCCTGCGGCTGATGCTGATGAGCGATCAGGTCGCCGGTGCCGTCTGGGGCGGCGATCTACTCATCGAGGACGCGCTCGACGAGCTCCTGTGGACGGACCCCCCGATCGCGAACTTCGCCTTCACTTATCCCGAACGGGACGTCGAGTTCCGAGGGGTCGTCCTGCCCGCCGACCAGCCGGTGGTCATCAGCTTCGCCGCCGCCAACACCGATCCGTCCACGGCTTCCGGCAGCAGGGTCGGCAACCGTGCCCACCTGGCTTGGGGCGCCGGTCCGCACGCCTGTCCGGCCAAGCGGCCCGCGCAGCTCATCGCCACGGTGGCCATCGAGAGACTGCTCGACATGGTGCCCGGGATGGAGCCGGCCGTGTCGGCCGCCGAGCTGGACTGGCGGCCAGGCCCGTTCCATCGGGCCCTGACCGCGCTTCCCGTGCGGTTTCCCCCCGTGACCGGGGGGTGGTGAATCGCGCGGTCGCCGCTCAGAAGGGGTAGCGGGCGATGTCGCCCTGCATGGTGACCCACTGCGTCTCGGTGAACGCCTCGATGTTGGCCGCCGCGCCGCCGAAGCGCGAGCCCGTGCCCGACACGCCGACGCCGCCGAACGGGGCGACGGCCTCGTCGTCGACGGTCTGGTCGTTGATGTGCACGATGCCGCTGGGGATGCGCTCGGCGAGGTCGAGGGCCTTCATGACGTCGCGGGTGAGGATGCCGAGCGACAGGCCGTACTCGGTGCCGACGGCCAGTTCCACCGCCTCCTCCGGCGAGCCGAACACGCTGACGGGGGCGACCGGCCCGAAGACCTCGTCCGCGTACGCCGGGGTCTGCGGGGTGACGTCGGCGAGGACGGTCGGGCGATAGAACAGGCCCTCGTACGTGCCGCCGGCGGCCAGGCGCGCGCCCGCCTCGACGCTCGCCGTGACCAGTGTGTGCACCCGGTTGCGCTGGCCCGCGTCGATGATGGGGCCGAGGGCGACCTGGTCGGTGGCGGGGTTCCCGACGGGCAGGCCGTCGGCCTTGGCGGCGAGCCGCTCGACGTACTCGCCGGCGATCCGCTCGTGGACGAGGTGCCGTCCGGTGGTCATGCAGATCTGGCCCTGATGCATGAACGAGCCGAACGCCGCGGCCGACACCGCCAGGTCGAGGTCGGCGTCGTCGAGGACGATGAGGGCGGAGTTGCCGCCGAGCTCCAGGTGGGCGCGCTTGAGGTGGCGTCCCGCCGCCGCCCCGACCGCGCGGCCGGCGGCGGTGGAGCCGGTGAAGGAGATGACCCGGACGTACGGGTCGGCGACGAGCGCCTCACCGGCCTCGGCCCCGCCGGGCAGCATGTGCAGGACTCCGGCGGGCAGTCCGGCCTCCTCGAGGACGCGGGCGATGACGACGCCTCCCGAGACCGCCGTACGAGGGTCGGGCTTGAACACGACGGAGTTGCCGAGGGCGAGGGCCGGGGCGACCGAACGGATGCCGAGGATGAGCGGGAAGTTGAAGGGCGCGATCACCCCGACGACGCCGGCGGGCACCCGGCGGGCGAGGCTGAGGCGCTTCTTGGTGGTCGGCAGGACGTCGCCGAGGGTGTGCGAGGCCAGCGCGGACGCCTCGTAGCACTCCTGTGCGGCGATGTGGGTCTCCAGGGCCGCCTTCGGCGGGATCGCGCCGGTCTCGCGGACGATCCACTCCTCGATCTCGGCGGCGTGCTGCTCGAACAGCAGGCCGGCGCGGCGGAGCACGGCCGCGCGCTCCTCGAACGAGGTGGCGGCCCAGCCGCGCTGGGCCTTGGCCGCCTCGGCCGCGGCCCGGGCGATGTCGCCGCCCGCGGCGATGCCGGTGCGCCCGAGTTCGGCGCCGGTCGCGGGCTCCACGACGGGCGCCTCTCCGCCGGACGGCTCGTACCAGCCGTCGCCGAACACCGAGGCCGTCCAGGTCTTCTCGTCCAGCAGAGCCATGATGCGCCATTCCTCCTCTTCGAGCGGTTTCGTCAGCCTATGCCCGGAGTGGAGGCCGCCAAAGGCCCAGTCAGCGAATCGTGCCGGGACAGCAGCGCTGCCCGGCACGGTCGCGGTCGTCGGTCGCTCAGTTGTTGAGGTTGATGGTGATCGTGTTTCCGGTGGCCGTCACCGTGTGGGTGCTCGAGTTGTAGCTTCCGCCGCTCACCGAGGTCACCGAGGAGCCGTAGAAGACGGGCAGCGAGATGTAGGCGGTGCCGCCGGGCGGGGTGCCGGTGATGTTCACGGTGATCACCCGGGCGCCCGGGTTCGTGACCGCGATCGAGACCCCGTAGGTGCTGCGCGAGCCGGAGCTCACGTTGTACGACGAGGTCAGGTTGCTCACCGAGACGGTCTGCCCGGCCGCCAGCCAGGAGTTGGGGATGCCGCGGCCGATGTAGAGCGGCCGGCTGTAGGTGTACGGGCCCGAACCCGACGACGCGAGTCCTTCGGCGACGATCGAGTTCAGCAGGCCCAGCTGCTGGCCCGCGAGCGGCCAGGCGTACGGGCAGGCGCCGAACTCCGGGCCCGCGTGGTTACCGGCCCACGGGTTCGACGAGCTCGGGCCGTCGCCGTTGGCCTCCCACCAGGCGTTCGGGCCGCCCGTGGTGGTCGCCAGCTGCCAGGCGTAGCTGGTGATCGGCATGTCGCGGTACTTGTCGCCGTAGAGGCCGTCGGACGCGTAGAAGGTGTTGTAGCCGGTGGAGTAGCCGTTGAAGGCGCCGAAGGTCGGATAGGGGTAGCCCTGCGCGGACAGCCGGGCGAAGCCCCACTGGTACATCCGGTCGATCTGGCCCGGGTCGCCGATGACGCCGTTCAGCGGGCCGCCCATCAGCATGGTGTCGAACTGGTTCTGCCCCGCCCAGGCCGGCGAGGCCCAGTTGGCGTCGTTGAAGGTGTTGCAGCGGTTGGCGCTGTTGGGCTTGTCGACCTCGCACGGCAGGTAGTTGAAGCCGTTGGCCGACTCGTTGTTGCCGACCACCCTGTTCAGCGCGTTCAGCAGGTTGGTGTAGGCGGTGTCCGCGTACGTCGCCTCCGAGGTCAGGCCGAGCCTGGTCGCGATGTACTTGTAGGACGCGAGGCCGATCAGCGCCGAGTAGTTGCTGAACAGCCACTTGCCGGTCGAGTCGTTGTCGAAGTTGGTCTGCAGCGTGCCGTCGGAGTCGAGCTGCCCCTGGTAGTAGTTGTGCATCATCGTGTAGAGGCTGGGGCCCCACTTCGACGAGCCGCCGGAGTCGTCGTGGAAGTAGCTGTTGACGAACGAGGTGTCGCCCGTCTTCGCCAGGTAGATCGCCCAGATCTCCGGCGTCTTCCAGACCCCGTCCCAGTACCAGTTCGCGCCCTTCTCGTCCCAGCCCGACGTCTCGGAGATCCGGGCGGTGAGCAGGAGGTTCTGCGCGTCGTGGAAGTCACCGGTCGACAGCTTGGCGATGAGCTCGCCGGGCACGTCGTGGTTGAGGATGTAGGCGTAGTTGTTGGCGGCCGAGAACTGCGCCTTGCCCACCTGCATGATCAGGTTGTACGCCGTGGCCGCCTTGTACGCGTTGGTCATCGCCGTGCCGGGGTTGGCCAGGTTGCCGGTGTTCGGCAGGCTGACGTTGGGCAGCGAGAAGGTGTTCAGCTCGCCCAGCCGGCCGTTCCAGTACGAGGACATCTGGCTGTAGGCGGTGTCGTAGTTCGGCGCGCTGGAGGACAGCGTGCTCGTGCTGGGGAAGGCCGCCCCGCTGCCGAAGTTGTCGACCGCGGCCACGAAGTCGTGGTTGTTGGTCGCGCCCGCCGCGACCGTGTCGAGCGACGAACTGGTCAGCCGTACGAGGTTGGGCCCGGACCCGCCGGGTGACACGGTCACCGAGCTCGAGCCCTTGTTGGTCACCGAGACCCGGGTGTAGATCAGCATGAAGGCGCTGCCGTTCAGCGTCACCTTGTTCGCGAAGTTCTTGATGGCGATGGTGACCGAGCCGCTGGTGAACTGCGTCTTCAGGGCGGGCAGGTAGCCGTTGTCCATGGTCCACTGGACCGACTGCGCCGGGTGGTTGCCGCCGTAGTTGTAGGCGCTGAAGGAGTACATCCCGCCGCAGTACTGCGAGTTGTAGGTGCTGTTGACCCCGCGCGCGAAGTACGACCCGGACAGGAAGGTCGTCACCGGCCAGTAGTTGCCGTCCCAGCCGAGCGCGCTGGTGTTGTAGTAGCCCTGGGAGTACGGGTCGTTGGGGGTGGGGAAGTTCGTCCCGTACGACTTGCCGAGGCCGGAGTTCCCGCACACGTTGTAGGCGGGCAGGGATGGGAAGCCCTCGTAGGTCCCGGTCCCTCCGCCTCCGCCGCCGCCTGAGGTCGTGTAGTCCGGCAGCTGCCAGACGCGGGAGGTCGCCGAGCTACAGGGCAACTGGACCAGGCCGGTGTTGGAGGCCGAGGAGTCACCCGAGGGCACGATGCACTTACCGGAGTGAACGGCCTTGAGATTGAACGTCTTGTCACTCGCCGAGACCGGCACCAGCTGGAACTTCTGACTGTTGTCCCCGCTACAGGCCGACTGCCCCACGGTGGCGTTATCGGCGGTGGAGGCACCCGACACCCCGGCGCACTTACCCGCCACGGTGTTGATCGTGTAATGGTCGGTGGTGCCGGAGACCGGGGCGAAGGTGAAGCTCTGATTCGTCCCCTGATTACAGGACCACTGGATGAGCTGGATGTCGTCGGACGTACCCCACGGCACGTCCATACAGTTACCGCCGTTCTGATTCACGACGGTCGAGGAGAAGGACACCGCGGCCTCGGCCGTACTCGAGATGGACGGCACGGTCGTGAGGAGCAGGGCCGCGGACAGTTGGAACAGGACTCGTGAGCGCCGCACGGAACCCCCATGACGGGTAGGCGTGGCAGAGGACTCACGACAGTGGAGGCGCCGTCCGTGAAAAGTGCGCCTACCCGGCCACCGGCGGAGGTGCCCCAATTGTTGATGATCGTCCAGAGGCTGGCAAGGGTCTTTCACGGACACAGCAAGATCCGTGAACCCATTTCGGTATGGCCCGGAAATCTCGGCGTTGACACGGCCCGTACAGCGTGTTTACGTTACCGAAAACGTTTTAGGTGTTTTCGGTACCTCCCGAGGAGGCGGAGAGGAAAACGTGTGCCCGGCTCGTGAGCGAGTACCCGGCCGCTCGCGGGCCGGGCACCGGCTGGATTCCGTCACAGGTCCACTCCGTGCGGCGGCGGCCGCCCGTCACAGCCCCTCTGGACGGAGCCGCCGCCGCCGGATCGGCTCGGTCGGCTCCGTACGCGGCCCGGTCGAGTGAGCCGGCCGCCGATCGGCGGCAGGTGCGCCCGCACGCCGGCGTACTTTCGCCGATCGGCGGCCGGCTCGTGTTCAGGTCACGCGGGCGGCCGCCCGCTCACCGCGCGAGACCGGCGATCTCGGACGCTGAGAGAGCCCGGCTGTAGACGCGCAGGTCGTCGATTGCACCGTCCAGGTACGGGTCCGAATACTGGGACCGGCCGAGGCGGTTCTGGGCCGTGCCGCCGAGGCCGCCCGGGGTGAGGGACATCGCCGTGTTGCGGGCCACTTCGGCGCCGTTGACGTAGAGCACCCCGACACCGCCGTCGAGGGTGACGGCGACGTGCGTCCAGGCACCGGTCGGCAGCGCCGCCGGGGCGTTGATCTGCTGCTCGCCGCCCGCACCCGACGTCGTGATGGCGAACCTCGCGGTGCCGTCGCCGCTCTGCGGAGTGAGGAACATGTTGGTCGTGGTGTCGCCGCCGAAGTCGAACACCCGGGCCCACGCGCTGTTCGTGTTCAGGCGCACCCAGGCGGCGACGGTGCAGGCGGCCGCGCCGGCCAGGATGCCGGCGGGCAGCGTGACGTACCCGGAGGAGCCGTCGAGGCCGACCGCGTTCCCGCTGTGCCCCGTCGTCCAGGTCGTGCCGCCGGCCAGCGTGGCCGTCTTGCCGTTGCCGCTGGAGTCCTGGGCCGACGTCCCGCCGGTCTCGTCGAACTTGTACCAGGCGACCAGCTCCGGCAGCGGCTTGGAGACGGTCCAGTAGACCGTGTAGCGCTGGTGGTGCATCTTGTAGAACGGCAGCAGCGTGACGGTCCCGGTGCTCGCCGTCGCCGTGTACTGCAGCGGTGTGCTCGTCGCCTTCACGCTGGACGGGGTGAGCGTCGGCAGCGCCGACAGGTCGGTCGAGCCGTACGCGCCCGCGAGGACGATCGGCCCGATCTTCACGGCCTGGGTGGTGGCGCTGTCGGGAGCGGCGGGGAAGCTGAGCGCCATCGGGAGCGTCAGGTTCACCACGTCCCCGGACGACCAGGTCCGGGTGATCGTCGCGTACCCGCCCGGACTGGCACTGACAGTCGCGCCGTTGACCGTCAGCGCCGCGCCCGCGGCCCAGCCGGGGACCCGGATCTTCATGGTGAACGTGCCGGAGCCGGTGACGGTCAGCTTCGTCGACGCGGCCTCCGGGAAGGTGGTGTCCTGCCGGATCGTGACCCCCTGGGCCGCCCAGTTCAGCGTCGAGGCGACGAAGAGGTTCACGTACAGCGTGCTGCCGCTGTAGAAGTAGATGCTGTCGGCGAACTTCGTGTGCGTCTCCATCCCGGTGCCGTGATCGCACGTGAAGTCGTCGTAGTCGTTGCTGTAGGTCTTGATCCCGCCGGGGCGCAGCGGCGTGTAGTACGTGACGAACCCGTGCGAGGAGTTCGGGTCCTGCTCGCCGAGCATCTGATTCCAGAGAGTGCGCTCGTAATAGTCGACGTAGTCGGTGCGCGACGGGTCGGTGAAGAAGAGCTGACGGGTCAGCTTGAGCATGTTGTAGCTGTTGCAGACCTCGCAGGTGGTGTCGGAGAGCTGACCGGCGATGGCGTCCGGCTGCTGGAAGTACTCACCGTTGGAGTTCCCGCCGATGACGTACGTGTGATGCCCGACGACGATGTCCCAGAAGTTGGTTGCGATGTCGTGGTACCGCGTCGTGCCCGTCGCGTGGTACTCCCGGATCGCCCCGAGCATCTTGGGGATCTGGGTGTTGGCGTGGAAGCCCGCCAGCTGGTCGCTGTCGGCGGCGAGCGGGTCGAACATCCGCGCGTGGTCGAAGTACTTGGCGGTCGTCAGATGGTCCGGATCGCCGGTCACCTGATACAGGTTGGCCAGGACCTCGTTCATGCCGCCGAACTCCGTGTCGAGCATGCTCTGCTGCTGGCTGTAACTGAGCCGGCCCATGCGGAACTTGACCCATGCGGCCATGGCCTTCAGGACGGTCAGCGCCTGCCCGTTGCCCGCGAGCAGGTACTGGTCGAGCAGGCCCGCCATGATCTTGTGCAGCGTGTAGTACGGCGCCCAGACGTTCTGGCGGGTCTCGACCCGGTCGATGAAGCTCTCCGGGTAGGCGGCCAGGAAGCCGCTGTTGTACCCGGCCGCCGTGGCGCGTGCCTGGCAGGTGGCCAGCGCGCCCACGATGTAGTCCCCCTTGGTCTTGAACGAGGACGCGCCGGTGTTGGCGTACGACTGGGCGAGGGCGCTGAGCAGATGCCCGGTCGAGTGCCCGCGCAGCTCCACGTCGGGCGCCTCCCAGCCGCCGCACGGCTGCGCGCTCGAGGACAGGCCGTAGTTGAGGCGGAAGGTGTGCAGGAGCCGGTCGGCGTCGACGAAGTTCAGGTACGCCTGCGTTCGGGCCATGTTCTGCTGGAACGGACCGCTCAGCAGGGTCACCGCCGAGAGCGGGAACGCGTAGACGGAGACTCCGGCGTCGGTCCGCGCGGCCAGGGCTGCCCGGGCTGTTCTGGGCAGCCCCACCGCGCCGAGCATCGACCCACCGACGACGGCGGCGCCCGCGCGCAGGAGCGTTCTCCGGTTGATCGAAGTCTGGGTCTCGAACGGCGTGCCGACAGGGCGTGAGTGTCTCACGGAACCCCCAAGGTGGGTAGGCGTGACAGGTGCTCACGACGGTGGAAAGCGTGGCTCCTGCGAGAAGTACGCCTACCCGGACCACCGGCGCGGTTCCTCGATTGTTGATGATCGGGATGACACTGACAAGACGGCTTTCACGCCCGTTCGCGAGCAGTCGGATGCGGCCCGGAGGCCACCCGGTGGCCACCCGGCATCACCGAGCGCTCGCCCGCTCTCCTCATCAGGCACGAACCACGGCCGGTGACCGGCCGACGCCGCCTTGGGCGAATTCTCACCCGGCTTTCATCGTCGGCTCAGGGACCCCCAACGTCCGCCGCCGACCGTCGAGTCATGACATCGATGACCGGACCACCCTGGCAGGCCGACCCCGAGCAGGGCGCCTCGGCCTCCCGGAGCACCAACCCGGCGCGCCGGTTGCTCCGCGGCGACGCCGCCGACCCGGCCTGGGCGCGCCCGGCACTGCTCGGACTACTCGCCGCGACGGCGGTGCTGTACGTATGGGGGCTCGGTGCCTCCGGCTGGGCCAACTCCTTCTACTCGGCGGCCGTCCAGGCCGGAACGCGCAGCTGGAAGGCCTTCTTCTTCGGTTCCTCCGACGCGGCGAACTTCATCACCGTCGACAAGACGCCGATGGCACTGTGGCCGATGGAGCTGTCCGCCCGCATATTCGGCGTGAACGCCTGGAGCATCCTGGTGCCGCAGGCCCTCATGGGGGTAGCGACCGTCGGGGTGCTGTACGCGGCGGTCCGGCGTTCCCTCGGCCGCCGCGGCGAACGGGTGCGGACCGCCGAACGCGGTGACCAGATCGCGACCGGCGAGCACGGCGAGTGGGTGCCGACCGGAGGACACGGCGAACGGGTCGAGACCAGCGGCCCCGGCGAACGGGTCGAGACCAGCGGGTCCGACGAGCGAGTCGCGGCCGGCGGGTCCAACGAGCGAGTCGCGGCCGGCGGGCGCCGTGAGTGGCCGCCGACCGGAGGACCCGACGGGCGGGTCGAGACCGGCAGCCCCGGTGAACGGGTCGAAACCAGCGGACGCGGTGACCGGGTTGCGATCGGCGGACGCGGTGACCGGGTTGCGATCGGCGGACGCGGTGACCGGGTCGCGATCGGCGGGGCGCTGCTGGCCGGCGCGGTCCTCGCGACCACCCCGGTGGCCGCGCTGATGTTCCGCTTCAACAACCCGGACGCGCTGCTCGTGCTGCTGCTCACCCTCGGCGCGTACGGGCTGGTGCGAGCGCTGGAGAACGCGAGCACGCACTGGCTGGTGATCGCCGCCTCCTGTGTGGGGCTCGCTTTCCTGGCCAAGATGATGCAGGCATTCCTGGTCGTGCCCGCGTTCGCGCTGGTCTACCTGCTGCTGGCACCCGCGCCGATCTGGCGGCGGGTCCGGCAGCTGCTGCTCGCCGGCGTGGCGCTGGTCGTGGCGGCCGGTTGGTGGGTCGCGATCGTCGCTCTCGTGCCGGCGGGCTCCCGCCCGTACATCGGCGGCTCACAGCACGACAGCGTGCTGGAACTGGCGCTCGGCTACAACGGCCTCGGCCGCCTGAACGGCAACGAGACCGGCGGCCTCGGCAACCTGAACCAGGACGCCGGATGGATGCGGATGTTCGACGCGGAGCTCGGCGGGCAGATCGCCTGGCTGCTGCCCGCCGCCCTGGTCCTGTTGGTCGCCGGTGTCGCGCTGACGTGGGGGCGGGACCGCCGGAGGGAGTTCGCCGGGTTCGCGCTGTGGGGCGGCTGGCTGCTGGTCACCGGCCTGGTGTTCAGCTTCATGCAGGGGATCTTCCACGGCTACTACACGATCGCGCTGGCCCCGGCGGTCGCGGCGCTCACCGGCATGGGCGCGGCGACGCTGTGGCGCGAGCGGCGCCGGCCGGCCGCCGCCGTGCCCCTGGCCGGCGCCGTCGCACTGACCGCGTGGTGGTCGTACGTCCTGCTCGGCCGCAGCCCGGACTTCCTGCCGTGGCTGCGGATCGTCGTGCTGGTCGGCGGCCTGCTCGCCGCTGCGCTGCTCGCCTCTGTCGGCCGCGCCCCGCGCCGGCTCATCGGAGCGGCCGTGGCCGTCGCCGCCCTGACGTCGATCGCCGGCCCGGCCGCGTACGCCGTCGAGACGGCGGACACGCCGCATACCGGAGCGATCCCCACGGCGGGACCGTCGTCCGGAGGGCCCGGCGGGATGCCCGGATTCGGCGGCCGCCGGGGCGGCCCCGGCGCGCGCGGCGGCTTCGGCGGTGGACGACAGAACCGGTTCCCCGGGGGCGGGTTCCCCGGAGGCGGCCAGGTTGGGAACGGACAGGCGAGGGGCGGCTTCCCCGGAGGCGGGTTCACCAGGGGCGGGCAGGGCGGCACCGGCGGCATGCCGCAGGCGCCCGGCGGTGCCGGAGGCGGCATGGGCGGACCGGGTTCGACCGGGAGGCCCGGTGGCATGGGCGGTCCCGGTGGGCTGCTGAACGCCACCACCCCGAGCGCCGCGCTGACCGCCTTGCTCAAGCAGAACGCGCGCTCGTACACCTGGGTCGCGGCAACGGTCGGGTCCAACAACGCCTCCGGATACCAGCTGGCGACCGGCGCGCCGATCATGGCGCTCGGCGGGTTCAACGGCACCGACCCGGCGCCGAGCCTGCAGCGGTTCCAGCAGTACGTCGCCGCCGGAAGGATCCACTACTTCATCGGCGGGTCGGGCATAGGCATGATGCGCGGCGGAAACTCCAGTGGCAGCGACGACGCCCAGCAGATCGCGACCTGGGTGCAGCAGCACTACACCGCCAAGACCGTCGGCGGCATCACGGTCTACGACCTTTCTCAGACACGTTGATCCGGCGGCTCATCCCGCTCTCACGTTCACCGCCGAGCATCTGAAGTACCGCGAGAGATCGGAGGAGAAGAAATGGAAAGGTGGGAGGACGGCGGTCGCCGGGACCAACGCGTGTCCCTGGTCCGCCGCATCACCGTCTGGGCCTCGGCCGGTTCGCTGACCGTGGCCGCCGGGCTGGCGGCCGTCTTCGGCGTCACGCAGGCCGACTCGCAGACGAAGGCCGGGACCACGACGAGCACGGGATCTGACTCGGGCACGACCGGCGGCTCGTCCGGCTCGAGCAGCACGACGGACTCCGGATCCGGCACCGGGCTCACCCAGCCCACGCAGGCGCCCGGATCGGGTTCGTCGAACGGATCCGGCACCGTCACCTCGGGAGGATCGTGATGAGCACCGCGCAGGAGACCTTCCCGCTGTGGGGCGGCTCGGCGACCGTCGCGGTCACCGAGCCGGACCGCCTGGCCGTCGCCCGCGCGGCCGTCGACCGGGTGATCCGGGACGTCGACGCCGCCTGCAGCGCCTACCGCGACGATTCGGACCTGGCCCGAGTGAACGCCGGCTCCGGATACGCCGTGCGGGTCAGCACGACATTCTTGGAGGTGCTGCAGGCGGCGCTGCGGGCCGCCGAGCTCACCGGCGGACTGGTCGACCCGACCGCCGTCGGGCGATCGGCGGGAGCCGTCGGGCTGTCGGTGGGGACCGAGATCACCCGCCCCAACGACGTCGCCGCCTTCCGCACCGGCACAGAGACCGGACGATCGCCGAGGACCGAAGACGCCAGTCCGAACAACGCGCCCGCCTTCCGCACCAACACAGAGACCGGACAGTCGGCGGGAACCGAAGACACCCGCCCGAACGACATCGCCGCATTCCGCGCCGGCGCGGAGGCCGGGCGGTCCCGGCTGGGACCAGGGTTCGCCGTGCCGACCGGCAAGGACTGGCGGTCGATCGAGATCATCCCGGCGTCCACGACCGTGTCGGTGCCGCGCGGGCTCACCTTGGACTTCGGCGCCGTCGGCAAGGCGTTCGCCGCCGACCGGGCGGCCGCCGAGGCGAGCGCGGCGGCGGGCTGCGGTGTGCTCGTCGCGCTGGCCGGCGACATCGCGGTCGCCGGGCCCGTACCGGTGAACGGCTGGCCGGTCCGCGTGGCGGACGACCACCGGCTGAGGTCGGACGGGGGCCTGCCGCCCGGTCAGGACATCACGCTCCGCGCGCCAGGCGGGCTGGCCACCTCCAGCCTCGCGGTCCGGACCCGCCGCATGGCGGACGGCCGTACGGTCACGCACATCGTCGACCCTCGAACCGGCATGCCGGTCCGAGGCCCGTGGCGCACCGTCTCGGTGTCGGCGGGGACCTGCGTCGACGCCAACACCGCCAGCACCGCCGCCCTCGTGCGCGGCCATGGGGCGGGCGGCTGGCTGGCCCGGCACGGGCTGCCGTCGCGGCTCGTCCACGCCGACGGCTGGGTGCACACGATCGTCGGCTGGCCGGACGACCACAGCGAGCGCCCCGGCGTGAAGGTGGCCGGGTGATGGCCCTCTGGTACGCCACCCGGGCGTTCGGCCTGGTGTCGATGGTGCTGCTCACGGCCGTGACGGTGCTCGGCCTACTCGTCGCGGCCCGCACCGCGCGCGGCCCGCGAATGGGGAATCCACCGACGGCCGGCTCGCGGGCAGGCGACCCGGGAGCGCAGGCCTCGCGCGCGGGAAACCCACGGACGGGAGGCTCCGGGCGGCGTTCTGCGGGAGCGCGCCGCGCGTCGTATGTGGTAACCGCGCTGCACCGTTCGCTGTCGCTGCTGTCGGTGGTCCTCATCGCGCTGCACGTGGCGACGAGCGTGATCGACTCGTACGTCGCGATCCGGTGGGTCGACGCGGTCGTCCCCTTCGTCTCCGCGTACCGGCCCTTCTGGGTCGGGCTCGGGTCGGTCGCGCTCGACCTGATGATCGCCTTGGTGGTCACGAGCCTGCTGCGAGTCCGGCTCGGGCTGCGCACCTGGCGGGCCGTGCACTGGCTGGCGTACGCGTCCTGGCCGGTAGCGCTGGTCCACGGGCTGGGAATCGGCACGGACGACACACTCGTGCTCGCGCTCGCCGTCGGCTGCACGACTGCCGTCGCGGCGGCCGCGCTGATCCGCGCCACCACGGCCCGGAAGGCCGCCACCGTCAAGCGCGCCGCCATGGCCGGACCAGCCGTCCTGGCGGAACACGCCACCGTGGCCGACCACACCATCATGGCCGGTCACACGACCGCGGCAGGACACGCTGCCATGGCCGAACACACCACCATGGCCGCCCACACGACCACAGCAGGACACACCGCCACGGCAGGACACGCTGCCCGGATCAAACCGGACGCCGCCGGCATGCGGCCCGATCCTGCCCAGCGGCCCGCGTCGGCCGCCGCTCCCACCTACGGAGGACCACGATGACGGAGCGACTGCTGACCGTGACCGGCCCGGACCTGGGCCGACACCTCACCCGGCACGGCGACCTGCCGCTGCGCGGCCCGGCCCGGCCGGGCTCGCTGGGACCGCTTGCCGAGGAGATCGCCGCCTCCGGCCTCCGGGGGCGTGGCGGCGGCTGGTTCCCCACCGCGCGGAAGCTGACGGCGGTGGCCGCGGCGGCTCGTTCCCGGCCGCCCGTGGTGGTGGTGAACGCCATGGAGGGCGAGCCGCTGAGCGCCAAGGACGCACGGCTGCTGGCGGTCGCGCCTCACCTGGTCCTGGACGGGGCGACCCTGGCCGCGGAGACGGTCGGCGCGGACCGCATCGTCCTGGCGGTGCCGGTGGGCGGCGGGGGCCCGGTACTGCGGAACGCCATGACCGAACACGCCCACCGGAGCACCGACGCCGTGCCCACGGGCGATCTAGGGTCGGTGCTGCGGGGCGTCGTGGCCGAGCGCGCCCGCCGGGGCATCGACCCGGTGCTGATCGAGGTGGTCGAGGGGCCGGACCGCTTCCTGTCCGGCCAGGAGAGCGCGCTGGTGGGCTGGATCGGCGGCGGCCCGGCGATCCCCACCACGAAACGGCCCTACGAGCAGGGGGTCAGCGGCCGGGCCACCCTCGTGAGCAACGCCGAGACGTTCGCGCACCTCGCGCTGATCGCCCGCCACGGAGCGACCTGGTTCCGGTCGGTGGGCACCGCCGATGCTCCCGGAACCATGCTGGTCAGCGTCTCGGACCCGGACATCCGAGTGCTCGAGGTCCCCGTCGGCACGCTGGCGGGCGCGGTGACGGGGCCGACACCGGCCGTCCTCCTCGGCGGGTACGGCGGCGCATGGCTGCCGGGCGACCGGGCTCGGGAACTCCCGCTGGCACCCGAGCCGCTCCAGGCCGCGGGCGCGGCCCTCGGCGCGGGAATCGTGTCGGCACTCCCGTACGGGGCCTGCGGCCTGCGCCGCACCGCCGCGGTCGCGGGCTGGACGGCGGGGCAGGGCGCCCGGCAGTGCGGACCGTGCCTGTTCGGGCTGCCGGCGGTCGCCGGGGACCTGGCGCTCCTCGCCGACGGCCGAGCGACGCGCGCCGACGTGGACCGGCTGCGCGCGCGGACGGGGCTGCTGCCGGGGCGAGGCGGATGCGCCCATCCCGACGGTGTCGCCCGGCTGACCGGTAGCGCGCTGCGCGTCTTCGCCGACGAGGTGGAGGCCCACCTGCACGGTCACTGCGTTGAGACCCTGACGTACCGGAGGGCGAGTTGAGCACCATGGAACTGCGAATCGACCGCATCGCCTGTGACGGCGCCGGCTTGTGCGCGGAGATCCTGCCCGAGCTGGCCACTCTCGACGAGTGGGGGTATCCGATCATCGAGGACGCCCGGGTCGGACCCGGTCGGCAGGCGAACGCCCGCCGGGCGGTCTCCCTGTGCCCGCGGCTGGCGCTGCGCCTGGCCGAATCCCGGCAGCGTACGAGCGCGTAGGACGGCGCGGCACCGCAGCCCTCCAGAGCAGCCTGAACCAGCACCGCACCACAGCCCTCCAGAGCCGCCCCAACCGGCGCGGCACCGCAGCCCTCCAGAGCTGCCTGAACCGACGCGGCACCACCGCACACCCCAGAGCCTCCCCAACCCGCGCGGCACCACCGCCCTCCAGAGGCCACAGGCGCCCCGCCGAGGGGCCGTTCCTCCGGACCCGTCGCCGGTTCAGGGCGGCGGTTCGGCCGGTGCTGCCGCTACGACGTACGCAGCCGGGCGAGCAGTCGCCCGGCGTCGGCATCGAAGGCGGGGAATCCGACGGCCAGCGTGCGGTTCATCAGCTCGATGGCGCGGGCGTGATCTCCTGTCTCCGCGAGATGCTCGCCCAGCCGGTACGCGGCCTCGGCGACATAATCGGGTTTGTCGCTCAGCTCCAGGACCCGCTCGTAGTGGCGGGCCGCCTCGGCCTTGTCCCCCAGCCAGTAGTGCAACTCGGCCAGGTGGGCCAGCGCGGTGGGAACATGGTTGGCGTCACCTGAGTCGATCACTCTGGTGAACCATGGCCTGGCCGTCTTGAGATCACGCTGATGTTTGGCGTCGAGCGCCATCGCCAACGCGGCGATCACGGCGATCTCCTTCTGCTCTTCGTCCCGAGGCTTGGCGAACCTCTTCAGCAGCTTTCGCAGGATCCGCCGGGAGGAGTCACGCTCCCCGAGGAGTCCCTGGACCTGGGCCAGGTGCAGCAGGGCCCACCGGGCGTCGAACGGGTACTCCTCGTTCCACTGCTCACGCCAGGCGTCGACGGCGGCCTGGTACGCGTCCCGGGCCCCGGCCCAGTCGCGCCGGTGACGGAGCATGTCGCCGAGCCGTTGCGCGGTACGAGCCCGGCCGCGTGGCGGGTCGCCGGCCGCCTCCGCGCGCCGATGGGCGTCCCGGGCCGCCTCGGTCGCGCCCTCGGTGTCACCCAGCTTGGTGAGGACGGTGGACAGGTTGTACGCCGCGTTGGTCGCGTGCGGGCCTTCCGCCAGCCGCCGTGCGTTCCGGTACGCCACGGCGGCGTCCTCGAACTCGCCGTCCGCGAAGTGGACGTGGCCGAGGCCCAGCCACGCGCGGCCCACCGCGCGCGGATCGTCGCCCTCGGTGGCCATCGTGTAGGCGGTCATCGCGTCGTCGTTCCGTTCCGCTTCGCGGAGGGCGTCGGCGATCTCCACGATCAACCGGTCGTCACGGCCGTGGCGCAGGGCGTGCCGCGCTCCCGGCTCGTCGCCCCGGACGGTCAGCAGCACGGCCTGGCAGGTGCCGGCCCACCGCGCATACGGCAGCAGGCCCGTGTCGGCCACGTCAGCCCACGCCCGCAGGGCGCCGTTCCAGCCACCCGCGCGCCGACGTTCCCGCGCCGTCAGCCACAGCGCATACGCCGCGGACTCCGAAGAGCCGTCCAGCTCCCGCAGCAGGTCGGCCAGCGGATGGCCGGATGGATCATCGGAGTCCTCCACGATCCGGGCGCCGAGCCGGGTGGCCAGTCGGCAGCCGTGGGCGTGACGCTCGCCGCTCCAGGCACGCAGCCACTCCAGAGCGCCCCGCACCGCGTACGGATTCGCGTCGAGCACGCCGAGGCCGACGGTGGCGAGGCCGGGATCGGCGATCTCGCGCAACGGCTGGGCGAGCGCGAACGCCTCACGGATCTCTTCGAGCCCGGCCTCCCGCTCGGCCAGCAGTTCACCGAGCCGTACGGCGATCCAGGGCAGCAGCCCGTACGAACTCTCGCGGGTTCGCAGGGCGGTGTCGCAGGCGCGGCGGAGCACCGCCTCGGCCGTCCGGGCCTCACCGGAGGCGATCAGCATCCCGCCGAGCACGTATCCGGCATAAGACGAGGCCAGCGGGTCGGCGGAGTCCTGCGCCTCGGCGAGGAGCTCCCGCGCACGCCGCGCATCGCCATCACCGTCGCCATCACCGTCGCCGTCGGTGTCGGCGACAGCGTCGGCACGGGCGCCGGCACCGGGGCGGGCATCGGCGTCGGCTCCGGCACTGCCGTCACCATCGGCATCGGCATCGGCGTCACCACCGGTGTCCAGGGCTTCGGCGCGCGCGTCGGCGTCGGCGTCACCATCGGCATCGGAGGCTTCGGCGAGTAGCCGCCCGAGCAGTGCTTTCGCGAGAGCGGCCGCAGGACCGGTCTGGGACTCGTAGATCGCGCGTGCGGCGGCGCTCTCACCGGCGTTCTCGGCGGCCATTCCGCGAGTGATCGGGGCGGCCTCTCCGGCGGCGCCATCGAACCGGCTCAGTGCCACCGCGGCCCACGGTCCGGCCGACGAGTCCTCGCCCGCCGCCACCCGCCGCAGCCGCTCGACGGCCTCGCCACCGGCACCGTCGGCCAGGGGATCCCGCTCCTCGCCCGGCGCGACGTCGGGGACGTGACGGCCGATCACCTGAGACCGCGCGCCGGCCCTGGCCGTGCCGCCCTCCGGCCACGCCTCCGCTCCCTCGCCCGGCGCGACTTCGGCGAAGTGACGGCCGATCACCTGAGACCGCGCGCCGGCCCTGGCCGTGCCGCCCTCCGGCCACGCCTCCGCTCCCTCGTTAAGTACCCCGACGGGGAAGATCCGTAGCTCGCTCGGCGAGTCATCGCCCGGCGGATTGTGCAGGTCGACGGCGAGCAGCCGGCCGTCCGGCGACCAGTCGACCTTGTTGGTGAGCCGGCCGAGGCCCGCTCTGAGAACGAGTTCGCCGCCGTCGGCGACCCGGCGGATGGTGGGCTCGACCACGTACGGCTCCGTCTGCTCGGCGATCGCCAGGTACGCACCGTCCGGGCTCACCGCGAAGTCCATGACCATCTCGGCCGAGGTGCCGGCGACGCCCAGGAAGCGGCCGGTGTCCGGGTCGAGCATCGAGAACCTCGTGTGCTCCTCCTCGATGTCGAGGGCGAACATCCGGGACTCGTCCGCGCTGAAGCGGATCGCCTCGGCGGCGGGTGGCTCGTCGCTCGCGTCGGCCTCCGCGTCGAGCCCGAGCAGCACCGTACGGTCCGGGGTGAACGGCGCGCTGACGAACTCGACTCCGGGCCCCATGCCGTACTCGACCCGGTGCCGCCCGGTACGTGAGCGATGGAATCCGAACTCGACGGGCACGTCGGTCCCGGTACCGGCGTCGACGTCCCAAGCCACCTGAGGCTCGTATTCGACCGGCGGCCGGGCCGTGATCACGTGACGGCCGGGTACCCACATCAAACTGGGGCCGATGAGGTCGTGCGGTGTGCCGAAGCGGGCTCGCTCCGTCCAGTCACCGGTGTCGTACACCCGCACGTCGCCTCGCTGACCAGCGACCGCGAGATAGCGCCCGTCATCGGAGAAGGCCAGGTCGCATGCGAACTGTCCGCCATCGGTGCGGTCGGCGAACGGCACGATGACGGCGACCGGCTCGGAGAACCGGGGGACGTACGGACCGTCATCGGACCGCACTCGTATGTCGGGGCTCGGATACCAGACGGTGGCCCGGCCATGGCCCGGCTCCACGCCCGCGAGATGGCGCGGATCGGTCACCCGTACTACGTAATCGGCCTGGACGAGCCGGTGTTCGTCGAGCCAGCCTCCATGCCTCTCGTAGTAGAAGTCGCTCAGGTGCTCCCAGTCCTCGGCGGTCGGCACCGCGTTGCGCTCGGCCACGCGGTCGACCTGCCGCACATACTCCGCGGCGTGTTCGGCCATCCAGCCCTCGTCGAGCAGTTGGTCGAGTTCGATCTCCGCGAGGGGCCGGTCGCCCGAGTCCTCGCGCCGCGGGTCCGTGGCCCAATCCGACAGCAACCGCAGGAAGAACGCCGGATCGTCCGGAAGAGCCAGAGCGCCGCGCTGCGCGACCTCGTAGTACACGACGAACACGCGCATCCGTACGCTCATCCGGTCGGCGGCGACAGCCATCACCCGCGCACCGTACAGATCGGTGGACATGTCGTCTCCCCTTCGCAAGGCCGGCGCCGTCAAGGCGTTCGAGCATCGCAGGACCCCCTGACAACGCGCAGCGGAAATGATCAACTCCGGAGCGGCGCGCTCCCGCACTCCCGCCCCGCTTGACCGTCGTCGGCGGACAATGCCCCGATCAGGAATAACCGAGAACGGTTTTCGTTATCGAAGATGGTGCGGACGGACCGTGCCGATGAGAGGAGAACCCATCGTGGCGAGGAACACGCTCCGGCCGGTGCTGAAGCTCCGGTCCACCGCCGGCACCGGTTATACGTATGTGACCCGGAAGAACCGTCGCAACGACCCCGACCGGCTCACGCTCAGCAAGTACGACCCGATCGTCCGGCGGCACGTCGCCTTCCGCGAAGAGCGCTGACCCGCAGGCCGGGCTTCCCGGGGACGGATCCGACCAACGGAGACCGGCCGGGCCCAAGGACACGGCCGACCTACCGAGGCCTGCCGAACCCGGGACACGGACCTGAACCGCAGGCCGGGCTTATCCGAGGACGAGCCTGCCCCGGAGACCGGCCGGGCCCGAGGACGCGGCCGCCCCCACGGTGACCGGCCGGACCTGCGAAACGGACCCGACGCGCGGACCGGCGGGTCCTGGAGACTGGGCCGATCCGCGGAGACCGGCCAGACCTGGAGACGATCGAGGCCTCACCCGTATCGTGGGCACATGTCCGATAAGGCGGGCGATGTCCCTCCCAAAAGCCCGGCCGACGGCCAGGCCGCGCCGCAGCACCGCGAAGCGGCCCGTCACCGGTCGATGGCCGGGCTGCGGCGGCGGCTGCGGTTCTCCGATCCGGGGTTCGTCGCGTTGCGGACCGCCCTGCGGGCGGCGATCGTGCTGCCGATCGTCTTCGCCGTCGCCTCCCGGGTGATCGGCGATCCGCAGGCGGCGCTCTTCGCCTCCTTCGGCTCGTTCGCGACGCTGGTCTTCGCCGACTTCTCCGGCTCGCCGGCACGCCGGTTCGCCGCCTACTCCACCCTCGCGGCCACCGGCGCCGTCCTGATCTTCGTGGGCACGCTGTGCTCCCGTAATCCCACGCTGGCCGCGGCCGCGATGGCGGTGGTCGGCTTCATCATCCTGTTCGCCGGGGTCGTCAACGGTTACGCCGCCGCGGGTGCGACCGCGGCGATCCTCGCCTTCGTGCTTCCGGTGACGATCCCGGCGCCGCTGTCGGCCGTGCCCTCACGGCTCGAGGGATGGGCGCTCGCCGCCGGGGCGGGCATCGCCGCCCAGCTGCTCCTGTGGCCGGCCCGCAGCCGGGCGATTCTCCGCACCAGGGCGGCCCGTGCCTGCCGGGCGCTCGCCGATCTCGCGGACGCCCAGGTCGCCGGGGACGCCGAAGCCGTCGTCGACCGGACGCGCACCGCCCACGAGGCGGTCGACGAGCTGCATCGCCGGTTCGTCGGCACGCCGCACCGGCCCACCGGTCTCACCGGCCCCACGGCCGCACTCACCTCACTCATCGACGAACTCGACTTCCTCCTGTCGTTCCTCGGGTCACCCGCCGGATCACCGCCGATCTCGCTGTGCCGCGCGGAGAACGCCGAGGCCATGCGGGCGTCGGCGGCCGCGCTCCGGGCTTCCGCGGACCGCCTCGACGGTCAGGGGTCCGGGCGACCGGACCTCGGCCCGCTCGAGGAGGCCCGCGCTGCCATGACCCGCGCGCTCGCGCGGCGACTCCCCGAACTGCCCGCCATTCCGGACCATGACGCACTGGTGGCCTTGCTGGAACCGACGTTCCGCACCCGCACCGTGTCGTACGCCGCGGAGCACTCCGCCCGCTACGCCCTCATGGCCGTCGGCGAGACCGTGCCGGAGGGCCTGGGCGCCGGCTCGCTGCGCCGTGTCGTCGATCGGCAGGCGCACTCGGTGATCCGGGCGACCGAGCTCGCCATCGAGGACGCGCACGCCCGGTCGGTGTGGTTCCGCAACAGCGTCCGGGGCGCCGTGGGCCTGGCCATCGCCGTCTACATCGCCCAGCGCACCGGCCTGCAGCACTCCTTCTGGGTGGTGCTCGGCACCCTCTCGGTCCTGCGGTCCAACGCGCTGGGCACCGGATGGTCCGTCCTGAGCGCGCTGGCCGGGACCGCCATCGGCATCTGCGTCGGCGCTCCCCTGATCCTCGCGATCGGCACGCACGAGACCGTCCTGTGGAGCGTGCTGCCGATCGCCATCCTCATCGCGGCGTACGCTCCGCGCGCGATCTCCTTCGCCGCCGGTCAGGCCGCCTTCAACGTCGTGCTGTTCGTCCTGTTCAACCTGATCCAGCCGAGCGGCTGGCAGGTCGGCCTCGTCCGCTTCGAGGACGTCGCCATCGGCTTCGCGATCAGCCTGGGCGTCGGGCTGCTGTTCTGGCCGCGTGGCGCGGCCACCCTGCTCCGGGAGAACCTCGCCGCCGCCTACGCGCGCAGCGCGGACTATGTCCTGGCCGCGACGCGCCGGCTCGTCGGCCACGGCGACCCGGCGTGGTCGCAGCAGGCCGAACAGGACGCGGACGCCGCAGTGCACCGTCTCGACGACTCCTACCGGCAGTTCCTCTCCGAACGCTCCGCGCAGCCCATGGCCGCCGGCAGCGTGGCCGCACTGGTGACGGGGGCGGCCCGCGTACGGCGCGTGGCGCGTTCCCTCGCCGGGCTGGGCCGGTTCACCGACGGCCACGAAGACCTGGAGCGCTGCGCCGAGAACCTCGACGCGGAGGTCCACGCGCTGCGCATCTGGTACATCGCGCTCGGCGACTGCATCCTGCACGAGACGGCCGTACCGCCCCCGCACCTACGCGACGCCGACGGCCGCCGGCGACTGCTCGAGGGCGTACACGCCGTGGTCGCGGGCGGTGACGAGAGCGCGCTCCCGGCCGCCCTGGCACTGCTGTGGGCCGACCAGTACGTCAACACGCTGTGGCGGCTCGAGGGTCACCTCGGCCGGCACGCGACCGAGTCGAGCCCGGCCGCGGTGCCCGCCGAAGCCAGCCCCGTACCGGCGTAACGCCCCCGCGGCCGGTACCCGACGACCACCGACCCGTACCCGCCCAATCCGACGCTCCAGAGGGGGCGGCCGGATCAGGCCACACGCGACGACCAGGCTTTTGATCCGGACGAGGCCTACTGGTGACGCATGAATGCCGTGGAGTCCGTACACTCGGAGCCGGTCAAGCGAGCGCCCATAGCTCAGCTGGATAGAGCATCGGACTTCTAATCCGACGGTCGGGGGTTCGAATCCCTCTGGGCGCGCCATCCCACCAGGACGATCAAGCTCCTGAGCTGGTCATACGTCTCTCTTCCGCAGACGCCGTAGGCCACCCTCCGCTAAGGGTACTTCGCACACGTCCGGATCACGTGATCGGCGTGCTCCGGTGGCGTCGCGGCTCCCGGTACGGCTGTGAGTTGCTGGTACGGCCTCATGTGGAACGACAGAGGAACTCGGTCGCCGACACGCCGGTAACGCTTCACGGCCCTCGGTCCAAGAGCGGGTGAATGATCTGAAAGGAGACGCTGCATGGCCGTACCCGAGACCGGCCTCTCCCGCATCAGACACGATCCCGATGCGTTCGAGGGTTTCTACCGGCGCCACGTCGAGGCGGTGACCAGGTTCGTGGCTCGGCGGGTCGACGACCCGCACACCGCCGCGGACCTGACCGCCGATGTCTTCCTGGCAGTGATCGACTCCGCGCATACCTACCGGCCGGGCAGCGGGACTGAGATCGCCTGGCTCTTCGGTATCGCGCGGAACGTGCTGGCCGCCGAACGCCGCCGGGCGGGCCGCGAACTCCAGGCCAACCGGCGGATCGTGGGGCGGCGGCTGCTGGATTCCGACGACATCGGCCGGCTGGTGGAACGCATCGACGCCGAAAGCGCCGGGCGGCGCACCTACGCGGCGCTTGCCGACCTTCCCGAGGGCGTACGAGCGGTGCTGGAACTGATCGCGGTCGACGGGCTGACGGTCACCGAGACGGCTGCCGCGCTCGGCATTCGCCCGGTCACCGCCAGGGTCCGGTTGCACCGCGCCCGCGGAGTCCTGAGGGACGTCGCAGCCCTCCAGTCCCCCGCGGTCGCGTACGCGAAGGAGTGATCAGCATGCAGACCTTCGAAGATCGGCTCCTCGCGGAGCTCAAGCACGTCGTGGCGGCCGACCGGCCGGCCACCGAACCCCGGCGACGCGCGCGGCGATGGACCGGGCCCCGGCTCGCCCTGGCCGCCGGCGCCATCGCGGCCGCGGTGGGAACGGCGGTCGCGGTCCCCGCTCTCACCGAGCACGAGCGGGCCCAGGCGAACACCGTCGTGCGGGTCCCGGACGGCTCCATCGTGGTCCGGCTCGTGGAGTTCACGCATCCCGAGCGGGTCGAGCAGAAGCTGCGCGCGCTCGGCGTTCCGGCAAAGGTGGACTTCCTGCCGTTCGGCACGCAGTGCAAGGGGCGTGAGTACGACAGCGACTTCTGGATGTCGGAGCACCCGGACAACGGGGTGTTCGGGGGCGATCCGGGTTCCGACCCGCATGCCGACGCCGACATGAGGAACGCGGTCGGCACGCGCATCTATCCGAACAAGCTGAAGCCCGGAGAGATGGTGGTCCTCGACGTGTGGTTCGAGAACACGAAGGACCCCTCGTCCTCGAGCACCGTCAATCCGATGGTGAAGAAGGCCGGGACGGTGCCCCCCTGTGTCCGGGTGCCGGGCGGCCCTCGGTCCGGCCCCAACGGCGTCGGCGGCTGACGAGAAGACCGAAGATCACTGACGGTCGGCGTGCCCGACGATGCGCACCGTCAGTGATCTTCGGCGCCGCCGGCCACCGCGCTCGGAAACAGATCGTCGACACTCCGTGGCCGTCCCCTGCGCCTACCGATACCGACATAACGGGTAACTCGCGATACGGAGTGGATTCGCACAGATGTCCGGTGGCAGCACACGCCAATGACCGCAGACGGTGACACAGCGAAGCAACCGCGAAAACGGAGGTGCACGATGTCTCATCCGAAGCGGCTCCTGGCCGCCGTGTCGTTCGGCGCCCTCGCCGGGATCGGCGTGACCACTGCAGCTCAGGCGCTCGCCACCCGGACTGGGACACACGGCATGGGTCGGCGTCGGCGCGTACGCCATGGGCGCGGTCCCGACCGTCCGGAACCAGCAGACGCCGCAGGCGTTGCCATCGGCGGACAGACGTCCCCCCGCGCCCCGCACGAGCCTCCTGCGACCGCCAGGCACCCGGAGCCCGTTGGTCCCCCGGCCAGGGTGGAGCCTGCCGAAGAAGACGTACATCCGCCCACCGGGGCCGATCCGCGGGCCGGGGCCGATCCGCGGGCCGGGGCCGATCCGCAAACCCTACCGACCTGCCGTCCCATACCGCGGAGAGTAAATGAGCCTGAGGGGATCCGTGCCGGCTCGGTCACGGCCGAACGCAACTAGTTGGCGCGGTACGCCGGTCCTCCGGCCACGCGAGTTCGCGGCGAAGATGGACGGCATGCGCCGTCATCGCCGCGGTCGGCAGCGGTGACCGCCGAAGGACATACCGGCCCGGACGTTGGGCGTCTCCTAGGGCGGGGACGGCACGAATGCGCAGCCGGCTCTCCGAACCCTGAGTGACGCCCACGGCCTCGCTGATCTCGCTCCTCCGAACCTCGCCGTCGGACACCTCCGCGCAGGCGAGGACGGCCGGGAACTCCGTGAGGCCGATGGAGCGGACGCGCGTGCAGGGCTCGGTCGAGCCGGCTCAGCCGGTATCACGTACGTCGCCGTGGGCGGACGACCGCCGTACGGGCGTGCCTGTACGGCTCTCCGTCACATGGCGCTCGGTCAGATGGCCGCGAAGGCGACCCCTGCGGTGACGGCGATCATCACGGCGAGGACGACCAAGACCGTAAGCGTGGCGAGCGGCTTCTTTCGCCGTGGCAGGTGCACGGCCTCATGCTTCTGCGGCGGTGCCGGGGCGAACGACGACGGAGCCGGGCGTCGGCTCGGCGCGGTGCGCGGCGGCGTGACCGCCGGACGTGCGGGAGCAGGCCGCAGGGCGACCGGGCGTACCGACGCGGCCGGTGCGGTGGGCGCGGCGGCAGGCGGAGCGGTGTGCGGTGGCCGTACGGGCGGAGGCGTCGTCGGTGGAGAGGCGGGCGGTGATGTGGGCGGCGAGGTTGGAGGAGGCGTCGGAGGAGATGTGGGCGGGCCTGTCGGCGGCGGCTCCGGATTGGCGGGAGGCTCACATGCGCCGACGGCGAGGTGGACGTCGAGGACGTGGAGCAGGTCGAGGTCGACGCAGATCGACAGGCCCAGGGAGAGGACCGGCGCCGGGGCCCCGTTTTCCCCGGCGGAAAGACGCCGGCGGCCGACCTCGCCACGGGCGGCGAGATGCCGATCGCTCGGCCCGCTGGAGTCGCCGCCTCCCCCGTAACGCCGGCCCGTCAGCCCGCCGGAGTCGCCAGGCGCCTCGGAACGCCGATCACTCGGCCCCGCCGCGTCATCACGCCCCTCGGAACGCCGATCGTTCGGCCCCGCCGAGTCGTCATGCCCTCCGGAACGCCGATCGCTCGGCTCGTCTGCATCGTCGTCTGGGGCGCGGTCGCCGGGACGCGCGCCGCCCGCTCGAGCCGGGCCCGTTCGACGGCCTTGGCCCGGATGACGTGGGCGGGCCGGGTCTGCGGGGGCCTGCTGAGCGGCGGGAATGTTCGACGAGGCCGGTGGCCGTATGAGACCGACGGCGTATGGGTCTTCGAAGGGCAGCGCCGCGGAGATGGGCCACGCCGGGTCGGGTGCCTCGGCCGCCGCGCGCGAAGCCCCGGACGGCCACGCGCCATCCGGCGTTAGAGGCACCCGGGAACTCCCAGGCCAGATGGCCTTGTCGGAGCGAACCGATCCGCCCGACTCCGTCGACGTGCGCGCCCCGGCCGATGTGCCCGACCTGGCCGATGAGCCCGACCTGGCCGAGCGCGACCCGGCCGAGCGCGATCCCGCCGACGACGCCGACCTCGTGGATGAACCGGACCGGGCCGAGCGCGGCCCGGTCGACGACGCCGAGCCGGTGGATGAACCCGACCTGGTCGGCCCGGTCGACCCAGCGGATCTACGCGATCCCGTCGGCAGGCTCGGCCCCGCAGACTCGCCGGACCTGGTCGATGGGGCCGACTCGACCGACCCGTCAGATGAGGCCGGGTCGGCCGACGATGAGGAAGTCCCTGCCGACCGGGCCGAGGAATCGGATCGGGTGGAGGAGGCGGCCCGGGCCGACGGGACGGAGCGGCGGGTTGAGGAAGTGGATCGGGTGCGGGAGCGGGCGGACCTGGCGCCGTCGTCGGCCAGCGCGGGGGCGGACGTCAGCCCGATGAGAGCACCCGTCGCGAGGAGGCTGATGCTGCGCGTGCGCATGGGTCACCGGCTCTCGGGGATGCGGGGGAACTCCTGCTGAGCCGTCGTGAAGGCGTCCGGCTTGACGCGCAGTGCGCCGCTGAACACGTGGGAGATGTCGAACGAGAGGTAGATGCCGACGGTGAGCATGGCCGTCATCGCCGCCGCCGGGATGAGGGCCATTCCCCGGGGCCGGGCGCCGGCCAGGAACGGGAACGCGCACACGAGGATCGCGGTGATGATCGTGAGGATCATGAGGCCCTGAGGTGGCCGGGTCTTGGCGTCCACCGCCCGCTGACCGCGCGCGGAGGACATGTCGCGGATCCGGTCGAGGACGGTGCTCCGGGCCGTCTCCGCCGCGGTGCCCGAGACCTGGAGGCTGGTGACCTGGGCCCGCAGGGTGTCCAGGCGCGCCCATCCCTCCTGGCTGAGCCGGCCCTTGGCCATGAGCTTCCACTCGTTGTCGACGATGAAGCGGACGTAGTCGCGCAGGGACGCCTGGACCTGGGTGCCGGCCGGTGCGGGGAGGGCGGCGGCCGCCCAGTAGGCGTCCGTGATCGCCTGGCTCTCCGTCTGGGTGTTCTGCCGGGCGGAGTCGGCCGCGGTCCACGGGAGGACGATGGCGATCGCGAAGGCGAGCAGGAACAGGGAGGACAGCATCGAGCCCGCGTGCCCCGCGGTCGTGCTGCTGTGACCCCGGTCGTCGGTGCCGTGACGTGACTTGCGGAAGAGGAACGCGGCTGCGAACACGGCACCGACGGCCGCGACTACAGCGAGGATGAACACGAGCATGACCGTCTCCATGGCTTGCCGTTGATGAGACGCGCATACGCGAACCTGTTGCGTACCGTCACATGACTATCACAGTACGTATCCATTTTGTAGCGGCTGCGCGAACTCGCTTCCGGGAGCACGTCGCAGCGATTCCGATGGCCGAACCGGGACATCCGAGCGGTCGGACCGCCGCACGGGAACGGCGGAGGGCGCCGGTCATCGGACCGGCGCCCTCGGGAGGGATCTCGTCAGGCTCCGAGAGCGTCTCTGGTCGGCTAAGCGAGCCTGGCGGCCGCGAAGGTCGCGGCCGCGCCCGCGTCGTTGCCGTAGCTGAGGTGGGCGGAGACGTCCGTGCCGGCGCCGCACACGGGGTCGCCGTTCGCGCAGAAGTCGTCGGTGCGCGAGGCGTACGTGCCGGTGACGCTCTTGCCGATCGCGCGGATCGGGTTGCCGAACAGGAGGACGGCGGCGACCCGGGGCTCGATCGACGCCGGGATCGTCGCGACGACGGCGCCGCCGACGACGGCGCCGTCACTGCTGATGCCGATCGAGTTGTCGACGACATTGGCGCCCTGCGAATAACCGACGAGGATGAAGCGCTGATTCGGGCAGGCGGCGGCCTGTTTCGTCACGTGGTCGACGAGGTCGGCATTTCCCTTCTGCGCCGAATTCGGGTTCGAGTAGACGTCGAGGTCGGCCGGGTAGTTGACCGGATAGCTGCTGGTGGTCTTGCTGGTCACCTTCTGCTGGATGGCGGAGTAGACCGGGTCGCCCACGATGAGGCCGAGGGTGCCGGGTTCGAAGGTTCCGCGGGCGACGACCACGTCGACGTCGGCGCAGGTGGCCGCGTGCGCGGTGGTCGCGGTGGCGGTCGCGGCGACGCCGCCCGCCGCGAGGGCGACGACCGCGGCGGCGGCGTGCGCGGCGGTGCGACGGGTCATCCGAGAGCGGGGGGAGAACACGGAAATGCCACCTCCTCGCACTGACGCGAGGCGTCAGTGGGGGTAGCGCGCGATGAGCGGGAAACGCGCGCTACCCCTTTCCAGTAGGACATCGGCCTCATCGCCATGGAGCGGGCCGATGGAGGAGGACGTTAACGGTTGGGAAACGCGAAAGTAATACTAATTTCTGACAATCGAGTTGATGCTCTTGTAAACAATATGAAGGCACTCGCCCGCGTACGAGATCTCAGGTCTCGCGGGCGCGGGCGAGTGCCAGCCACGCGTGCAGCGCCATCTCCAGCGCGAGTTGCCGGTCGGTGTCGTAGAGCCGTTCTCCGAACAGCTCCTCGAGCTGCCGGAGCCGGTATCGCACCGTCTGCGGGTGAATGTGGAGGCGCTCGGCGGCCTCGTTGGCGTTGAACCCGCGCTGCAGGCAGGCGAGGAGTGTCTCCGCCAGGCGTTCGCGCTGTCCGGGCCGCAGGGTTTCCAGGGGGGCGAGCCGGGTGGCGGCGACGTTCTGGATGAAGCCCTCGTCGCGGAAGACGACGAGCGTCGACTCATGGTCGCTGCAGCGGATCAGGCTGTCGCGGGGGATGATCCCGCGACGGGCCAGGGCGAGAGCCTCCCGCGCCCATCGCAGCGAGTTCGCCGCGCCCCGCAGGGGGACGGTCGGCCCGACGGCGGTGATCCAGTCGACGTCGATGGCCTCGAGGATGCGGGAGCGGCCCGGGCCGCCCGGATCCGGGAGGAGCAGGTACGACTGCGGGCAGTCGGTGTCGACCAGCACGTCCGGCGGGAGCGTCAGGGGAGTGAACTGGTCCGGTTTCCGTTCGAGGAGAGCGACGCCGGCGACCGTACGGGGCAGGGCCCACCCGGCCATCCGGGCGACCTCGGCGACCTCGTCCGAGGACGCCGGTGGTTCGGACAGCAGCAGGCCCAGCAGTCTTCGCCTGCGGCGTTCGATCTCGCCGGCGGCCCGTCCGATCGCCTTGAGGTACCCCTCCGAGGCGGCCGCGGCGATCTCATCGAGGAAGACGAAGATGGACTCGGCGAGCGGGCCGAGGGCTTCCGGCGAGTCGCACTGCTCGGCGATGCGCCGCCAGGCCAGCCGGGCGCCCACCCGCAGGGATCGCTGCAGGGCGTCGAGGCCACGGCCCTGGGCGGCCTCCCAGGCGCCGATCGCCCGATACACCGTGGCGATGCTCTCCCACGGGGCACGCGGGTTCTCCAGCAGGTCGACGAACTGGCGGAGCGCGCCATCGACCGCGAGCCGCTGCTGCTGCCCGAAGACCTCGTCCTCCGGGCGGTCGAACTCGGGTACGTGGCTGCCGATCTCCGCGATGACCTCGTCGACCAGCGGCCCGATGAGCGGACGCAGCCAGACGGCAGTACCCCGCGGGACGGCCAGCCACGGCCGGGACTCCGCGTCTTGTCTCCTCACCACGGCCACACCCCTTCACCGGCCGATCGTGCAGTACGGGGGACGTCCTTCCTCCTCGACCACGAGCTGTCGACCAGAGCGCCCTCGGCTCCGACGGATCAGTCGGCGCGGGCGCGTACGGCAAGCCGGCGTTCGTCCGGCCAGCGGACGTGACGGGCCCAGCCGAGGTGTTCGAAGAGCCAGATGAGGCGGGCGCTGGAGTCCAGTTGGCCGCGCAGCACGCCGTGCCGCGCCGAGGTCGGGTCGGCGTGGTGGAGGTTGTGCCAGGACTCACCGCCGGAGAGGGGGGCGAGCCACCACACGTTGCCGGAGCGGTCGTGGGACCGGAACGGCCGCTCCCCGCCGACGTGGCAGATCGAGTTGATCGACCAGGTGACGTGGTGGAGCAGGCCGATGCGGACGAGTCCGGCCCAGAAGAACGCCGACCAGGCGGCTCCTCCGTCCCAGGCACCGGATCCCCACAGGCCTCCCGCGACCGCGGGGCCGGCGAAGGAGAACAGCACGATGAGCGGTTGCCAGAGCGCGACCCTGTGAAGGTCGCGGTCGGCCAGCAGGTCGGGGACGTAGCGGCGCTGGTTGGTCTTCTCGTTGTTGAAGGTCCATCCGACGTGCGCCCAGATCATGCCCTTGATGAGGGCTGGGACGGAGTTGCCGAAGCGCCACGGCGAGTGCGGGTCGCCCTGCTTGTCGGCGAACTGGTGATGGCGGCGGTGGTCGGCGGCCCAGGTGATCACGTCGCCCTCGACCGCCATCGTGCCGGCGACCGCTAGCGCGATCTTCAGTGGCCGCGCGGCCTTGAACGCCTTGTGGGTGAACAGCCGGTGGTAGCCGATCGTGATTCCGTGCCCGGCGATGACGTACATCACCGCGCCGATGACCAGGTCGTGCCATGTCACGCCCCAGCCCCAGAGCACGACGACGGACACGATCACTGCGACGAAGGGAATGCCCACGAAGATTCCGACGATCACCCGGTCGCCGGCCCCCATCCGCTCCCCCCAGGGAGCGTTCGCGTCGACGGCAACGGCCTGTTCCGCCATCTGACCCTCCTCATGACGCCGTGGGTCAGCGGAACGTTACTGGCGAGTATCAGTGTGATCTACGCAACAATCCAACACCTCGGCGTCCACGGTCATCACAAAAGTGACAAGCGACGACAGAGTGCCGAACATCACCTGGAAGGCGGCCGTCGACCCCCATAAGCCGCCGACCCGAAAATGCCAATGGCTTTTATAGTGCGACTTAATCGGCGATTCCTCGCTATCCCCGACTCAAGGTTAGAGACCTTTAACGAAGCCGCCGGCGTCGATCTCACTGCCAGACCTTTACCGTGGGTGCCGCATGCCATTTCACCGGGCCCTGAGCTCGGACGATCGATCGGGGGACACATGAAATCGCATCCCGACCGCTCCGTACGATCGGCGGCCGACGGCACGGTCGGCGTGGCCGACCGCCTGGCGCTCCTCGAGCGCGACCTCAGCCGTCACCACCCGCCGGACCACGACCGACCAGGCCACCCGCCGGACCACGACCGACCAGGCCACCCGCAGATCGCCGGCCCTCTCCGGCGATTCCGCGTCCGCTCAGACTCTTGGCGAGGCCGTGCTCATTAGTGCATGATACGAGCACGAATCGCTCAAGAACGAGCAGATATGGAGGCGGTGTTGGCGCAACGACACGTCGTGGCCGAGATCGAGAGTCAGCCTTCCTGCTGGCGGCGCGCCGGCGACCGACTGGGCGAGGCGCGGGGGGCGCTGCCCCGCGACGGTGAGCGCGTCGCCGTGTTCGGCTGCGGCACCTCGCTGTACATGGCCAGGGCGTACGCCGCGCTGCGCGAGAGCAGGGGCCTCGGCCTCACCGACGCCTTCCCCGCCTCGGAGCTGCCCTTCGGCCGGGACTACGACCGCTACGTCGCGATCAGCCGGTCCGGCACCACGACCGAGGTGCTCGAGGCGGTCGAACGGCTTCCTGAGGTCACCGCGATCACCGCGATCCCCGACGCGCCCTTCGCGGCGGGGACGCGCACGATCGTCCTGGACTTCGCCGACGAGCGGTCGGTGGTGCAGACCCGGTTCGCCACGACCGCGCTCGCGCTGCTGCGCGCCTCTCTCGGCGACGCGGTGCCCGCCGACGACGCCGAGCGTGCCCTGACCGAGCCCCTGGACCCCGCGTGGCTCGACGCCGAGCAGATCACCTTCCTCGGCCGGGGCTGGACCGTCGGCCTGGCCGAGGAGGCCGCGCTCAAGGCGCGCGAGGCGGCGCAGCTGTGGACGGAGTCCTACCCGGCCATGGAGTATCGCCACGGCCCGATCAGCATCGCCCAGCCGGGCCGGCTGACCTGGATGTTCGGCGCTCCCCCGGAGGGACTTGCCGACGACGTCGCCGCGACCGGCGCGACGTTCGCGACCAGCGGCCTCGACCCGCTCGCGCACCTCATCGTCGCGCAGCGGCTGGCGGTCGCGCGCGGCGAGGCGAAGGGCCTCGACCCCGACCGCCCGCGGTCGCTGACCCGCTCGGTCGTGCTCAAGTGATCGTCGCTCTCGACGTCGGCGGCACATCGATGAAGGGCGCGGTCCTCTCTCCCGAACTCGACCGCGTCGCCTCCCTGCGCCGGCCCACGCCGCACGGCGACGCCGCGGTCGACGCCGTGCTGGAGACCGTGACGGAGCTGGTCGGGCAGGCGGGCGACGCCCAGGCGATCGGCCTGGCCGTGCCCGGCATCGTCGACGACGAGCGCGGCGTCGCGGTCTGGTCCGAGAACATCGGCTGGCGGGACGTCCCCTTTCGCGACCTGATCACCGAGCGCACCGGCCTGCCGGTCGCGGTCGGCCACGACGTACGGGCCGGCGGGACCGCCGAGATCCGTCTCGGCGCGGCGCAGGGCGCCCGCAACTCGCTCGTCGTGGCCATCGGCACCGGCATCGCGGCGGCGATGCTGATCGACGGGCACCTGTGCGTCGCCGGCGGCTACGCCGGCGAGATCGGGCACATGTCCGTCGGGGTGGACGAGCCGTGCGTGTGCGGCGGCACCGGCTGCCTGGAGGCGGTCGCCTCCGCCGCCGCGGTCGGCCGCCGCTACGCCCGCCGTACGGGCCGAGAGGCGGCCGCCGACGCGGTCGCCGCGCTGGTGACCCAGGGCGACGTCGACGCCGCGGCGATCTGGGCGGAGACGGTCGGCTTCCTCGGCACCGCCCTGGCCGCCGCGACCGCGTTGATCGCCCCTGAAGTGATCGTGATCGGCGGAGGACTGTCCCGGGCAGGCGACCTCCTGCTGGACCCGCTCGACGACGACCTCGCCGGGCGGCTCACCTTCCACCGCCGGCCGCGCCTGACCATCGCGCGGTTCGGGGACGAGGCCGGGTGTGTCGGCGCCGGACTCTGGGCACGCGACCTATTGGAGCGACGATGACGATTCTCAGCGCGGACAAGGTCGTGACCCCCGGCGGCGTCCTCGAACCCGGATGGGTGAGCGTCGAGGACGGCCGGATCGCGCGGGTCGAGCGGGGCCTGCCGGAGCGGACCGACCGGCACGCCCATGTGATCGTTCCCGGCTTCGTCGACATTCACTGCCACGGAGGCGGCGGGGCGTCGTTCGACTCCGCGGACCCGGAGGAGTGTGTACGGGCGGCGGCGTTCCACCTGGAGCACGGGACGACGACGCTGGTCGCGAGCCTGGTGACGGCGACGCCGGACGATCTCGAACGCCGGGCGTCCGTCCTCGCGGAGCTCGCCGACGACGGCGTCGTGGCGGGCGTCCACTATGAGGGCCCGTTCCTGTCGGTCGCCCGCAAGGGCGCGCACGACCCCGCCCTGCTGCGCGCGCCGGACCCGGAGACCGTCGGCCGGCTGCTGAAGATCCCGCACGTGCGGATGATGACGCTCGCGCCCGAGCTCGACGGCGGCCTGGACGCGCTGCGCCGCGTCCGCGACGCCGGGGTGATCCCCGCCGTGGGGCACACCGACGCGACGTACGACGTGGCGCTCGAGGCCGTCCGGAGCGGCGCGCGGGTCGCCACGCACCTGTTCAACGGGATGCGACCGCTCAACCACCGCGAGCCGGGGCCGATCCTCGCGCTGCTGGAGGCGCCGGACGTGACGGTCGAGCTGGTCGGCGACGGCGTGCACCTGCACCCGTCGATCGTGGCGCACATCGCCCGGACCGCGGGCAGCGCGCGGACCGCGCTGGTGACCGACTCCATCGCGGCGGCGGGCATGTCCGACGGCGACTACCGGCTCGGCGGCCTCGACGTGGAGGTACGCGACGGCGTGGCGCGCCTGGCCGAGGGCGGCTCGATCGCCGGGAGCACCGCGACGGCCGCCGCGATCTTCCGCCAGACGGTGCTGACGTCCGGCGTCGCGCTGGAGGACGCCGTACGGCTCGCCGCGACGACGCCCGCCGCGCTGCTCGGCCTCACCGACCGGGGCGCCGTCGCGCCCGGGCTCCGCGCGGACCTCGTGCTCCTCGACGCGGACCTCCGGGTCGAGACGGTCGTGACGGCGTGATCGTCACGGTCACGCCCAACCTCGCGCTCGACGTCACGTACGAGCTGCCGGAGCTGCGGCCCGGAGAGGCCCACCGCGTCGAGAACGTCCACGCCCGCGCGGGCGGCAAGGGCGTGAACGTCGCCCGGGTCCTGCACGCGCTCGGCCACGACGTCCTCATCGTCGGCCCGGCCGGCGGGCCGACGGGCGCGGCGCTGCGCGCCGACCTGGACGCCGCCGGGCTGGCGCACGACCTCGTCCCCATCGCCGGGGAGACCCGCCGTACCGTCACCGTCGTGGCCGGCGGTGACGCCACCCTGCTCAACGAGCCCGGCCCCACGATCACGCCGGAGGAGTGGGCGGCGCTGGAGGCGCGGATCCCCGACGCCGACGTCGTCGTCATCTCCGGCAGCCTGCCGCCGGGCGTGCCCGCGGACGCCGTCGCCCGGCTCGCCCGCCGCGACGCGCGGGTCATCGTCGACACCTCCGGCGAGCCGCTGCGGCACGCCGCGCCGTACGCCTGGGCCGTCAAGCCGAACGCCGTCGAACTCGCCGAGCTCACCGGCACGGCCGACCCGGTCGCGGGCGCCCGGTCGCTGGTCGCCGGCACCGGCGACCCGTCGCTGCTCGCCGAGCTCACCCGCACGGACCGTCACGTCACGGGTGGCCGGTCGCTCGGCGCGCCCGCGGTCGTCGTCTCGCTCGGCGCCGAGGGCCTCATGGCCGTCGTCGGCGACGACGTGCACCGCGTGGCCCCACCCCAGGTGGTGACCGGCAACCCGACCGGCGCGGGCGACGCGGTCGTCGCCGCGCTCGCCGCCGGGATCGGCTCGCCCTGGCCGGACCTGCTCAAGGACGCCGCCGCGCTGTCGGCCGCGGCCGTGCTCGCACCCGTCGCGGGAGCGTACGATCCCGCCGCCTACGAAGGATTCCGCAGATGCCTCTCGTCTCCGCAGGAGAGATCGTCGTCGCCGGGCACGGCGTCGGCGCCTTCAACGTCATCCAGCTCGAACACGCCGAAGCGCTGATCGACGGCGCCGAGGCGGCAGGTCGCCCGGTCATCCTGCAGATCAGCGAGAACTGCGTGCGCTACCACGGCGCGCTCGAGCCCATCGCGCTGGCGACCCTCGCGGCCGCCCGCCAGGCGAAGGTCCCGGTCGCCGTCCACCTGGACCACGCCACCTCCCCCGAGCTCGTACGGGAGGCGGTGGAGCTGGGCCTGGGCTCGGTGATGTACGACGCGTCCGCCCTCGACTACGACGCCAACGTCGCCACGACCGCCGAGATGACCGCGTACTGCCACGAACGGGACGTGTGGGTCGAGGCCGAGCTCGGCGAGGTCGGAGGGAAGGACGGCGTGCACGCCCCGGGCGCACGCACCGAGCCGGAGGAGGCCGCCCGCTTCGTCGCCGCGACGGGCGTGGACGCGCTCGCGGTCGCGGTGGGCACCTCGCACGCGATGACGGACCGGACCGCGGCCGTCGACCTCGACCTGATCGCACGGCTGAGCGCGGCCGTGCCGGTGCCCCTCGTCCTGCACGGGTCGTCCGGAGTGCCCGACGCCGACCTCACACGCGCCGTCGAGGCCGGCATCGTCAAGGTCAACATCGCCACCCACCTGAACAAGGTTTTCACCGACGCGGTCCGGGGATACCTCGCCGACCATCCGACGGTTGTGGACACCCGAAAATATCTGGCACCGGGTCGGGACGCCGTGGCACGTGAGGTGGCGCGATTGATCGGCACGGTGCTCACCAGGGGCTGACGTGCCTTTTATCCTTCGTGGCTTAGGATCGTCAAGCCCCCGGACGCCCGGCACGCCGATCGGTGAAGCCGCGCCCCTCAGGTACCTTCGGGGGTTCACGCAGGTCACGGGGGACGAGTGAGTGACAAGGACACCGGCGTCGGAGCCGGTGAATCGCAAATGCCCGACACCTCTGCCAACGACGGCGATCCCACGACGCCCGAGGACGGCACCAACGGCGCCATGAACGGAAGCGCGGCGGACGGCACCGGCTCTCCGCCGGCCGCGGCGGACGGGTCCGGCTCTTCGCCGACGGCGGCGGACGGCACCGGCTCTCCGCCAGCTGCGGCGAGCGGCACCGGCTCTCCGCCGGCTGCGGCGAGCGGCACCGGATCCCCGCCGGCCGCGGCGAGCGGCGCTGAGACTTCGCCGGACCTGGCGAAGAGCGCCGGAAACTCGCCGACCGCCGCGAACGGCAGCGGATCCCCGCAAGGGGCAACAGGCGACACCGGCGCCTCGCCGGCCGCGGCGGACGGCGCCGAGACATCGGTGGACCTCGCCAAGGGCCCCGAAACCTCGCCGACCGCCGCGAACGACACCGGATCCGCGCAAGACGCGACGGACGACACCGGCGGCTCATCGGACGGCGCCGAGACATCGGTGGACCTCCTCAAGGGCTCCGGAACCTCACCGACCGCCGCGAACGGCGCTGAGACTTCGCCGGACCTCACGAAGAGCCCCGGAACCTCACCGACCGCCGCGAACGAGGCCGGATCTTCGCGGGGCGGGACGGACGGCACCGGATCTTCGCCAACTTCGGGGTCGTCAGGAGCGTCCAACAACGATGACGCCGTCGGGCTCGAGGCCGCGGCCGGACCGGAAGACGCGGCCGATCCGCGCGGCGTCGCCGCACCGGCATCTGCCGTGGAGTCCGGAGCCGCTGATCGCGATGACGCCACTCGACCCGACATGGCCCCGCCCGTGGAACCCACGGCGGGCAGTCTGGTCGTGGCCGACGAAAGCCCGTCGGCCATGACCGCCGTGCACGCCCTTCCCGAGGGCGAGAAGTCCAAGAACGAGAAGTCCAAGAAGCCGAAGAAGAAACGGAGCCGGCGGGCCAAGTGGCTGCGCCGCTCGGCGTACGTGCTGGGCGTGCTCATCCTGCTGCCCGTCGCCGGCTTCATCGTCGCCTACCTGATGACGCCGGTACCGACCTCCTCGCAGCCCCTGGCCAACGCTCAGCCTTCGACGTTCTACTTCAGCGACGGCAAGAGCGTCATCCTGAAGAAGGGCACCAACCGGCAGCCGGTCCCCCTGTCCCAGGTGCCGAAGCCGGTACGGGACGCCGTGATCTCCGCGGAGAACCGCAGCTTCTACAGCGACCCCGGGGTGTCGGTGAAGGGCACGGCCCGTGCGTTCTGGGCGACGGCGACCGGCGGCTCCATGCAGGGCGGATCGACCATCACCCAGCAGATGGTCCGCAACTACTACAGCGGCCTCAGCCAGCAACGCACGGCGTCCCGGAAGCTGAAGGAGATCATGATCGCGCTCAAGGTCGGGCGCGAGAAGGACAAGAGCTGGATCCTCCAGACCTACCTCAACACGATCTACTTCGGTCGGGACGCCTATGGCATCGAGGCTGCCGCCAAGGCGTACTACAACAAGGACGTCCAGGACCTGACCCCCGCCGAGGGCGCCTACATCGCCGCGGCCATCCAGGTGCCCTCGACCGCGACCGACACGTCCAACCCGAAGGCTCGCGCCTACATGCAGAGCCGCTGGAAGTACGTCGTCGACGGCATGGTCCAGATGAGGAGCATCACCCCGCAACAGGCCGCGACCATGCGGTTCCCCTTGCCCAAGAAGGAGAAGATCAAGGACGTCTTCGCGGGCGAGAAGGGCTACATGTACGACCTGGCGAAGGCCGAATTGCTACGCCTGGGCTACAGCCAGGACCAGATCAACTACGGCGGGCTGAAGATCCGTACGACGTTCGACAAGGACCTGATGGACGACGCCAAGGCGGCAGTGGAGGACGCCATGCCCTCGAGCGTCTCCAGCAAGGTCATGGCCGGTCTGGTGTCCGTCGACCCGTCGACCGGCGAGATCAACGCGTTCTACGGCGGCAAGCAGTACCTCGACAACAACTTCAACACCGCGTTCGACGCCAAGGTGCAACCGGGGTCCGGTTTCAAGCCGTACGTCCTCGCCGCGGCCCTGAACGACGGGATGTCCCTGGACGACCAGGTCGACGGCAGCGACGACCAGACGTTCGACGGCAGCAAACAGCCGATCCAGAACGACAACCACGAGGACTTCGGCCCGGTCAACCTCGTCACCGCGACGCAAGAGTCGATCAACACCGCGTACGTCAACATCGCCCAGAAGATCGGGAACGACAAGGTGATGGAGATGGCGGAGAAGCTCGGCATTCCCGAGTCGCAGCTGACCGCCAACGGCGCGAACACCGCCGTCACGTTCCCGCTCGGCGTCATCGACGTCAGCGTGGAGCAGCAGGCCGCCGCGTACGCCGCGTTCGCGTCCGAGGGCGTCTACCACGCGCCGCACGTCATCCGGTCGGTGACCGACCGGAACGGCAAGAAGCGCGTCGTCCCGACCACCGGCAAGCGGGTCTTCAGCACGCAGATCGCCCGGGACGCGACGTACGCGATGCAGAAGGTCGTCGACGCGGGCACCGGCACCAATGCCGCGCTGCCGGACCGGAACGCCGCCGGCAAGACCGGAACGACCTCGAGCGGCAAGCAGGTCTGGTTCAACGGGTTCATCCCGCAGCTGGCCGCCTCAGTCGGCATCTTCCGGAGCGACAACAAGGCGCTGAGCCTCCCCGGTTACTCCTCGTACGGCGGTGACCTGCCGGCCACGATCTGGCACAACTTCCTCGTCAAGGCCGACGCGGACATGCCGGTGAAGTCGTTCGGGGACCCGTCGGTGTACGTCGGCGGGCGCCAGTACCCGACGACGCCGGTCCAGCCGCAGCCGCACCCGAGCTTCTCGAGGCCCCGGACGACCAGGCCGTCCCACCCGTCCTCGCCGACTCACCATCCGCCGACCGGAGGCCCGCCGACCCACCTGCCCACCGGCGGCCCGACCGGCCAGCCCACGGGCCGCGTGTACGACGGCGGCGATCCCAACTCGATGTTCTGAGCGGCTGAGCGCCCGCGGCCCTACGGCGGCGGGCGCTCAGGCGTTCATTTGCAGGCCGTGGCGAGGGCGGCGGGCTGGCGCTGGACGGTGCTCTGCAGGCGCGAGATGTCGCGCGGGGTGATGCCGGTGCTGACGCCCCGCCACTCGGTCGCCATGCCGCTCAGCGTCCCGCTCAGCTTCTTGTCGTCGGACTCGCGGGCGAGCGCGTCGAACCGCGTGGCGAGGGTCGCCGCCGCTTGCTTCCACTGGGTGATGTCGTCCGGCGAGATGCGGTTCAGGGTCGCGTTGTAGGACCCGACCGCCTTGACCGCGTCCTTGCAGACCTGACCCTTGTTCGTGCCGACGCCGCATCCGGCCGCGCACACCGCGACCAGGACGACCCCCACCGGCCGCCGCCATCCACCCCGCATCGCCCTGCTCTCCCTTCGTCGAACTCCCGTGCCCGTATTCAATCGCGGAGAAGTGGTCACACGACGCCGAAACGGCGTTCTTCGGGCGAGTGCTCTATACTCACCGTCAGGTCACGAGTGCCAGCGCGAAGCCCCGGCTTGCTGGCCGGCAACCCTCCGTCCGTGGCGGGGTGCCCCGGGTGATGACCGGGTCCGACACGACCGTGCCGGACAAGCGCGGACCCCTCGCGGGGTCCCAGGCCCCGCCGGAGGTGCGTGTTGTCCGCTGTACTCGATCTGCCCCCCATCACCCGTCCCGCCCTGCGCGTCGTTGGTGAAGGCGTCCCCGTACCCCTCGCCGACGGCCGGACCGTTCCGTACGCGAACCTCGACTACGCGGCGAGCGCGCCCTGTCTGGAGGCGGTGCGCGACGCGCTCGACGCCGCCCTCCCCTACTACAGCAGCGTGCACCGCGGCGCGGGATACGCCTCGCAGGTGACGACCGACCGGTACGAGCGCGCCCGCGAGGTCGTCCGGGAGTTCGTCGGTGCGTGGCGGCGCGACGCCGTGGTGTTCACCCGCAACACCACCGACGCGATGAACCTCCTCGCGCACGCCCTGCCGCGCGGCACCACGGTCGTCGTGTTCGAGTCCGAGCACCACGCGAGCCTCCTGCCCTGGCAGCGCGGCAACCACGTCGTACGGCTCGCGGCCCCCGAATCCCCTGCGGCGGCCCTCGCGGCGGCCGGCAAGGCCCTCGCCGCGGCGCCGGCCGGGCCGCGCCTGCTCGTCGTCACCGCCGCCTCCAACGTCACCGGCGAGCTCTGGCCCGTCGCCGAACTCGCCGCCGTCGCCCGCGCGCACGGCGCCCGCATCGCGGTCGACGCCGCGCAGCTCGTCCCGCACCGGCCGTTCGACATGGGCGCGCTCGACGTCGACTACGTCGCCTTCTCCGGGCACAAGCTGTACGCGCCGTTCGGCGCGGGCTGCCTCGTCGGCCGCGCCGACTGGCTGCGCGCCGCCGAGCCGTACCTCCTGGGCGGCGGCGCCACCGCGAGCGTCGGCGAGCACGTGACGTGGTCGGCGGACCCGCAGCAGCGGCACGAGGCCGGCACGCCGAACGTCCTCGGCGTCGTCGCGCTCGCAGCCGCGTGCGAGGCCCTGACCGACTGGGAGACGCTCGTCGCGGAGGAGGAGCGTCTCCTGCGGCGGCTGCGGACCGGCCTGGCGGCCATCCCCGGCGTACGGGAGCTGTCGCTGTGGGGCGACGGGCACCCGCGCGTGGGCATCGTGTCGTTCATCGTCGGGGGCCGCGAGTCCCGCGCCATCGCCACCGCGCTGTCCGACCAGTACGGCATCGGCGTACGGGACGGGAAGTTCTGCGCGCACCCGTTCGTCCGGCGACTGGTCGGCGACGGGCGGGGCGGCTGCGGTGACGGCGACGGCACCGCGCTGCGGGCCAGCTTCGGCATCGGCACCACGGACGAGCACATCGACCGGCTGCTGACCGCGCTGCGGCGGCTTACCGCCTGACGATTCGCTCCGCTGCTGGTCAGCGGTATTGAAAGTGACACTTCGTCCGGGTAAGTCCGATCGGCTGCCGGTACTCGTGCGCGCCGCCGGTTTGCTCCCGGTACGGTGGACCTCTTGTGCAAAGAGCTTCCGGGGGGTGGCGAATGACCGGCACATGGGAGCCCGCAAACCAACTCGAGCAGCAGCTGAGCGACGCCCTACGCGACGGCGACCAGAACGCCTATTTCAAGCTGCTGAGCGTGGCGGAGCTCGTCCTTCCGCTGCCAAAGGTCGAGCCGGACCCCGGACAGCCGGCGTTCACGTGGCCGACCAGCACCCACGAGGGTCGCACCCACGTACTCGCCTACACGTCGGTCGAGGCGGCGCGCGCCTGCCTCGGCCCCGGCTACGAACACTTCGTCCGGATGCCGCTGGCGGAGATGGCGAACACCTGGCCGGACAGCGACTGGTGGCTCGCGGTCAACTCTGGGCTGCCGATCGAGGGATACCTGCCCGCCTGGTTCGTCGGACAGCTCACCGCGAACCTCCCGCCGGCCCAGGAGGCGCCGCTCGCTCCGGAGACCGGTCCCGCCGCTCAGCCGCCGGCGGAGCAGGAGGCGGCTCACGGGACGCACGCCGCACCGACCGGGCATGACGCGGTCCGCCACGACTCGTCCGCCGCGCCGATCGGACAGGAACTCCCCCAGGGCTCGCAGGCCGAGCAGACGCCTTATGGCGTGCGAGCCGAACAGGAGACGCCCTACGGCGCGCAGGCCGACCAGGAGATGACGTACGGCGCGGGGTCCGAGCAGGAGTCGGCTCACGGGCCGGCCACGCCCACCGGGCAGTACACCGGCGAAGCGGCACCGGACCACGGGTCGCTGTCGTTCCCACCGGTGCCGGAGACCTCGCTGCCGCCCGTACCACCGACCGAGCCGTCCGCTCTGGATCCGGGCGTCCTTCCACCGCCGCCCGGAGACGCCTCGGTGTCTCCCGCGGACGCGCATCCTCCGGTGAGCGGACCGGCCCCCGCGCCTTTCGGGGACGCGCGCCCTCCGGTGCCGAGCGAACCGTCCCCGACGCCCCTCGGGGACACGCACCCTCCGGTCCCGGGCGAACCGTCCCCGACGCCCCTCGGGGACACGCACCCTCCGGTCCCGGGCGAACCGTCCCCGACGCCCCTCGGGAACGCGCACCCTCCGGTCCCGGGCGAACCGTCCCCGACGCCCCTCGGGAACGCGCACCCTCCGGTCCCGGGCGAACCCGCACCGGCACCTCTCGCGGACACGTTTCCGCCGGTCCCGGGCGAACCCGCTCCTTTCGGGGACGCGCACCCTTCTGCCCCGGGCGAACCGGCACCGACGCCTTTCGGGGACGCGCATCCTCCGGTCTCGGGCGGACCGGCTCCCACTTCTTTCGGAGACGTGCACTCTCCGGTGCCGGGCGAACCGGCCCCGACGCCTCTCGAAGGCGCGCGCCCTCCGGCCTCCGGCGAACCGGCACCCGTCACCGACACCGCGCCCTTCCCTGGTCTCTCGTTCCCCACTCCGCCGCCGGAGGGGCCCCCGCCCGGCTCGTACCCGGCCCCGCCGGCCTGGGAGGAGTCGTTCGGCGAGACGACGATCGCGGACGCGCCGACCGTGGAGGCGTTCGCCCGAGAGGCGTTGGCCAGGGAGCGGTCGGCCGGCGACAGGCCGACCGGGGAGCCGATCGATGGCACGCCGACCGCTGAGTCGGCCGGCGACAGGCCGACCTGGGGCGCGCCGGAGCCGGCCGGCGAGAGGCCGGCCGGGAATGCGCCGACCGCCGAGTCGGCCGGGGGCGTGCCCGACGGGCGGACACCGGCCGGGGAGGCGCCGTCGTACCCCTCGTTCTCCACCGCCGGCGCGGTGCCGCCCCCTCCGGCGGAGGGCACCCCGCCGGTGGCCGAGACCGCGCCCATGCCGATCGTCTCCGACGACGAACCGATGCCCCCGGGACCCGGCCAGGCGGACGTCGGCCCCACGTCCTCCCCCGCCGACGCACCCACGCAGAGCGAGCCGCGGCCGGTCTCCTCCGACGTGCCTCTCGCACCGCACTTCACTTCGGACGCCGACTTCATCCCCCTGGACGAAGAAGAACGCCTGCTCTACGACGCCGCCGCGCGCGACGACCGCGAGGGACTCCTGCGGACGCTCCTGGGCGCGAGCCAGATCTGGGTGCCCATGGTCGAGGGCGGCGACCTCATGCTCGGCCCCGGCCGTCCCGGTTTCCAGTGGTACACCCGGGAGTCCGGCGGACGGACCGTCGTGCCACTGTTCACCGGGCCGAGCCGGATGCGCGAGGCGATGGGCGGCCACCCGTTCATCCTGTCCGACCTGACGAAGATCCTGCGGTTCTGGCCGGACCCGGCGTGGGACCTCGTCATGAACGACGGCTCCGCGATCGGCGTCACGATCCCCGGGGACCGCATCACGGCACTGTCGCGCCGCGTCGACGACGAGGCCGCCGAACGCCTGGCGAGCGACTTCCCCGCGCAGAACGACGCCGAACGGCGCCTGTTCGAAGTTCGGGACGATCCGGACGCGCTCCTGCAGGTGCTGCTCGAGGCGTCGGTCTTCCTGCCCGTCTGGAGCCGTACGCCGCCGACCGTGAATACGCCGCCGAGCGACCCGGCGTTCCCCTGGGCGGCGGTGTCCGTCCGAGGGCGCGCGTCGATGCTCGCGTTCACCTCCTTCGACTGGATGAAGGAAGCGGTCGGCACCACCGGGTTCGTCATGCCGACCTTCGCCGACCTTCTCACCGCGTGGCAGGAGCCGAGCTGGGACGTCTCGGTGAACCCGGGCACCCCGATCGAGATCGCGTTGTCCGCCGAGCAGATCAACGCGATCGCCGCTTCGCTCGCGAACCGCGCCGCCACGCCGTCCGCACCGCTCGCGACACCCGCGGCCCCGCCCCAGACGCCGCTGCCGGAGCCGGCGCAGGACCCGGCCGGTATCCCGGTCCCGGCGGAGGCGGCACCGTTGACCGCCCGGCCAGGACCGGCGCAGATCCCGGCGAGCATCTCGCTCCCGCCGACCACCACACGGCCGACCGCCGAACCCGGACCGGCGCAGATCCCGGCAGGCATCCCGGTCCCGACGACTACCGCACCATCGACCGCCGAACCCGAGCCGGCGCAGATCCCGGCGAGCATCTCGCTCCCGCCGACCACCACACCGCCTGCCACCGAACCGGGACCGGCACAGATCCCGCCAAGCATCTCGCTCCCGACGGTGACCGCACCGCCGACCGCCGAGCCGGCACCGGTGCCGGCCGGAGTCCCGGCCCCGGCCGAGACGATGCCGCCGATCGCCGCCTGGCTTGAACCCCAGGCCGTCGATCAGGCTGAGCCGCGCACCCCCGCCGACGGGGCGTTCACGATCATGCAGAAGGTGCTGGTCCACGACCAGGTCCCCTGGTACCTCGACAAGGCGTACGATCGGATCGCCGGCTTCGTGCACCGCGTCCAGGACGTCATCGACCTCAACACGCCGCAGCGGCTCTACGAGTGCCTCGGCCTGATCCGCGACGGATCGCCCTTCACGGTCGACGACCCGGAGGTGTACGTCATCCGCTGGGCGGCGTACCGCGCCGGGCTCTACCGCACGCCGTTCGGCGGCACGAACGAGGACGCACTCAAGGAGTGGGGCGAGGACGGCTGGGTGGTGGAGCCGCCCCCGTTCACGGGCGACGGCTTCGCCCCCGGCAGCGCGGGCAGCATCCCGGAGTACAAGGCTGAAAGTTTCAGGCTTCCGCACAGCTCGGAGATGTACGTCATCAGCAGCGACGGGACCGAACGGTTCGTCGCCAGGTACGACGCGGATCGGCTCGTGTGGGAGAAGGACAATTGACTTCCTCCCCTTCGGAGGAAGGGGAGTCCCGTCGGCCTTGCGGCCGGTCCGGCTAGGCCGGGCGCCTCGCGGCGTGGGTTTCCTGGTTCAGCGCCGACTGCGGAAGGGAGGGCCCTTGCCGTCTGACACCAGCTCCACAGGCATCACCAGGGTTGTCCCTGGCTACGGCTTGACCAGCCGCAAGGATGTTCTTGGCCGCGTTGATGTCCCGGTCGTGCCGGGTGCGGCAGCCCGGACACGTCCAGCGCCGGGTGGAAAGACTCAGCGCCGCGAGCAGGTGCCCGCAGACCGAGCAGGTCTTGGAGGACGGATACCAGCGGTCGATCACGATGAGGGTGCGTCCGGCGCGTTCGGCCTTGTACTCCAGCTGCCTGCGGAACTCACCCCACCCCGCATCGGAGATGACGCGCGCCAGCGTGTGGTTCTTGACCATGTTGGTGACCGCGAGGTCTTCGATCACGATCGTGTCGGCCCTGCGCACGAGGTTGGTGCTGACGCGGTGCAGGAAGTCGGCGCGGGCGTTGCGGACCTTGCGGTGGGCGCGGGCGACCTTGGCCTTGGCCTTACGCCGGTTGGCGCTCCCACGCTGGCAGCGGGCCATGCGCCGCTGGTAGCGGGCCAGGTTACGGGCCTTGCGCTCAAGATGGCGAGGGTTGGCGATCCGTTCTCCGTCGGAGGTGACCGCGAAGTCATTGACGCCGAGGTCGACGCCGATGGCGTGCCCGGTCTCCTCCAAGGGCTCGGGGGCGTCGGTGTCGATGGCGAACGTCACGTACCAGCGGCCGTCCGGATCCCGGGAGATGACGACCATGGTCGGGTTCAGCGTGGACACCTCGACGTCGTCGAAGGACCACACGAACTTCAGCGGCGTGGTGGTCTTGGCCATGGACAGCTCGCCGTTCTTCATGCGGAACGCCGAGCGGGTGTAGTGCGCGGACTGCCGGGAACTGCGGTTCTTGAACCGCGGATATTTGGCGCGGCCGGCGAAGAAGTTCGCGAACGCCGCGTGCTGATGCCGCAGCGTCTGCTGCAACGGAACCGACGACACCTCCGACAAGAACGCCAGGTCCTCGGTCCTCTTCCACCCGGTCAACGCCGCGTCGGTCTGCCTGTAGGAGGTCTTCTCGCCCCGCTGGTGATACGCCGCGTGGCGTTCGGTGAGGGTCTTGTTCCACACCAGGCGCACACACCCGAACGTGCGGCTGAACACCGCCGCCTGTTCGGGGTCCGGGTAAGCCCGGCACTTGTACGCCGTCCGCATGCCCATTACCTTACACAAGCCTTGCGAACATGTAAGGCGAATGGTCGAACACCGACGGACTTCGTTCTCGGACCGGCCCGGCTATGCCGGGCCGCTCCTGGCGGGGTTCGGATTCCTCCCCGGCCTGAAGGCCGGGGCAACCTGCGGAGGACTAGGTGATCAGAGACGGCTACGTCGCTCGCTGGCAGGGCACCGACTACGACGCGGTGCCCGGTGTCGACGGTGAGGTTCGGCTGTACTCCGCCGTGCCGGTGGACGGCTTCACCGAGGTACGGCCCGGCCGGTTCCTCCTGGTGGTCCGCGAGGACCAGGTCGACGGCCTGCGCTACGTCCGGACCCGCTGCACCTGGCGCGGCGAGCCGTTCGTCGTCATCGGCGAGCATGAGGGCTGGGTACGCGTCGAGTACAGCGGCGGTCGCGCGCCCGTTGCCGCAGCTCTGGAGCTCGAACGCGTGGACATCGGCGTCTACCAGGCCTGGGTGTCCCGGGACGAGATCACTGGGCTTCACCAGGAGCTCATCTAGAGGTTGCTGCGATATAACTCCGTTAGCACGGTTGATTGATCGGCTTTCACGTGATCGCATGATTCATACCTGACTCCCCGGGGTAAGCCGGGGTGATGTCTTTACGGTGCGATGGGGAGGTTGTGAGCAGTGCTCGCACGATCGGCACGAAACCCGCTGGTCATCGTTCTCGGCGCAGGGATCGTCCTGATCGTCGGCAACTCTCCCCCAGCCCTGGCATCCGGCGACGCCAGTAAGTCGGCGACGCCTTCGACCGGGACGAGCAAGTCTTCATCGCCCTCCACGTCGGCGTCACCGACAAAGAGCTCGACGGACACCCCCACTCCCACGCCGCCGGCGCCGGTACTGCACGTACGACTGAGCCGGACGACCGGTGGCACCATCTATCCGGGAACCAAGGTCTCGTTCACCGCACATGTGTACAGCGGGACGACGAGCGTCGATAACGTCAAACTGAGCCTCGGAGCAGACCCGGGGACCATCAGTGCTCGGTGCACGCTCTCCGCGGGCCTGTGCAAGCTGGGAAACGTCAACTCTGCTGGTGAGAGCGTCACCTTCACCGTCACCGTGTCGGATCCCGGGACGGTCAGCGTGTCGGCCGACGCTTTCTCCGGCGGTGTGGACAGCGGCGTCACACCTGCCTCGTTCAAGGTGACGAAGAAGCCGACGCCCAAGCCGTCGACCCCTAAGCCCTCGCACACCAGTGGCTCCGGTTCAGGGTCGGGCAGTGGGTCCGGGTCGGGGTCCGGGAGCGGGACCGGGTCGGGGACGTCGACGCCGACGGGGAACCTGAACTCCGGCACCGGGACGACGAACGGTGCGAACACCTCGCCGTCGGTCGCCGCGCAGCAGAACCCGGCGCTGCCGAACATCGGGCAAGGCCAGAACAACACTCAGGGGCAGGATCCGGCGACGGCGCCGCTGGTGCAGAACGCCGGTAACTCGCAGTCGCTGCAGAACGCCGCCGACGGGCCGGACACGCTGACGTTCGACAAGCTGGCCAGCACGCAGGCGGCCTGGCTCGCCGCGCTGCTGGTGGCGCTGGGGCTGCTGCTGACGCAGTTGCGGCTCGGCAAGGCGAACATCATCAAGGGCGTCAAGGCCGCCGAGAAGCCGAAGGGCGCCCACCGTAAGATTCGCGGCCCTCGCCGCGCGCGCTGACGGTCCTCACGTAGCGAACGGCCCCCGCTCCCGACGACAGAAAGTCGGGACCGGGGGCCGTCTCGCGCTCGAATCACCGCCGGATCGCGCATCCGGCCTGGTCGGCGACGGAGCCGAATACCGGTTGCGCGCAGGGTGAATCGACGGCCGGTTCGCCGCCCTCGCCGATGGGGTGGTCATGTGTCCAGGACACGATGCAGAAACTGCTGGGTGCGGGCTTCGACGGGGTTCGCGAAGACACGATCGGGCGTCCCCTGTTCGAGGACCACGCCGTCGTCCATGAAGATGACCCGGTCGGCGGTGTCGCGGGCGAACCGCATCTCGTGGGTGACGACCACCATCGTCATGCCGTCTTCGGCGAGTGACCGCATGACGCCGGTGACCTCGCCGACGAGTTCGGGGTCGAGGGCGGAGGTCGGCTCGTCGAAGAACATGATCGCCGGGTCCATGGCGAGCGCCCTGGCGATGGCGACGCGCTGTTGCTGGCCGCCGGAGAGCTGGATCGGGTAGGCGTCGGTCTTGTCGGCGAGGCCGACCCGGGCCAGGACCTCCCGTGCGCGATCCTCGGCCTGCGCCCTTGGCATCTTGCGGACCTTCGTGAGAGCGAGGGTCACATTGCCGAGTGCGGTCCGATGCGGAAAGAGGTTGAACTGCTGGAACACCATGCCGACGTGCCCGAGGATCTCGGGCGCGCGCTTTCGGACATGGAGGGGCACCCCGTTGACCCAGACCTCGCCGTCGTCGGCACGCTCAAGGTCGCACATGATCCGCAGCAGGGTGCTCTTGCCGGAGCCGCTCGCGCCGATGAGGACGACGACTTCTCCCGCGCCGACCTCGATGTCGACGCCCTTGAGCACCTCCAGCGAGCCGAAGCGCTTGTGAACGCCGGTCAGGGTGATCTGCGCGGTGGTGGTCCGGCGACGATCCGAATCGGTCATCAGGTGGTCACTGCCTTTCTTTCCATCCGCCGGACGACCAGTGACAGCGGATAACAGATGACGAAGTAGAGGGCGGCGATGGTCAGGTACACCTCGCTGGGATGACCGACTCGATCGATGACCGACTGTCCCTCGCGGAGCAGTTCCGCGTACCCGATGACGACGGCGATCGACGTGTCCTTCACCAGCGAGAGGTACTGGCCGACCAGCGGGGGCAGCACGATCGCCCTCGTCTGCGGAAGGATCACTGAGCGGAACGTCTGGGCGCGTGACAGCCCCAGGATCCGCGACGCCTCCCACTGGCCCCGGGGAATCGCCTCGATGCCGGCCCGGAATATCTCCGCGATGTACGCCCCCTCGAAGAGAGTGAGGGCGAGCAACGCCGCTCCGAAGATCGAAATGCCCGCGATGTTGAGGTACGCCGCGCCGAAGTAGATGAACAGCATCTGGACCAGCAGCGGCGTCCCACGGAAGATCTCGAGGTAGCAGCGGCCCAGCTGAGCCAGGACCGGGATCCGGCCGGTCCGTACGACGGCGATGAGCAGGCCGATGAGTGTGCCGGTGACGATGGCCGCCACGGACAGCACGACCGTCGCCCACAACCCGTCGATCAAGGGGATGTGGTTGGACCAGATGACCGTCAAGTCCATCACGCCTCCCTGCGTGCGAGCGAGCCACGGCGGATCGCGCGCAGGACACCCTGCCGGGCCGCCCGGCTGGTGCTCACCGGCCGCAGCGGCGGTTTGAACGCGACTCGGCCGACGACCGCGGCCAGCAGTGAGACCAGGTTGGTCAGGATCAGGTAGAGGGCCGCCGCGATGGCGAACACCTGGACGGTGAGGAGATTGCGGGAGTTGATGACGGTGGCCGTTCCGGTGAGCTCGGGAACCGAGATCGCTGAGAGCAGCGACGACCCCAGGATGATCTGGATCAGCTGGTTGACGACCGCCGGGTAGACGTTGCGCAGCGCCTGGGGGAAGACGACGCGCGTGAAGGTCTGGATCGGACTCAGCGCCAGCACCCGGGCCGCTTCGCGCTGGCCGCTCGGGACGGCCTGGATGCCGGCGCGGAAGATCTCGGTCAGGTAGGCGCCGACGTTGACGCCGAGAGCGGCGATGCCCGCCTGCACCGGGCTGATCTTCAACCCTGCGGACGGCAGCGCGAAGTACGCGACGAACATCTGCAGAAGAACCGGCGTGTTACGAATGACCTCGACGTACGCGGCTGCGATCACGCGCGGCAGCGCGTACCGCGACCTGCGTGCGAAAGCACCGAGCATGCCGAGGAGGAAGGCAAGGGCGAAGGCGGCCAGCGAGATCTTCAACGACAGCCAGGCCGCGGTGAGATAAGTGGGCCAGTCCCGGAGGGCATAAGTCCAGTCGGCGAACATCGATCTCCTCCAGTGGCGGCGGCCGACGCCGCCGCCAGGGGCTCAGTAGGACGGGTTGAGCTTGAAGACGCGATCGACGCCGAACCACTTCTTGTACAGGGCGTCGCCCTCGCCGGAGGTGTTGAAATCGCGCAGCCAGGTGTTGACCCACTGCAGCCACGTGGGGTCGCCGGCCCGCACGCCGATGCCGTTGTACTCCAGCGGCACGACGGACGTACGCGTCACTTTCAGCGAGGGATCGAGCTTCGCCTGGTAGTTGAGGAAGTTCGAGTCCTCGACCATCGCGTCCGCCTGTCCCTGCTTGACAGCGAGCACCCCGGCGGACGACGTGTCGTACTCCTGGATCTTCGCCTGAGGGTTGCCCTTCTTCACCGCGTCGCCGTCGGTGGATCCCTTCGTGACGGCGACGGTCTTTCCGGACAGGTCCTTCAGCCCGGAGATGTTGCTCGACTTCTTCACGAGCAGCACCTCGCCGGCGACGACGTAGGGATCGGTGAACGCGATCTGCTTGGCCCGCTCCGGGGTGATGGTGAAGTTACAGACGACCGCGTCCACCTTGTTGGTCTGCAGGTTCGGGATGCGGTTGGCGGAGGTCGTGTCGATGACCTTCAGCTTGACGCCGAGCGCCTTGGCCATGGCACCGGCCACGTCGACGTCGAACCCCTGCGGCCGGCCGGACTGGTCCTTCGATCCGAACGGGGGGAAGGACAGACAGCTGGCGACGTTGAGCGTGCCCGCGCGGATGACCTTCTGCAGCGTGGAGTCACGCTGAGCGGTGGCCGCTCCTCCGCCGGAGGAGCAGGCGGCCAGCGAGCCGATGGCGATGCTGCCCGCGGACAGAGCGGCCAGCCGGCGAATACGGGAGTGACATCCCATGACGGGATCCCTTCGGGGGGTGATGCGGATGTGGGGTGCGGAGGGAGGCGGCGTGATCGGCAGAGGTCACGGCGCCGACGGCCGAGGGTAAGCTGTTCTGCAATGCAAAACGCTATTTCGTATTTTGGTGACGACAAGCTAACGAGCCCCCCGTTCCCACGTCAATGAGGTCCTGTTAACCCGTTGTAACGATTTGCTATGCAAAATATGATCTTGCTATACGGCATTGCCGTATGACAGGCTGCTGCGCGGTAGCCTCCGAAAGCCCATCCCCCGACGAAGGGACGCAGCGCGTGCCCGATCCCGGCACCCCGGCCGACGGCGGCGACACGACCGGCTCTCGGCGCAACTCCTCGTCGTCGCTCCGGCGGGCGTTGGCCATCCTGCTGTTCCTGGCGGAGGATCACGGACATCCGCCTGGCACCACGCTGGCCGAGCTCTCGACCGGCCTCCAGCTGAGCAAGAGCACCGTCCTCCGGCTGATCGCGCCGTTGCGGGACGTACGCCTGGTGGATCAGGACCCCGAGAGCGGCCGGTACCATCTCGGGCCGCAGAACGCCCTGCTCGGCCAGCTCTATCTGGAACGGCTCGACATCCGAAGGGCGGTCGCCCCTTTCCTTCACGAGCTCGCCGGGCGGATCGGGGAGACGGTCCACCTGCTCACCTTCGACCCGCCGGAGATCGTCTACATCGACAAGGTCGAGAGCCCGAAGCCCGTGCGAATGCACTCGCGCATCGGCAGCCGGCAACCCGCCTACTGCACTGCCACCGGCAAGGTCTTCCTCGCGCACTCCACCGACGAGGTCTTCGCCAAGGTCGTCGCGGAGGGCATGCCGGCGCGCACTTCCAACACCATCACCGGCCCCGAGCGGCTGCGCGCCGAGCTCGAGGCGGTACGGCGACACGGCTATGCCATCGACGATGTGGAGAACGAAGAAGGAATCCGGTGCGTCGCCGCACCGATCTTCGACCACCGTGGCGCCGTCACGACGGCGATCAGTGTCTCCGGTCCGGCCTCACGCGTCACGCTCGACCGCGTCGCCGAGATCGGCGGGCTCCTCGTGACCACGACCAAGTCCATCTCCGAGCACCTCGGCGGCGCTCCGGCACCGGGCGGCGCCGCGCGGCCGGGAAAATCGGTTGGCGGGGCTCCGTGAACCGGTGAGACTCGGCTCCGTGACCGTGGTGCCGATGCTGCCACCGACCGCTACCGACGACGACCTGGTGCGGGCGCTGGGGAGCGCTCCTCGTGCGACCGCGGCGTACTTCGCGCTGCTCCGCCGGGGCGTGACGGGGGTTCCGGCGATCCGGCAGGGTCTGCGGGATGCCGACGCGGGGGTCCGCGAGCAGTGCTGTCGCCTCCTCGACCAGTTGCTCGTCGAGGACGCGCTGAACGACCTGGTCGCGATGCTCGACGACGAGAACGCCCGGGTGCGCGTGGCCGCCCTCCACGCGCTGTCCTGTGACCGCTGCAAGCAGGATTCCTGCCGCCCTGCCGAGGCCTCCGTTTTGCCTCCCGCGATGCGGCTGCTGGCGGAGGACCCCGATCCGCACGTCCGGGCGATGGCGGTCGAGCTCGTCGGGCGTTTCGCGCATGGCAGTGCGGGCGCGGAGGCCGCGCTGGTGCGTTCGCGGGACGGAGACGCGTCCCCGGCCGTACGGAAGAAGGCGGGCTGGTACGCCCCTGGCGGGACGATCCACCGTAAGACTCGCCCGCGCTGACGCGCCCGCGGCCGGCGTTCACGGCCCGGTACCGGCCGGAGCCGCCGCGCACCGCCGGACCGGCCACCACCAGTGTCGCGGCCTGAGGTCACCGGTCGTCGGTGCTCTCCGCCGGCACCCGTTCCGGTGCCTCTCACCCGGGACGTCGGAGCCGGCGGCGCGCCCCGGACACGTCGCGGGGACGAAGTTCGCGGATCCACTGAGGCCACCGTACGGACTCGGCCGCGACCTGGGGAAGCGGCCCCCGTTCAGTCCGCCAGCCAGTTGCCGTGGAAGCCCGCCGGTACGCGGCGCGGGAGGCGTACAGAGGCGGCGAACTCCAGCTCGGCGGCGTCGAGGACGAGCAGTTCCGAGCCCTCACCGGCGCGGTCGGTGACGATCGACAGCAGCCATCCGGCGTCCTCGGCACGGGCGTCGGCCGCGGGGACGAACACCGCCTCGCCGGGAGACCTGCCCAGGTCCCGTACGCGGGCGCGGCCGGCGCGGGTGTCGTACTTGACGATCGCGTCGCCGGTGACGGTGTAGAGGAAACGGCCGGCCCTGCCGAGCCGGTCGTCGTTGAGGGTGGGGAACTCGACGTTGCGGTCGTCGAGCGGCTCTTCCTTGACCGCGCCGGTCGCCGGGTCCAGCGTCCATCGGTACAGGGACGCGCCTCCGCTCGCGGCCGCGGCGGCGGCCGGGTCGGGTGCGCCGCCGATGCGCTCCCAGGAGCCGGTGAAACCGGCGCGGGTGTAGCGGACGGCGTCGAGCGTGATGCGGCCCTGGGCGTCCTCGGTGGCGTTGCCGACGTGGAAGACGTAGCAGGGGTCGATGGGGTACCACCGCGTCTCGCCGCCGTCTCGTGGCATCACCCCGAGCCGCGCGCCGTACGCGTCGTCCCAGCGGTACGGCATACCGGATCCGAGGAGAGCCGTGTCGAAGACCACCGGCAGGTCCAGCCAGATCACGTGGTGCTCGGTGATCGTGAAGTCGTGGATCATCGTCGGTCCCGGGACGTCCACGACCCGGCTCTCCACCAGCTCGCCCGCCGCCGAGAGACGGTGGTAGCTGAGGTACGGGGGGACGAAGCCGTAGCCGAAGAAGTGCAGCTCTCCGGTGACCGGGTCGGTCTTCGGATGCGCGGTCATGGCGGTCGTCAGCCGGCCGCCGAAGTCGTACGGCCCGACGGTGTCCAGCTGGGGCGTCATCTCATGCGGCAGTCCCGTCTCGACGAGGGCGAAGATGCGGCCCGCGTGCCGGATGACGCTCGTGTTCGCCGGTGTCGCGGTCAGGTCGACCCCGTCCGGGCCGGCGAACGGCGCGCCTTCCAGCTCGCGGGTCCGGACCCAGCGGTTGCGGTACCACTCGGCGCGGCCGTCGCGGAGGCGGACGCCGTGGAGCATGCCGGCTCCGGCGAACCAGTGGCCGGGGTCCCGGCCGGGGAGGGGGTTGGGGCCGTTGCGGAAGTAGCGGCCGGTCAGCTCGGGGGGCAGGGTGCCGGTGACCGGCAGGTCGACGGCGTCGATCTCGTCGGCCACTGGGGCCTTCAGGCCGGTGAGGTAGTCGGGGAGGTTCATCAGGCGGCGGCGTTCTGGCGGGCCCGGACGGTCTCGGGGTAGCGGGCGGTGAACAGCGCCGGGAGGACGAAGCCGGCGACCTTGACGGCGATGCTCAGCCCGGTGGCGTGAGGCGCGACGTCGACCAGCACGGCCAGCACGATCGCCATCGCGGTGAAGGAGAGTGCCCACGCGGCGGTGATGACGGCGTTGACCCGGTAGAAGATCGGGCTGCCATGGATCTCCGGCGGGGTCATCGTCCGGGCGATGCCGAGGGTGAAGGGCCGGCGGATGGCCAGGGACCCCCAGGCGACCAGGGCGAGCCAGGCGTCGGAGACGGCCGAACCGTACGCGCCGAGGGGCGCCTTGGCCATGGTGAACGCCGCTATGGCGAGCGCGCCGAAGAACGCCATCGAGGTCACCTCGATGATCAGGGCGTCCCAGGGGCGGCCCTTCCGGCGCTCGGACGCGAGGAGCACGACCGCCAGGACGGCGCCGACGAGCGCGCCGTACCGGGAGTCGTGCGGCGTGCTGATCACCGCGAAGGCGATCCAGGGGAGAAAGGTGCGGAGGTAGCTGAGCACGAGGCGCTCCCGATGACGTTCCAGTAGTGACAGGTCGAAAGTAGAACCTCCACTAGCGACATGTCAACAGTGGAAGGTAGGCTCTGGTTCATGAGCCTCCGACACGCCGTGCTCGGCCTGCTGTCCGAAGGGCCCGCCAGCGGCTATGACCTGCTGAAGATCTTCGAGATCTCGCTCGCCAACGTCTGGCCGGCGACCCAGAGCCAGCTGTATGGCGAGCTCGGCAAACTCGCCGACGCCGGGTTCGTCACCGTGGTGGCCGAAGGCCCCCGCGGCCGCAAGGAGTACGCGATCACCGACGCCGGCCGGGCCGAGCTGCGCCACTGGCTGACCGAGGTCGAGCCCACCCCGGTGGCCCGCCGCAGCGACATGCTCCTGCGCGTGTTCTTCCTCGGCATCCTCGAATCCGAGGAGGCTCGCACGTACCTCCGCCGCCGGGCCGAGGCCGCAGCGGAATATCACCGGAACCTCACGGAGCTGCTCCCGGTCGTCTCCGAAGGCGAGGAGTCGCTGTCGGTATACGGCCGGATCGCCCTCGAATGGGGCCTGCGGTTCACGGCCACCCAGCGGGACTGGGCCGAATGGGCCGAGCAGGAGCTCGAGCGGATCCGGAAGTCTCAGGACGCCTCGGAGTCATGACCGGCCGCCCCGGACGCGCGAAAGGCCGGCCCCCTCCGAAGCGTCGGAGAGGACCGGCCGTTACCGTACGGATGCCCTGGTCGGGCGGGCGTCCGGCTCAGCTGGGGTAGAAGCCGATGAGGTTCTTGCCGCCCTTCGACATTGCGGTCCAGGACGAGCTCAGCGACGAGTGGTGGAAGGTGTTGTCCGCCGGGTCCCACCAGTACAGCTGCTTCCCGTGGGAATCGGAGTGGTAGCCGTAGATGACCATGACGTGGCCGGCCTTGTCGCTCGAATGCGGCCCCCATGGCTTCGCGCCGACCAGCACCCGGGCGATGACCGCGTGCTTCGCGGTGCCGATGGCGTAGGTGACCGCGTTCCATGTGAAGCCCGCGGACGTGGGATGAAGGTTCTGGTAGTAGGAGCCGCGATGGATGACGCGGTTGACGCCGATCGCGACCCAGGCGGTGCCGGTCCCGTTCGGCGCCTTGGTCTTCATGTACCCGGCGATCGTCTTCTGGCTGGGCAGGGACTTCTTCGGCATCCACGTCGACGCGACGGCGCGCCCGGCGGCCGGGGCGCAGTAGTAGTACGTCGACTGCTCCTGCGTGACCAGCTTCACCGTCTTCGTGACCGCGGCCGCCGACACCGTGCCGGCGGGCTTCGCCGGAACGGCCGCGGACGAGGAGACGGTGGACGCCTGGGCACCGGTCGCGGCTGCGAGGACGAGCGGCGACGTGAGAGCGAGGGCGGAGGCGAATAGACGAACCTTTGCCACAAAAGCCTCTTTCGGGGGATTAAAAGCGGCGGAGAGGACCGGTCCGGGTGCTCAGTATTGGGTCCGGATAACGCCGCATACAGAGCCTGGAGCCCTATTTCGGATTGAGCCGCTGGACCTACCGCAGGTCTGGGCGCGGCCCGTGCGGGGAAGAGGGATCGCATGGAGCTGTTCCCCGCGATGCCGCTCGCCGAATGGCAGGACACCAAGGAGACGATTCACCGTTTCGCCCAGGTGGTCGGGAAGGTCAGGCTCGCCGCCGGGATTCGGCGCGACCACTGGTGGGGCGTTCCCTTCCACCTGACGGGACGCGGACTGACGACACGGCCGACGGGCCGGGCCGACGGCGGCCCGATCTTCGCCATCGACTTCGACTTCGTCGCCCATCGGCTGATCGTCTCCACGCTGGACGGCGAGGCGGCGTCGTTCCCGCTGTCCGGCCGGTCGGTCGCGGCGTTCTACCGGGACACCCTGCGAGTGCTGGCCCACCTGGGGGTCGAGGTCGACCTGGCCATCCCGCGGCCGTTCGACCTGCCGGACTCCGGCCGGCCGTTCGCCGAGGACACCGAGCACAGGGCGTACGACCCCTACCTGGCCACGCGGTACTGGCAGGTGCTGAGCCAGGTGAACCTTTTGCTGGAGGAGTTCGCCGCGGGCTACTCGGGGAAGATCAGCCCGGTCCACCACTTCTGGCACACGTTCGACATCGCGTGCACACGGTTCTCCGACCGCGTGGTCGACCAGCCGCCCGAGGCCGATCCGGTGACCCGCGAGGCGTACTCCCGCGAGGTGATCAGCTTCGGCTTCTGGTTCGGTGACGAAGCGTTCCCCGAGCCGGCCTTCTACTCCTACACGGCGCCTGAGCCCGGCGGGCTGGCCGAAGAGCCCCTGGCCCCCGCGGCCGCGCAGTGGACGCCGTTGCGGGGCGGCCACCTGGCCGTCCTGCGGTACGACGACGCGCGGGCCGAGCCGGATCCCCGCGCCGCCGTGCTGGCGTTCTACGAGAGCGCCTACCAGGCCGGCGCCCGCCTCGCCGGCTGGGACATCGCCGGGCTCGCCTCACCGGGCGGCGTCACCGATCCGTACTGGAGCGAGTCTCCACCCGAATGACATCGGAGCGCGGGCTCAGTCGCGGATCAGTTCGTGGCAGGCGATGGCCGTGGCGGCGACCACGTTGAGGGAGTCGACGCCCAGTTCCATCGCGCCCGCGCTCATGGGGATGCAGACCGGATGGTCGGCCTCCCGCAGCCAGCGCGAGGACAGCCCGTCGCCCTCCGTACCGAGCAGGAGGGCGGCCCGCTCGCCCCGCGGCACCTTGTGCAGCGGCACCGCCGACTGGTCGGGAGTCAGGGCGAGCAGCGTGAACCCGGCGGCGCGCACCTCGGCCAGGCCGTCGCGCCAGTCGGCCATCCGTGCGTACGGAATGGCGAACACCGCACCCATCGACACCTTCACCGACCGCCGGTAGAGCGGGTCGGCGCACCGGGGCGAGAGGATCACAGCGTCGATCCCCAGCGCCGCCGCGCACCGGAAGATGGCCCCGACGTTGCCGTGGTCCACCAGATCCTCGAGCACGAGGATCCGGCGCGGGGGCGCCGAACGTCCCCGGCCACCGTCGCCCCCATCGTCGCCGGCCCCTCCGGCAGGCCCGGTGCCGCTCGCGGAATGGGTGGCGTCACCTTCGCCTCGCCCGCCGACCCCTCGGGCGGGCACGTCACCGGCCAGCACGGCGCCGACCGACGGCAGGGGCAGACGCTCCATCGAGGCCAGCGCCCCGCGATGCACGGCGAACCCGGTCACCGCCTCGACCACGTCATCGTCCGCGACGTACACGGGAGCGTCGCCGAACACGTCGGACAACGGCTCGACCCACCGCCGCGCCGTCAGCACCGACCGCACCGGATACCCGGTCGCGACCGCCCGCCGGATGACCTTCTCCCCCTCGGCCATGAACAGCCCGTGCTCGGCCTCCAGGCTCTTGCGCAGGTTGACGTCGCGAAGGCGCACGTAGTCGGCGAGTCGCGGGTCGGCGGGGTCGGTCACGGGGATCAGGCGGGCCATGACCTTCAGTATCGCGCTATGCCGGGAGTGACCACCGCCGACGCCTCGGACGCGGCCGAGGCGCGGGCGTCGCGGTCGGTGCAGAGGCACTGGCCTGGACCGCCGCCACGGGCGGGACCAGGGTCACCGATGGGACCAGGGTCACGGGCGGTGGCGACCGCACCGGGCCGGCCTGGCGCCGTACCTGATGGGCGGCCGCCCGACGCGCGCCGGGCCGATCGCTCTGGGGCCGGCGGTGGCCGGAACGGCCGCGGACGGGAGAGAGTCACCGGCGGGTTGACGCGTGCTTGACAAGTCGGTCCGCATCGTCAGTGCGGGACGGCCGGTGCGACTCCGGGTGACAGAGTGACCACATTCCACGGGCGAGGCGGTGAACGGACGGTATGAACGCCGACGCCCCGGTCCGGCGCGGTCTCGGGGGGTGATGGCGCGCTCCGGATACCGGAAAAGAGCTTCCGGGACGGGACACCGCAGGGTTTGCAGTGGATCTTTACTGGACTGACCTGCGGCATCATCGTATTTGATCATCTTTGTTACGAATTGCGAAGACCGCTACAGTTCCGCTCTACACTCAGCCCAGACCGCCGCGAGATGGGACAGCCGTGAGCCGACGTCGCCGCAACGACATGCCCCCGGGTGAGACGCCCGGCGACGGCCATCCGCCGTCGGGAGACGGTCGGACGACCGGACCCCAGGCGTACGGCGACGGTTCCGGTCCCTTCGCGCCGCGCCCGCCCGAGTGGGGCGGTCCCGGCCAGGACGCGCGGGGCGCCTACGGCGCCGCCGGCGGCCCCGGCCCGGCCCCGAACGAGGGGAACGACTACGGCAACGTTCCCTACGGCACCGGCAACTCCGGCCCGGGCGAGCGCGACGGCCACCGCGGTGGCTCCTACGGACCCGGCGGCGGCGGGCCGAGCGAGCGTGACCCCTACGGCAACGGCTCGTACGGGCCCGGCGGTCGGCCGGGCGGACGCGACCCCTACGGCAACGGCTCCTACGGAGCGGGCGGCAATCAGCCGGGCGAACGTGACGGCTACGGCAACGGCTCGTACGGGCCCAGTGGCGGCCGCCCGGGTGAGCGCGACCCCTACGGCAACGACCCCTACGGCAACGATCCCTACGGACCCAGTGGCAATCAGCCGGGCGACCACGACGGCTCCCCCTCGTACGTGGCGAGCGGCGGGTTCTTCGGCCGGCAGGGCGGCGGCCTGGCCGGACCCGGCGGTGGCTCCGGCTACGGCGGCGGGCCGGGACAGCCGGGGGGCGGCCCGGGCGGGCAGGGTCGCGGCCCGGGAGAAGGCGGTCCCGGAGGGCCGGGGCGTCCGGGCTCCGGCGGGCCGGGACAGGGCGGCTCCGACGAGGGCCGATCGGGGCCTCCCGGTACCGGTCGGCGCCGGATTCAGCGACGGCGTTCCATCAGTGCCCTGGTCGGCCCGCTGGCCGGTGCGGTGGGGCTGGCCATCCTGCTCGGCGCGGGCGTGTACGCGCTCGCCGACAGCACCAAGTGCGGCGGCACGCCGATCAACCTCAAGGTCGCCGCGGCGCCGGACATCGCCCCGGCGGTCAGCGACATCGCCACGTCGTTCACCAAGGAGAGGCACTCCGTCGACGGCAAGTGCGTCAAGGCGACGGTGAAGGCCGCCGACCCGGCGAGCACGTCCACGATCCTGTCCGGTCAGGGCGCGGTGCCGGGCGACGTGTCCCCGGACGTGTGGATCCCGGACTCCTCGCTGTGGATCACGTTGATGCGCAGCTCCCCGAAGGGCGCTGCCGCCGTCAACAGCACGCCGACGAGCGTGGCCGAGACCCCGCTCGTCGTCGCGACCACCCGGACCTTCGCCAACAAGATCCAGGGCCAGGGCATCCGGCCGACCTGGGACATGCTGCTCAAGGCCACCGACGCCCTCGCCGCGGGCGCGGTCAGCAAGAACGACATGCTGCCCGCCGACTCCGTGCACCTGCAGATCCTCGACCCGAGCCGTAACGCGGGCGGGCTCGGCGCGGTCGTCATGACGCGGATGCTGCTGCAGGGCGACCCGAACGCCGACGCCATCTTCACCCAGATCGCCCGCAAGGTGCAGAACAGCATCTCGCCGAACACCCAGGCGCTGTTCGCCAGCTTCCACCGGAACCTGCACGGCCGGGCGCCCGTGGTGATCGCGCCCGAGCAGGCCGTGTGGAAGTACAACCAGGGCAAGCCCGCCGCGCCGGCCAGCGCAATCTATCCCAACGAGGGCATGCTCAACCTCGACCACCCCTTCGCGCTGACCACCGACGACGACACGAAGGTCCGCGCGGCGGCGCTGCTGGAGAAGGCGATGAGCACCGAGCAGGCCCATGCCGCCGTGCGCGCCCTCGGCTTCCGTACGCCCGACGGCCGAGCGGGCACCGGGTTCGGCAGCGCGAGCGGCCTGAGCCCGCGGATCCCGCGGGCCCTGCCGACGCCGGCGTCGAACGATGTCACCGACGTCATGCAGGCCTGGACGAAGCTGTCGCTGCGCACCCGGATGCTGACGCTCCTCGACGTGTCCGGGTCCATGTCGCAGCCGGTCGGCAAGGGCGTCACGCGGATGGAGGCGACCGCGCAGGTGGCCCAGGGCGGCCTGGCGATGCTGCCCGACGACACCGACCTGGGGCTGTGGACGTTCTCCACGAACCTGCAGGGCACCCAGGACTACCGCACCGAGGTGCCGATCGGCCCGCTGTCCACCCGACTGGGGTCGGGGACGCGACGGCAGGCGATCCTGTCCGCGCTCGGCCGCGTACGGCCGAAGCCCGACGGCAACACCGGGCTGTACGACTCGGTGCTCGCGGCGTTTCGGTCGATGAAGAAGACGTACAGGACGGGCTACTACAACTCCGTCCTCGTGCTGACGGACGGCAAGAACGACGACGTCAACGGCATCTCGCTGAGCAACCTGCTCCGGACGTTGCGGAAGGAGCAGGACCCGACCGAACCGATCATGGTCCTGTTCATCGGGTTCGGCCCGGACGTCGACATGGCGTCCATGCAGCGGATCGCCGCGGAGACCGATGGCGCGGCGTACCAGGCGATGAAGCCCCAGGAGATCCAGCGGATCTTCCTGAACACGATCGCCCGGCGCATCACGCACTGACCTGCGGAAATCCGGCTCGGCGACCCGACCGCCGAGTCGGCTGAAAAAAATCTGGAGATCGTGTGAACCGTGGTCTCCGATGCGGCGTCTTTCATGTGGAGGCCCGACGGGAGCGGGGCGTCGGGCCTCCTTCTTATTTCCGGGGGCGCGTCCGACACCACACCTCCGGGAGGTCGCTGTGGCCGGTTGGCCCAGTCTCGGTCGCGTCGATGACCGCCGGTTGGCGCAGGAGCTGCGCGCCGGCGACGCCAACGCGCTCGCGCAAATATACGACGTCTACGCGCCACGTCTGTTCGACTACTGCCACGCGTTGCTGCGCGACGAGAACCTGGCGGCGTACGCGCTCCACGATTCCCTGATCGCCGCACTGGTCCACATCGACAAGCTGCGCGAGCCGGAGCGCTTCCGCAGCTGGCTCTACACGCTCGTACGCAACGAGTGCCTGCGGCTGCTCCGGGATCCGGAGACGCCGCCGGAGCGGCACCCGGCCACCGAGGAGGCCGACGACACGTTCCTCGACGCCGATGAGCGGCGGCGACGCCTGGAGACCCGCCGGCTCGTGCAGAGCGCCCTTGCCGGGCTGCCGGGCCGGCACCGCGAGGCGGTGGACCTGGCCGTCCGCCATGAGCTGTCCGCCGAGGAGCTGACCGGCGTTCTCGGCGTCTCGGCACAGCAGGCGATCGAGCTGGTCGCCGAGTCCCGCGACGAGCTCGAGGACGCCCTCGCCGCCGCCGTCATCGCGCGCACCGGCCGGGACGACTGCCCGAGCGTCGCCGCGCTGGTCGACGAGCACGAGTGGCCGCTGCCGCCGGAGGTCTCCCGGAAGCTCGTCCGGCACACCGCCTCCTGCCCGACCTGCCGGGAGCGCCGCACGCGCAAGGTGTCGACGAACCGGTTCCTGCAAGTGCTGCCGGTCGCGGCGCTCCCCTCCGGCCTGCGCGAGGCCGTCCTGTCCCTGGCCGCCGCCCCGGACCGGCACGAGACCCGGATGCATCTCGCGCAGCGCGCCGAGCCGTTCGACGCCTGGGGCTGGCCGGCGAACGCGGAACGCGTCCGGACGGCCCCCGAGGACGCGCGGAAGGGTGTGCCCCCGCTGTGGCCGGCCGTGGGCGCCGCCGCGTGCGTCCTCCTGGTGGCCGGCGCGATCTTCCTGGTCACCGGCGGCTCGTCCTCCCGGCACCCGTCCGGCGACGCGCGGCGCCCCGCCGCTGCCGGGACCGCCGGCCCGTCCGACAGCCCGTCGGCCGAGGACATCCCGGACTCCCCCGGCCCGTCCCCGACGTCGACGACGCCCACGCCGACCCCCACACGTACGTCCAGGACGCCGACGCCGACACCGTCGAGGCGGAAGGCGACGCCGCGGCCCACCCGCAGCCGGACGCCGACCGCGAACCCGACCCCGGGCACGCTCGTCGTCGCGTCCACCGGGACCGGCGACTCCCGTACGGTGAAGCTCACCGCGCGGGGCGGCACCGTGCGCTGGTCGGCGAGCCGGGGACAGTACGTCAACCTCACCGGCCCGACGAGCGGCAGGCTCGCGGCGGGGCAGTCGGCCGTCCTGTCGGTCACGGCCGACACGATCGCCGCGTGCGCCGCGCTCCCGCCCGTGGCGAAGTCCGGTGTCTCCTTCTCCCCCACGGGCGCGGTCTCGCTGACCTGGACCTGCTGAGGCCGTTCAACCTCCGGAGGGAGTGACAGAGCCCTTACGGAACGCGCGGGTGAGGTGCCAAGATTCGCGACATGACTCCTGACGTCGCGACATTCCGAGCCGCCCGCGACTTCCTGCTGGCGAACGCCGAAGACTACGAGACCGCCTACCGGGGCTTCCGCTGGCCGGACGTCATCGGGTTCAACTGGGCGCTGGACTGGTTCGACGGCGTGCTGGCCGCCGAGACCCCCGACCGGCCGGCCCTGTGGATCGTCGAGGAGGACGGCTCCGAGCTGAAACTGACCTTCGCCGAGCTCGCCGACCGGTCGAGCCGGGTCGCCGGTCGGCTGCACGAATGGGGCGTACGCCGCGGCGACCGGATCCTGCTCATGCTCGGCAACCAGGTCGAGCTGTGGGAGACGATGCTCGCGGCGATGAAGCTCGGTGCCGTCGTGGTCCCGGCGACCACCCTTCTGACAACGGACGACCTGCGCGACCGGATCGAGCGCGGCGGCGTCTCCCACGTCGTGGCCGGCGCCGCCGACACCGCGAAGTTCACGGGCCTGGAGGGCGACTGGAGGCGGATCTCCGTGGGCCCGGCGGAGGGCTGGCTGACGTTCGCCGACGCGTACGGGCACGAGCCGTACGACGCCGTCGGCGAGACGACGCACGCCGGCGACACGCTGCTGCTCTACTTCACCTCCGGGACGACCGCCAGCCCGAAGCTGGTCGAGCACACCTACGCCTCGTACCCGGTGGGGCATCTGTCGACGATGTACTGGATCGGCCTGCGACCCGGTGACGTCCACCTCAACGTCTCCTCGCCGGGCTGGGCCAAGCACGCGTGGAGCAACGTCTTCGCGCCGTGGAACGCCGGAGCCTGCGTGCTGGTCCTGAACTACACCCGGTTCGGCGCGCCCGCGCTGCTGGAGGTCATGCGGCGGTGCGAGGTGACGACGTTCTGCGCGCCGCCGACGGTGTGGCGCATGCTGATCCAGGAGGACCTGACGGCGTGGCGGCTGAGCCTGCGTACGGCGGTCGCGGCGGGCGAGCCTCTCAACCCGGAGATCATCGAGCAGGTCCGCGAGCAGTGGGGCCTGACCGTGCGCGACGGCTACGGCCAGACCGAGACGACGGCGCAGATCGGCAACCCTCCGGAGCAGCCGCTGAAGCCGGGATCGATGGGCCGTCCGCTGCCGGGCTACCGGATCACGCTCGTCGATCCGGTCACCGGGGAGCCCGCCGACGAGGGAGAGGTGTGCATCGACCTGGCGGAGCGCCCGCTCGCGCTGATGGCCGGGTACCGCGACGACGCCGGGCGCACCGACGAGGCGATGTCCGGCGGCTACTACCACACGGGTGACGTCGCCTCGAAGGACGCCGACGGCTACGTCACGTTCGTCGGCCGCACCGACGACGTCTTCAAGGCCTCGGACTACAAGATCTCACCGTTCGAGCTGGAGAGCGTGCTGCTCGAGCACGACGCGGTGGCCGAGGCCGCCGTCGTGCCCGCCGCCGATCCGGTGCGCCTTGCCGTGCCGAAGGCGTACGTCTCCCTCGCGTCCGGGCACGAGGCGACGGCCGAGACCGCGCGCTCGATCCTCGCGCACTGCCGGGAACGGCTGGCCCCGTACAAGCGGGTGCGCCGCCTGGAGTTCGGCGAGCTGCCGAAGACCATCTCCGGGAAGATCCGGCGGGTCGAGCTGCGGGGCCTGGAGGGCGAGGAACGCCGCGCCGGCGAGTACCGCGAGGAGGACTTCCCGGACCTGACGACCTGATCAATTCGGTCACTCAGCGTCAGGGTTTCCCGCACAACGCAGGAATCGATCACTACGCGTTGTCAGCTATGCCACATTTGCTACCAAAACTGGCCTATCGGCCCGCGATTGGTGGCAGGATGCGTGAACCAAAGATGCCTATGAGGCGTCTGGGTCCGTTTCGGCGAGCACAACGGGAGGATCAGTGGCCGGGTGGCCGACGACCGACAGGGCCGATGACCAGCGGCTGGCACAGGCTCTGCGCGCGGGTCACACCACCGCCATGGCGGAGCTCTACGACGCCTACGCGGCGCGGCTGTACGACTACTGCCACGTGCTGCTCCGCGACCAGGATCTGGCCGCGCAAGGTCTGCAGGACTCTCTGATCATCATCCAGGAACGCATCGGATCGCTGCCGGACGCCCGGCTGTTCCGGGGATGGCTGTACGCCGTGACGCGGGCCGAATGCCTGCGCCGCCGCGCCGAGTCGGGGATCCCCGAGAACCGGCAGAAGGCGCGCGAGGCCGAAGGCCTCGTGGAGACGGACGAGTCGACGCGGCGGCTGGTCCACGCCGCCCTGATGGTGCTCGGCGGCCAGCAGCGCGAGCTCCTCGACCTCGCGCTGCGGCACGAACTCGACCCGCACGAGCTCGCCGAGATCCTCAACATGACGCCGCAGAACGCGTCGGTGCTCCTCGAACAGGCCCGCAACGACCTGGACGACGCGTTCGCGGCCGTCGTCGTCGCGGCGACCGGGCGCGACGACTGCCCCAGCGTCTCGGCGCTGGCCGGCCCGGAGGACCGGCCGCTGGACGCCGACACCTGCGGCAGGCTGGCGCGCCACATCGGGAACTGCCCGATCTGCGGGCTGCGCGCCAACCGGAAGGTAGCGACCGCCCGGCTGCTCCACGCGATGCCGATCGCCGCCGTGCCGGAGGACCTGCGGCCACGCGTGCTCGGCATGGCGACGCCCCAGTACGCCGACATGCGGGCGACGGTCGCGATGCGGTCCGACCCGCCGGCGCCCGCACCCGACTACGAGCCCGACGACGAACCACGCCGCAAGGCGGGCGTGTGGGTCGCCGTCGGCGCGGCCGCCTTCGGCATCCTGGTCCTCGCGGGGATCTTCCTCGTACTGCCCGGCTCGGGCGGCAAGGAGAACTCCGGCAACCAGGCCGTCGCCGCTCCGCCCAGCGACTCGCCGAGCGGTTCCCCGTCCGATTCGCCGGGCAGCGCGTCGCCGTCCAAGACCAAGAAGTCGGGCACCCCCACGCCGACGCCGACGCCGTCGAAGAGCAAGACCCCGAAGCCGAAGCACAGCACCCACTCGCCCGGGACGACGACTCCGACCGAGACGACGCCCGCGCAGCCGCCGACGACCACGGGCACACTGTCCGTCTCCGGATGCAACATGGGGTGGTCGAGCCACTGCAGCGTGACGGTGACCGCGCAGGGCGGGTCCGTGCACTGGGCCGTCAGCGGGACCAGCGGGGCCATCAAAGCCGGTGGCAGCGGCGACCTCAGCGCCGGCGAGTCGGCCCACGTCACCGTGTCCCGTACGTACCAGGGCATCTGTATCGGCGGCGGCAGCGGCTCGGTGTCCTTCTCCTCCGGCGCGTCGGCCGGCGTGCAGTGGAACTGCTGATGGCTCCGCGCACGGTCCCGGTCGCACTGATCGAGAACCGCTGACGGAGCCGGGCACGGTCCCGTCCCGCTGATCGGGCACCGGCGACCTGGCCGCGTGAGATTTCGGTCGCCCCTGACCGAAGCACCTCCGGTGCCGGAACGGGCCGTGCGGCACTGTCACCATGAACACATTCATCGCGGAAGACGGCGAATATCCAGTCCGTTGATGGCAGGATTCGTGAACCGTACGGTACGCCTGGGACGACCGGGCTATGGGGGACACGAACCGATCAGCGGGGAGGATCAACGTGGCCGGTTGGCCGGGTATCGACAGGGCCGATGACCAACGGCTGGCACGGGCACTCGGCGCCGGCGACACCAACGCCCTCGCTCAGCTGTGCTCAGCGTACGTCGCGCGGTTGTTCGACTACTGCCACGTCCTGCTGCGCGACCAGGAGGCGGCCGCGCAGGCCGTGCACGACTCGCTGATCATGGTGCGGGAGCGCATCTCCGCGCTCCCCGACCAGCGGCTGTTCCGGGGGTGGCTGTACGCCACGACGCGCGCCGAGGCCATGCGCCGGCGGGTGGAGCTCCCGGCCGACCGCCGGCGGGCGCCAGAGGCCGACGCCGAGGGTGGCATCGACGAGGCGACCCGCGCGCTCGTGCACGCCGCCCTGCTGGCGCTCAGCGGACAGCAGCGCGAGGCGCTCGACCTGGCCGTACGGCACGACCTGGACACCGAGGAGGTCGGCCTGGTCCTGGCGAAGACGCCGCACGAGGCGTCGGTGCTGGTCGAGCAGGCCCGCAACGACCTGGACGACGCGTTCGCGGCCGTGGTCGTCGCGGCGACCGGGCGCGACGACTGCCCCAGCGTCCCGGCCCTGGCGGGCCCGCCCGGACAGCCACTGGACGCGGTGCGCTGCGTGACGCTGGCGCGGCACATCAGCGGCTGCCCCATCTGCGCTCTGCGGGTGAACCGCGACGTCCCCACGGCGCAGCTCCTGCGCGCCATGCCGGCTGCCGCCGTCCCGGAGAACCTTCGCGGCCGCATCCTGGCCACGGCGTTCTCCCCGGAGCACGCCCCGACCAGGGCGACGATCGCGATGCGCCTCGATCCCCCGCCGCCCCCGCCGCCCGCGCCGTCGGAGCCCGAGCAGCGGTCGCGGAAGGCGTCGCGCGTATGGGTCGTCGCCGCAGCGGCGGCCGGCGGCGTCCTCGTCCTGTGCGGCTTCTTCCTCGTGTCACCCGGCTCGGGCGGGTCGGGCGGCAAGCGGCCCGCCGACGGCCACGCCGCCGCGGCCGCCCCCGGCGGCTCTCCGTCCGACGACGGCGGCACGTCCTCCCCTTCGGCCGACGTCTCACCGACCGCCAAGAGCGCCTCGCCGACGCCGACCCCGACCGTCACGCCGACGCCGTCCGTGACCCCGACGCCGTCCGCGACGAGCCCGGCGGCACTGCCCACGCACCACGCGCGGCCCGGCCAGCATCGGCCGCACCCGTCGGCACCCTCCCACCAGCAGCCGGGCAGCCTCGCGGTCAGCGGATGCTCCATGGAACAGGGCGACTACGAGTGCCAGGTGAGACTGGTCGCCGAGGGAGCCCCCGTGAACTGGGCCGTCACCGGCACCAACGGCGTCAGCACGGGCGGCAGCGGCACCGCGTGGCCGAACCATCCCGTGTACCTCAACGTCAGCCGCCCGCACGATTGGTGCTGGGGCGATGGCAGCGGATCGGTCTCCTTCTCCACGGGCCAGGTCGCCCGCGTCACCTGGTCCTGCTGACCGCACGCGGCGGTCTCCACGGGCGGCACCCTGGGTGCCGGTCGCGGAGATCTCCGTCGAGACGGCCGGTCGCCGAGCCGCCGCGTCGGCCGGATGATCGACTGGTTCCCGGGGACGGCCGCCGAGTGGCCATTCCGGCCGCCCGGCCCAGCCCGTACGGTCGGCGTCATGGACCTGTCTGCCAAGAAGGCGCTGCTGCGCGCCCTGCACGACGAACACCGTCCCCTGATCCTGCCGAACGCCTGGGACGCGGCGAGCGCTCGCGTCCTCGTGGACGCCGGGTTCGCGGCCATCGCCACCGCCAGCCACGCGGTGTCCGCGAGCCTCGGTTACGACGACGGCGAGGCGGCGCCGCCCGAGGAGATGTTCGCCGCGGCCGGCCGGGTGACCCGCAGCGTCGACGTGCCGGTCTCGGTGGACGCCGAGGCCGGGTACGGCCTGCCGCCGGCCGAACTGGCCGACCGGCTGCGCGAGGCCGGAGCGGCGGGCTGCAACTTCGAGGACACGTTGCACGGCGGACCGGCCGACGCCGGCCGCGTCCTCGCCGACGTCGACCGGCAGACCGAGCGGATCGCCGCGCTACGGGAGGCCGACCCCGAGCTCTTCATCAACGCCCGGGTCGACGTGTACGGCAGCGGGGCGATGCCGGACCTGTCGGACGCCGAACGCCTGGAGGAGGCCGTCCGCCGTGCCCGCGCCTACCTCGACGCCGGCGCCGACGGAATCTTCACGATCATGGTCGCCGACGAGGCGGTGATCGCCACCCTCGTCGAGCGGATCCCCGCGCCGCTCAACGTGCTGCACCACCCCGGCATGCCCTCCCTCGCCCGGCTCGGCGAGCTGGGGGTCCGGCGGGTGACGTTCGGGCCCGGTCTGCACAGTGCGACGCTCGGCCTGCTGAGCCGCCTCGCCGAGGGCCTCCAGGCCGGTGAGGCCCCGGACGTGCTCACGTCCTGAGGGACTCTCAGCGAGCGGCCTGACCGTACGGGCGCGACGGCGAGGCCCCGGGCCGCCGCCGGAGTCTCGGCGGGCGGCCCAGCCGTACGAGCGGCGGGGCGGTGTCGGATCTCAGCGAGTGCCGTCGTCGAGGGTGCGGTGGGCGCGGTCGAGGAGGATCGGAACGGACTCGCCGATCCCCTCGAAACCCTCGCCCACCGTCGCCTTCTGCAGGTACCGCACGTGGATGCCCTCGAGCACGACGGCCAGCTTGAAACAGCCGAACGCCACGTAGAAGTCCAGGTCGGTGAGGTCGTAGCCGGTGGTCGCGGCGTAGCGTTCGGCGAACTCGCGGCTCGACAGGAACCCGGGCGCCGTTGTGACGGTCGAGCCCACCGGGATCGAACCGCGCTCGTCGTCGCCGGGATCGGTCCAGTACACCAGTGTCAGGCCGAGGTCGGACAGCGGGTCGCCGAGGGTCGACATCTCCCAGTCGACGACCGCCGCGATCTCGGGCTCCGGCCGGAGCCGTACGAGCGCGTTGTCCAGCCGGAAGTCGCCGTGCACCAGGCCGGTGAGCCCGTCGCCGGGCAGGCGGGTCGTGAGCCGCTCGACGAGCCGGTCGTACGAGGCGCGGGTGGCGTCGGCGAGGGTGGGGTGGGCGGGGACTGAGGCGTCCCACTGCTTGCGCCAGCGGGCGAGCTGGCGCGCCATGTACCCCTGGGGACGGCCGAATCCGGCGAGCCCCGCCTTCTCGACGTCGAGGGTGTGGATCGCGGCGAACGCGTCCGCCAGGCGCTCGCTGAGGGCGCGGGCCTCCTCGGGTGTGACGTCGGCGGCGTCCTCGACGGTGCGCAGTACGCGGCCGTCGACGTGTTCCATGAGGTAGAAGGGCGCGCCGATGACGTCCTCGTCCTGACACAGCGCCAGCGGCGTGGGCACCGGGACGTCGGTGCCGGCCAGCGCGGACAGCACGGTGTGCTCGCGGCGCATGTCATGGGCGGTGGGCAGTACGTGGCCGAGCGGTGGGCGGCGCAGCACGACGCGCCGGCCGCCGAGGCGGATGAGGTAGGTCAGGTTCGACCGGCCGCCGGCGAGCAGCTCGATGCCCGTGATCGGACCGCCGCTCGGCAGGTTGTCCTCCAACCAGGACGACAATCGCGGAACGTCGATCCCGGGAACTCCGGCGACCTGCTCGATCATGGACCCTCCACTCCGTTCCATGGCGACGCGCTGGGCGACGTTCGCCGGTCACGCGCCTATTAGAACGCGACTCGGTATCAGGACGCCAACCGGCCCCGTCCGGCCGGATCCGGCCCCGGTGGGGTACCGGCGCGTCACCAGGGGTAGGCATTCGGCCCGTTGGGGTATCAGAAAGGCGAAAGGTGACCGTAACCCCAAATGTCCTATGAGTGGGACAAACTTCCTTAATAAGCGGAACACCATCCGGGCACGGATCCGACCCGATGGAGGGAAACCGATAGTGGCCGACGCTTGGCTGCCTGGAGCCGGACGCCTGCACACCGCGCATGACGGTGGATCGCCCAGGGGAGGCGCGCCCCGTGCGGTCTGGCACACCAGCGAGAACGACCCGCATCAGATCTCCGCACGCTCGGTGGCCCAGCGTCTGGATCATGAGGGCCTCAGCGCCCACCTCGTGTGGAACCCCTCCACCGGCGAGATCGTGCAGATGGTGCCCGCCACGCGGGCGGCCGAACTGCTTTCCGGCGAGGTCGGCCGAGAGGGCCGCTCGTGTTTCCAGATCATGGTCGTCGGGTTCGCCCGCGAGCCGTTCACGGCGGGTCCACTGAACGGCCTGGAGAGGATCGTCGGCTGGCTCGACGGCTGGCGCGTGCCGCGCCGCTGGCCCGCCGGCGCGCCGCTCCCCCGGCCGGAGGCGTACGACGCCGTCCGCGAACGCCGGCCCTGGGCCCGCGGCGGGCACTACGGGGCGTCCCAGGTGCCAGAGGGGACCTCCTCGGACCCCGGCCGGATCGACATCCATAAGATCACCGGCCCGGAGGCGCCCGTGGGAATCCCGCGGCCTCGGATCCCCCCGAGTGAGGAGACCGGATCCGCCGACCCGGACGAACTGCTCAACCGACGGCCGCACGCGCTGGGCCGGATAGAGCCTCCTGGACCAGCGCACGCACCAGCGAGCAGCCACTCCTAACCTGCGCGAGCGTGGCACTGCCGTACCCGAGCTCGAGGCCGTGCACCGCCGGCGGTCCGTCGAACCGCCGGTCCAGTGTGGCGAGCAGGACGCCGCGTTCCGCCGCGCGCTCAACGACCCACTCGGCGACGCCCTGGGGCAGCGCGACAACGATGTGGAGCCCGGCGGTGTCCCCCAGAAGCGGAAGGTGACCCAGCGCGTCGACGACGGCCGCGCGCCGGCGCGCGTACTCCGCCCGCATCCGCCGTACATGGCGGTCCAGGTCACCGCGTTCCAGGAGGATGCGCACGGCCTCCTGCGGCACCACCGCCGTACGGTCGTTGACCTGCTCGCGCAGGTCCGTGATCGCCTCGACGAGGTCGGGGCGCCCCACCAGCCAGCCGACGCCGACGTCGGGCGCCAGCGTCTTGGACGTGGTACCGAGGTAGACCGTCACCTCCGGATCCAGCCCGTACAGCGCGGGCAGCGGCGCCACGTCGTACCGGAACTCGCTGTCGTAGTCGTCCTCGGCGATCAGCGCGCCGTTGCGCCGCGCCCACGCCAGCAGCGCCTGGCGGCGGGGCACCGGCAGCCGGCCGCCGAGCGGGTACTGGTGCGACGGCGTGGTGTAGACGATGCGCAGCCCGTCGGGGAGCGCGTCGACGATCAGGCCGGACTCGTCCACCGGGCACGGCACCACCTCCGCGCCGCGCATGGCCAGGGTCGACCGGGCCTTGGTGTAGCCCGGCTCCTCGACGCCGACCCGGTCACCGGGCCGCAGGACCACCGCCCCCAGCAGATCCAGGCCGTTCGTCGCGCCGCGTGTGACGAGCACCCGGTCCACCGGGCACGTCACGCCGCGACTGCGCCGCAGGTAGTCGACGAGCGCGGCGCGCAGGCCGGGCAGGCCGCGCGGATCCGGCCGTCCCGCCGGGGGCACGGTCGCCGCGAGCCGCCAGGCGCGCCGCCACGCGGGCGTGTCCAGCCCGTCGACCCACGGCATACCGGGCCTCAGGTCGATGGCCGCCCCCTCGCCCCCGGACCGGTCCTCCGGCACCGGCCTGAGAGCGCGGAGCGACCCGGAGCGCGGCGGTGCGATGTCGGCCACGTAGGTGCCCGAGCCGTGCCGGCCCTCGATCCAGCCCTCTGCGTACAACTGCTCGTACGCCTCCGTGACGACGGTGCGGCTGACCCCCAGCGCCGACGCCAGCGCCCGGCTGGACGGCAGCCGCTCCCCCGCCTTGAGGCGCCCGTCATTCATCGCCGCGCGCAGCTGCCCGCCGAGCTGGACGCTGAGGGGCGTCCCGGCTCCACGGTCGACGGTGAGCGGCAGGTCGAACTGGTCCCGCGACAAAGTGGTTCCCTTGTTCCGCAACGAAGTGGCCATACTGGACAGGCCACTTCGACCTTATCGTCATGGCCATGACGACTTCCGCACAGCATGACGCGACCTCTCCGGGCGGCCAGGCGCTGTCGGGGCTGTCGGGCACCGAGCGCACGCGTGTCCGCCGTCTCTCCGAGCGCGCCGCCACCGACCGGCAGGCGCTGTACGAGGTCCTCGACGCCGGGCGGATCTGCCACCTCGGCGTGATCGTCGACGGGAGCCCCCGGGTCCTGCCGACCGGGTACGGGCGGGACGGCGACACCCTGTACCTCCACGGTTCCACGGGCGCCGCGAGCCTGCGCGCGGGCGGCGAGATCTGCGTCACCGTCACCCACCTCGACGGCCTCGTCCTGGCCCGCTCGGTCTTCCACCACTCGATGAACTACCGCAGCGCCGTGATCTACGGCCGGCCCCGGCTCGTCACCGACCCGGAGGAGAAGCTCGCCGGGCTCCGCGCGGTGGTGGAGAACCTCGCGCCGGGCCGCTGGGACTCCGCCCGGCAGCCGACGCGCAAGGAACTCGCCGCGACGGCCGTCATCGCCCTCTCGCTCGAAGAGGCGTCGGTGAAGATCCGGCAGGGACCGCCCTCCGACGACGAGGAAGACTACGAACTGGACGTCTGGGCGGGCGTGCTCCCGGTACGCGAGGTCATCGGAGACCCGGTCCCCGACCCACTGCTGCGGCCCGGCATCGGGTATTCCAAATAGTGATATGAGCCACATACTCTGACCCCATGACTCCTGCGGGCTGGTACCGCGATCCGTACGGCAATCCGGGTCTCCTGCGGTGGTGGGACGGTCAGCAGTGGACCCAGGCGACGCAGCCCACCGGCGACGGTCAGCCGACCGCCTGGGAAGGGCCGCAGACGGTCGGCGAGGGCCAGCAGGCCACCCAGGAATGGGGCGGCGCTCAGCCCTCCGGCGAAGGGCAGCAGGCCACCCAGGGCTGGAGCGGAGTTCAACCCCCGGGCGAAGGGTGGGGTGGTGTTCAACCCGCGAGCGAAGGGCGTGGCGGTGTTCGACCCGCGGGCGAAGGGTGGAGCAGTGTTCAGCCCGCGAGCGGAGGCCCGCAGGCCTCCTGGGAGTGGAGCAGCGCCCCGCCGACGTGGGCGCAGAGCACGCCCGCGCCGTCCGCCGGCCGCCGCTCCCGGCTCCCCCTCCTAGTCGGCGGCGGCGCGGCCGTTGTGATCATCATCACGGTCGTCGCGATCCTGTTCGCCACCGACGTCTTCGGCGGAGGCAAGGGCGGCCACTCCCCGGTCACCGGGACGATCACCGACGCCCAGGCCGGGATCTCCTACCCGAAGCTGGGCGGAAAGTGGCATACCGAGGCCGTCACCGCCACGAGCCCCCTGGGCAAGCTGGGCTTCGACCAGGGAGAGGCCGCCGAGGTCATGGCCGACTACCAGAACGGCCAGCCGTACCTCGCGAGCGTCTACGGCGGAGCGGCCACCAACACCGTCCCCGTCCCGCCGGAGACCGAGGCCAAGGCACTTCTGGCGGCGCTGGAGCCGGCCGCCTACCCGGCGCACACGCGCCAGGACCTCACCTCCGCCTCCCACCCCGTCGGCGGGCACGACGGCTGGCTCCTGAAGGTGAAATTCACCTTCCCACAGGCAAAATCCGCGGGCTGGAACTTCCGTACGGAGACGGCCGCGATCCTGATCGTCGACCGCGGAAACGGCCGGTCCCCCGCGGAGTTCTACGTCTCGATCCCCGACAGCCACGGGCACCAGGGCGACCTCGATCTACTCCTGTCCTCACTCAAAGTGTCCTGACAGGACTTATGGTGAAGGTCATGAACGACCGGCTGGTCTGGATCGACTGTGAAATGACCGGGCTCGACCTGCGGCGCGACGCGCTGATCGAGATCGCCGCCCTGGTGACCGACAGTGAGCTCAATATCCTCGACGCGGGCATTGACCTGGTGATCAAGCCGCCCCAAGAGGCCGTGGAGCAGATGTCGCAGGTGGTACGCGACATGCACACGACCTCCGGGCTGCTCGAGGCGCTGCCCGGCGGCATCACCCTCGCCGAGGCCGAGGACCGTGTCCTCGAGTACGTCCGCACTCACGTCCCCGGGGCGAAGAAGGCCCCCCTGTGCGGCAACTCCATCGCGACCGACCGGTCCTTCCTCGCCCGCGACATGCCCGCCCTGGACGCCCACCTGCACTACCGCATGATCGATGTGTCCTCGATCAAGGAGCTGGCCCGCCGCTGGTACCCACGGGCGTACTTCGCCAGCCCGGTCAAAAAGGGCGGCCATCGGGCCCTCGCCGACATCACCGAGAGCATCACCGAGCTCCGCTACTACCGGGAGACCGTCTTCGTCCCACAACCGGGCCCCGACTCCGAGACGGCACGCGCCATCGCGACGAATATCGGTGACCGATGAGGTGCGAAGAACCGCTACACTTCATCAAGCCGCCTAGTGCGGGCATGGTGGGTGTAGCTCAGTTGGCAGAGCACCAGGTTGTGGTCCTGGGTGTCGGGGGTTCAAGTCCCCTCACTCACCCCACTCCGACGGCCCCAGCGCGCACGCGCCGGGGCCGTCGGCCTTTTCCGGCCCACCCCGGCCTCCGACGTCCCGCCCTCACCCGGGTCCGGCTCCCCACCGAAGGCGCCCAGGCCGGTCTTCCACCGGACACCACCCGGGCCCGTCCCCCCTCGGACACCGCCCGGTACGCGCCCCGCCGTGACAGGCGTCCCCCGGAGGCAGGATGAATTCCGAAGGTCCGCTCCCCCTACGGGTCATGGTCGTCGACGGCGACCCCACCCTCCTCTCGTTGCTGAAGGACAGCGACGAGCTGGACGTGGTCAACGAGCCCGGTGATGCCGCCGGGCCCACAGACGCCCTGGAGGCCGCCGAACGCCTCCGACCCGACGTCGTGATCCTCGGCCCCGAGTTCGCGGCCCACACGGCCCCTCTGAGCCGCAGAGCCCGCGTCTTCGTCGTCTGCAGCGAGCCCACCGCCGCCTCGGCGGCCCTCCGCGACGGCGCGACCGGCCACCTCACCCCCGGCCGGTTCACCGCCCGAGAACTGCTCCAGGTCTTCCGCGACGCCGGCCGCGACGACCTCGACCTGTCCGCCCGCGAAGCCGAGGTCATGGACCTCATCGCCAGCGGCCACTCCAACGGCGAGATCGCCCGGGAGCTGTTCCTCAGCGAGAAGACCGTGAAGAACCACGTCAACCGCATCTACGCCAAGCTCCGGGTGGGCTCACGAGCCGCCGCCATCACCCTCTGGCAGGCCCGCCGACAACCCCTGTGACCTGGCCCTCCAGCCATGTGGATCATTCGATTCGCAAGCAGGGCAAGGGGGCTGCTAAAGTTACGGACGTCGCGAGCGCCGTTAGCTCAATTGGCAGAGCAGCGGACTCTTAATCCGCGGGTTCGGGGTTCAAGTCCCTGACGGCGCACCCGTCCTGACCTGGGCGTTCTCGGTTTCACCGGGAGCGCCCAGCGTCTTTTTTGTGGTGGTTTGGCGACGGTGGTTGCTCCGTGGTTGCTCGCGTGCCGGATCTTGGTCAATCCGCCCCCGGGTTCCGCCGGAACAGCCACAACAACCGGCAGCCCGCCATCGAACGGGCAGGATCACAGACAAGCCGTCCGCACGCGAGCAACCTACGTGTCCCCGTCCTGGACGTAATCGCGCCCCTTGCCCTCCAGGTTCCGCCAGGCCAGCGGCACCCGGTTGCGACACGCAACCGTGGCAGGCCCGGCGACGCCGGAATGGCCAGCCGGTGGCTGATCCGCCCAGCAGCCGACACCACCTCATCGGTGCCCTCGACGCGCGCCAGGGCCGAGGTCTGAGCCCGCCCCAGCAGCATGGCGAAACGCTCGTCATCGCGCTCACGCAGCATGACGGCTTCACGCCGACACCGCCACCCAAGTTGATCCTTCGTGTTCTCCTGGGGCAGGTGGACGGTAGGCGTAGGGACAGCCCTCACGGACTTTCCGGCTAATCGGACATCCGTAACGGCCGTGCATAGCTATACGAACTTGGCTCCGTGGAGACAGGGGACGAGGCGGCGATCCGGCTGCGACGATGAGCCGATGGGTACCTCAGCAGGGCCGGGGCAGCTGATGACGGTGCGTAAGAAGCGCGGGCTGGAGATCGCCGAGCGTGAAGCTGAGCTTCAGGGCCGACGCAGCGCGTTCGACCGCGAACGCTCCCGGATCTTCCGGGAGACCGGCCAGAAACCCGGCGGAAAGAAGACATGGAGCGAGGAGGAGCGAGCCGTGCGCGCCGAGCTGCGCGCGCTCGAGGATGAACGCGCCACCCTCCTGGCGCAGATCGATGCTGAGCTGGCCGAGCTGCGATCACAGCAGGCCGAGTTCAAGCGGATCCGCACTTCGGTGTGGGCAGCGGGCCGGCGAAAGAAGCCCCCGGTCACCAAGAAAGAGCAGAAGCTGAGCACCAAGCTGGCAGTGCTGCAAAGCGAGCGTGCCCATGTCGACGGCGCAGTGCGCCGCGATCGGGAAATGGCCCGGTATGAGGAAGCGGTCTGGAACACGCTCCTAGACGCGACGAGCGTGGACTCCTCGTACTGGTGATCTACTTCACGCCAGCGGACGTACGCGGCGATGGTCTCGCCTTGTTCGGTGTGGCTGCGGGTGGTCGGTGGCGGACAGGGCGAAGTAGCGCAGGGCCGCGAACTCCGCTTCGATCCAGTTCAACCAGGAGGAATACGTCGGTAGGAATACCAGCTCGATGTCGTTGCGGCCTCTCAGGAGACGACGTTGGGGTGCTTGTGCGGGGAGAAGTTGTCCAGGGGATCGGCGCAATGGCTATCCCGCCAGCGGCGCCGGCCGGTCCATGCGGTGTGTCAAGGGCGTGCTTACGTCCGGGACTCTGAGCGGCGTCGTGTCCGTCCCGGCATCGCGTGCCGCCTCCAGGACAGCCGTCAGATTCCCGGTGGCGAGCGTCTCCACGGGGCACGCCCCGCATTCCCCTTGACTGTCGTGCTCGGCTACGCCGCCGACGGCGGCCCGAATGTGGGCGAGGGCATCGAGCCCGTGGTCGACGCGCAGCGCGTACCAGGTACCGTCACGCTGCTCGGCCGCGGGAAGTCCGGCCGCGATGCCCGGGTACATCGGCATCTCTACCTGGCCGTCGTGGACGCGGGCGAGGACGACCTGATCGAGGTGATCGCACACATCCGGCTCGGGATGGTGGTCACGCAGCCAGGCGATGGCCTCTTGACGACTCCCCGGGCCCCACAGGTACTGCGCGGGGAAGGTAGTGGTCGCGCTGCGCGCGTCGAATCCCAGCAGACGGGGGTCGGTCACTCCGCCCGGGCAGAACACGGCGCGGATCAGGATGTACGTGAATTCGTCCTCATCGGCCGCATCGACCAGGGAGTCGGCGTAGCCGGCCCTGATGTTCTCGCCATTATCGTTCCAGCCGATGGCGACGATGCTCCGGCTGAGCGGCGCGGGATACAGCCGGCCTCCCGGGGTCGGATGTCCCCACAGCTGATTGATGGTCTCGGCCAGGTCGCACAGCGACCTGGCGGCTTCCACCGGAGAATCTAGGTGGTAGACGCCATGGGCGACCGTATTGCGCAGTGCCTGCCGGATCGGGTCCAGACTCCGGTTGCGCTGGCCGCGCAGCAATCCCTCGCGGCGTGCCCAGGTCAGCAGGCCGCCTAGCGTGCCGTTGAACACCTTCCACTCTCGTGAAGGGCCCATGCGGATTCTCGGGCCGCGGATCTTTCTGAGATGTTCGAAGAAGTCGATGTAGCTGGTCATGGTGATCTGGTACTCGCGGTTGTCTTTGTCGCGGACCTGGACGATCTGCCCTTGGTACTGGAAGGCGAAGCGATCGCGCAGCGCCTGCTCCAGCGTCAGCTGGGCCGCGTCCCCGACCAGCGTGAACAACTCGTAGCACAGCACCCCGTGAGCGTGGGCGGCGCGCAGCTGCTCGAACTTGTTTCGGGTGGCTTCGGTAACCTCACCGGCCAGCTGAAGGTCGGCGATCACCCGCTGCTGAAAATCGGCGGCGTCCTCGGGTGCCATGCGGCCGAGTCCGAGCGGAGTAAAAGCCAGGGTGCGCTCGTCAGCGGCCTGCAGCTCCTCCAGCGTCTTGATATCCATGCGAGACCGTTCCTACCTTCCTATGGCGAACTGGCCAGGATGAGGCCTGGATCTCATGTGGTGCAAGCCGATTACGGGATCTGATGCGAGATAACGCCTGGCTACCGCTGGGCTTCGCCAGAGCGGACTCGAACCGCGCGTGAACTGGCGAGTCGCATCCCGTCGGGCAAGGGCTTATTGGCGTATCGGCTGCTGTCGTAGCAGTCAAGGGACGCCTTCATGCATGACGGCTGCGCATGAGCTCGTGCGCCGACGTACTCTCGTAGACGGACGGGGTTGGAATTCCTGTTCCATTAGACATCTTCAGGACGGGAAGTCTCTGAAGATTTCCTGAACCCCGGACTCGCGCGGATCTCCGCGCCTTGCGATCACTACGGTCGCCGTGGAATCGTCCTGAGTTCTACGCCATCGGGAACCTTCCGACCCTTAGTGATTCCCGAGACTATTTCGGCGACCTCTCCCAGTCGGCAGCTCTGGAACTGCGCTTCGGCGCCGAACATGTCGAGGAAGATCGATTCGGCGAGGTCGTCGAGGATCGCGATCGCCCGCCGTCGCTTCACCCGCAGCTCGTCCGCCTGGTCCAGCACCTCGGCAATCCGTTGTTGCTCCTCGACTGGAGGCAGTGGAACCTCGAGTTGAGCCAGATAGGACTCGGGGATCCGGCGCTGCCCACCACTACCCGTCATTCGGCGCTCGCCAGCAATGCGGATAAACGGCTGGCGTAGAAAGTGGCCGTAGGCACGCGAGTGGACAACTGCCTGGAGCCATAGGCACGGACAGCAATCGTTCCTCGCCGTCCGGCTGCACCAAGAATGCCGGTCCGTCGTGGAACTCGCTCGCCGCGGGTCTCACCGTTGCCGGGGTGTTGATCATCGCCTGGCAGGTGTGGCCGGCGCCGCCTCGGCTGGATGTGGCGCTGGCCCGGATCCAGGCCACCCGCCTGCATCCTGCCGCCGAGCCGGCATCGGCCGGGAGGTCTGAGCGGGTCGGGGGCTGGCTCGCCACCCATCTGGCCCGCCCGGCCGGCCTGCTCGCGCTGCCGCGTTCGGATCTGGCGCTGCTGGACCGGCGAGGATGCTCTGGCCAGCCTGAAGGCGACCGTGCTGGAACAGTCCCTGCCACGCAGTAAGACCCGAGATGGGCAGGGACGCACCAACCGCGAAGTCGACGTCGCCGGGCAGCGGTGCGAGGTTGCGTGCTTCGATCGCCACATACTCCGCCAGAGTGCCGTCGCGATGCCAGTCGGCGAGGCCGAACACCCGTTGACCCACCGACAGCCTCGGCATCGTCTCCAACCCCGCCACCGGCATGATGATCGTCGCACCCCACACCGGCGCGAACGTGCGACTGCAGTCGTACAAGACCTACCCGGGTGGCGCGGCCGGGTTCACCCGGCCCGGCGCCCGCGCGGCGACGAAGTAGCGTCCGCCTTCCGGTGAACGAGCCGCGGGCGGATCGAGGTCCTGGACCAGGTGGCACGAGACCGGTGCGCGGAACAGGTGAGAGCTGACTCGAATGTAGCTGGCGGATGACGGGGCGGCCGTCGCCGCATCTGCGGCAAAGCCTTTGAGGCGTGGCGGTACCACGACGGCCCCAGGGGGCATCACAGCCCGCATAGCGTCAGGCCGAGACGTCGTGGTCGCCGGGACCACCTTCCTGCTGTCGCGGCCGGGGTAGGTAACGGTCCCATGCGGGTTGTAGGTCACCTCGCCGGTAGCCCCTTCGGCTTACACCTCCCAGGTTGACGTGTACCGACACGACGCCGTACGGCCTGAGTTGGTAGGCCAGGCTGCGGGTGGTCAGCTCACGGCCGTACTCGTGCATCCACGGCCTTCCGTGGAGTTGATGTAGCCGTTCGAGGACGGTCACGCTGTGCAACGCGTTGACACCCTCGAACACTGCGTGTAGATCGCGGAGACGCCGTATACCGACGGGCGTGTCCTGATCGTTCGTGCAACTCATAGGCAGCGTGGTTGTCTCGACCGACGACGCCGGAGCCGTCTTCTCCCGCTGGTCATCGACCCGTTTCACCGTGCCGGGGATACGGTCCCACACTTGTTGAAGGTGTTCTCGCTGGTAGCCCCTTCGGTTTACGCCCCCGAGGTTGACCTGTACCGACACGACGCCGTACCGCTTGAGTTGGTAGGCCAGGCTGCGGGTGGTCAACTCACGGCCGTACTCGTGCATCCACGGCCTTCCGTGGAGTTGATGTAGCCGTTCGAGGACGGTCACGCTGTGCAACGCGTTGACACCCTCGAACACTGCGTGTAGATCGCGGAGAAGCCGTATACCGACGGGCGTGTCCTGATCGTTCGTGCAACTCATAGGCAGCGTGGTTGTCTCGACCGACGACGCCGGAGCCGTCTTCTCCCGCTGGTCATCGACCCGTTTCACCGTGCTGGGGATGAGGATTTCTTCGACTCCACAACGGAGAGCGGCGCAGATGGTATCCAAATCGGACAGATCGATCTTCTGCACCCTCCCGGACCATAGATGGTGCGCCTTCGCGACGCTGATGGTGAGCCCCTCGGTAGCGAGCAGGCGCTGTAGCTCGCTAGGTTTCCAGATGTCGCGGTTGGCGGCGGCCAGGCGCAGGTTCCACTTCATCGCTGAACGTCACCTTCCAGGTTCAGAGGGCAGCTTGCCGTCGTGTTCGGTGGGTCGTTGACATCGGCTGGTCCGGGGCAGGGTGTGGTGTCGTCCATGCCGAGCAGCCGTCTCAGGACCCGTTTGGGTGTGTCGTCCAGCCCGGCATGCCACTGGATGTAGGTCTTGACCTCGTCATCGATGCAGATCGCCTGGCTCATCGGGGAATCTCCCCGTGTTGTGCGGCGGTTGCGTGGCTGGGTCGGATCGGCCTGGCCGGTAGCAGCGTGGGTCGGTGTCCGTCAGCGGTCCGGCGTGCTGGTGCACGTGTGCGAGGACCTCGGGCGTCAGGCTCAGTTCTGATCAGGTGACTCATCGAAGGACCCCTTCTTCTCCCGCCGGCCTCGCCAGAGGACCCGAATCAGACCCGCCGCGCCGCCTCGCGGCCGGTCCGATGCCGGGCGAATGCCCGTGGCGTCCTCAACTGCCGTGGCCGGTCGGCGTACCCGCGTGCCCGTGTCGCGGGGCAGGAGGGTGACAGCGGGTGTGGTGATGGTGGGGACGGCGGGGCCCGGGTAGGTGATGGTCGCGAGGTCAAGGACGGCGGTGTCGTTGTAGAAGCGGCGGGTGGCCTCGGTCTGGGCCATGGCGTCGGCGTGTTCGAACAGCGATGCCGTGCGGTGGTCGAGTTGGTGGATGAGGATCTGGCGGGCGGCGGTGCGTACGGCGGTGAGTGCGGCGATCGGTTCCGTGCCGCCGCGTACGCTTGGTTTGGAGCATGAAGAAACTGCCGCTTCACTCGCCGTGCTCGGTGGCGTCCATCTCACCAATGGGGACCCGGCTGGCGCCGTAACTTATCTCGAGCAGGCTCTTAGTGTTAGAGCTAGGGTGCTGGGTCGTGATCACCTGGACACAGTGGTGTCACGGAACAACCTCGCGGTTGCTCTCTGCGAAATCGACGAACCGCACCGCGCCATTCCGCTCTTGGAGCAGGTGATCGATGATGCACCGGGGATCTTCGCCCCCGAGAGTGCCGAGTTGACGAGCGCGCAAGAAAGACTTGCCGGTCTGTACATTTCAACAGGGCGGCCAGATCGCGCTATTCCACTGTATAGTCAGCTGCTCGAAACCCGAATCCAAACCATTGGAGTCGACCACCCTACAACCCTCGCCACCCAGGACATGTTGGGATTCGCGTACAGGGCAACTGATAACCTCTCTCGTGCCATCGTCTTCTACGAAAAGGAGCTGATCGGCCGCACCAGAATCCTTGGGCCGGGGCATCAAGACACATTTAAATCGCGGAACATTCTCGCCTACGCATACAGGCTTTCCGGGGACCTCGCTAGGGCGATTCCGCTCTACGAGGAGACGCTAAAATTTGCCGTCGCCGAACTGGGGCATCGTCATCCGGCCGTCATCAAAATGCGTGACAATATTCGTAGCCTGCGAGCTCAGATGTAGCGTCGAAGAGAGAGGCTTTTCGTGCCCGGCCGAGCGGGAGGTGAAGCCCTGTCGTAGCGGAACCTTGCTGTTCGCAAGGACGACGCCATCATCCTCGCGCAGCTGGTCGGTATGCCGGTAGTGGCACCTACTGGCGGTTGATCGTGCGGGTGATGCCCGCGAGCACGGTGGTGGCCAGGATCCAGCCCGCGGCGATGAGCAGGTACGACAGCCACTGGTAGGGGCCCTGCGGGCTGAACGCTTTTGCCTGGCCGAAGTCCACGATCGGCAGGAGCAGGTTCAGGGTGTAGATGAACGGGTTGAAACCGGGCGCCTTGCCGTGTTCCAGCGGCGGCGGGTGGTGCAGCCCGAACGTCACGGTGCCGATCGCCAGCAGTACGGCCAGCCAGGCGGCCGCGCGCATCGGCCGGTAGCCGTAGCCGACGGTGACGTCCTGCAGATATCCCCAGACCTTGGCGTAGGAGGGAAGGGTAGAGCGGTGCCGGCGTTGCTTCGCCAGTCGTACGAGGCGTGCCGCGGCGTCGTCTCCGATGCGGCTGTACGCGCCGGCGAGTTGCTCATAGGCGTAAGGTACGTAGCCGTCCTCGTCGCGTTCCAGAAATTCCAGGCGTTCGCGCGCGGGCAGGTGGGGGACCAGCCTGCCGTAGGTCAGGCCGTCGAGTTTGACGGAGCCGGGCCAGAGGTCGGGGGTGGCGTGGAGGAGATCGAACTGCGCGCGGCGCAGGTTGACCGACCCTGCGATCGGCTCCGCATCGCGGAACCAGCACTCGGCCGCCGTGCAGCCACTGGCCCGCAGAGCCATGCCGCCGGCATTGGTGAGCCTGGCGTGGGCGAGGTTGAGCTGGCCTGTGATCTTCGCTCCCCGCAGGTCCACGCGGCCATCGGCGCGTAGCCGCATCCCCTGAAGATCCGTGCCGACGGCGAGGTTCTCGGCCTGCAACGCGGTGCCACCGGGATCGATCAGCGTCGCATCATCGAGGTTCACGACCCCGGCGATGCGCGCGCCCCTGAAACGGACATGTCCTTCGGTCCGCATCCGGACGCAGAGCATGTCGAGCCCGACGGTGATCACTGTGGCTGTCAGGGCGGGGCCACTGGGGTTGGTGAGCGCGGCGTTTGAGACGTTGAACGATCCACCGATCCGGGCACCGGTCAGCCTGATCTCTCCGTGGGAGGTCAGGCGTTCACCGTAGATGCCCGAACCGATGGTGAGATTGACCCCTCGGAGGCAGACGTCGCCGGGGTTGGTCAGTTCGGCATTCTGGAGGTTCAGCGCGCCGCCGATGTGCGCCCCGTCCAACCGGACCTGCCCGGCTGCTGTGAGGCCAGGGCCCCACAGGTCATGCTCGATGTGCGCCGGGTTGAGCTGGAGTACCTCGCCTTTTCCCGAGCCGAGGCGGGCGCCGTCCAGCAAGAGCGCGCCCGTGATTCTCGCGCTGACCAGCCGTACCGTTCCCAGGACGTGGCAGTCGGTGAGGTGCAGAGCGCCCTCCATCTGGATCTCTGTGGCGACCAGATCGGGAAGGACCGACTCGGAGAGGTTGAGCTGGCGGGTCCGCGCGGCGTACAGGTTCGGCGCCTCTTCGAAGTAGCAGGCCCGCAGACGAACGGGATGCGCGACGACCGCGTTCCGCAGGTCCAGCGGACCGATGATGCGGGCGCCGACGATCCGCAACGCCGGTATCTCGCCTCGACCGGCACCCTCGCGAAGAAGCAGCGCACGAAGAACCTTCGCGCGGATGGTCCGGTCGGGACCCCAGGACGCACCGTCGACGGGATCGTCATCACCGTCGCGGAAGTCGACCTCGTCTCCACGCGGAAAGGCCCGGTAGACACGGCGTTCTGCGGATGTCAGATCTTTGGCGTCCATCGCGCGGCCACTCTCGTGTCACGCGTCCCCGGTGTCAACACCAGATGATCGTCGGGTTGGGCTTCGCCGGCCGGGACCACGCGAACGAAACACCCTGAGGTGCCCTGGCTCCATGGCGCGGTCTCCCTGCAGGCCGCTTGCGAGGCGATGACTGAGTTGCGGAAGCTCACCCGCTACCGGGCCATGCGTGGCCTGTGGCAGAAGGAGTCGTTGCCGGTGATGTGCGCATATCGGCGACCGTCGTTGGCGATGCCGGTGTTTGTGATAGGCAGGTCTGCGGCTGGTGGTGGCATGCCGACCGGCCGGTGCGGTTCTCCCCTTGATGTCGGCGCCCGCGGATGGCGGAAAGGTGTGCGATGGCGTACGACCTAGAGCAGTTGGGAAGCACGGGTTTCCAGGATCTCGCCGCTGCGCTCCTGCTGGATGCGTTCGGTCCGGGTGTGCAGGTGATGGGGTCAGGCCGCGACGGCGGCCGGGACCTCTACTACAAGGGCCAGCTCATCTGGAAGCCGACTGAGGACCAGGCCAGCGAGGTCTGGGAGGGGTACACGGTCTTCCAGGTTAAGCACAAGGAGACGCTGGAGTCGCGGCACACTGCTAACGCCGCTTGGTTGTGGTCACAGGTGCGTGAGGAACTCGATGCCTGGGCTGATCCGTCCTCGGGCAGGGGTCCGGTTCCCGACTTCCTGGTCTTCATCTCCAACGTGCCGCTCACGCCGGTGCCGGATTCGGGTGGCCATGACTTCATCAACGCCAGCATCAGCCAGTACGTGGCAAGTCTGGAAGACGGCAGCCGCGACGTCGGGACCGGCGCCGAGCGGCGGGCCCGTCTGCATCGGATTAAACGCATCCGGAAATGGCGCGTGTGGGACGGTAACCAAATTCAGGCCCTGCTGAACACCAGCCTAGCGGTCAGGCAGGCGTTCCCCGGGTTCCTCACCGCCGCCGACGTGTTCGCGAACCTGTCGCAGATCACCGGGTTCGTCTCGCCGGAGAACCTCGAAGCCGCGCTGCGCGCGCACGCCCGTACGACGCTGGTCGGCGAAGGCATGATCTACTTCGACGAGGCTGGCGCCGGCGACACGACCGGGCTGCCCGTCCATCAGGTCGTCATCGACCTGCCGGTCACGCTCGGCCACGACGTCGGCAGCGGAAGCGTGATCCAGCAAGTGCTCGATCACGGTGAGCGCATGCTGAAACCGAAGCTGACCACGGTTGATGGCCCGCGCCACCTCATCGTTGCGGGTGCTCCCGGCAACGGGAAGACCACCATCTCCAAGTTCCTCGTCCAGGCCTACCGGGCGGCCATGCTGTCGGGGGCCGAGGACCTGAGCACCCACCATCGGGCGCTGATCGCCGGGATGCGGCAGGCGCTTGGCAGGTTCGGACGGGCTATGCCCCGCCACCGCCGCTGGGCGATGCGCATCGACCTGGCCGAATACGCTCGCGATCACGGCCAGAACATCGACTCCACGCTGATCCGCTACATCGCCGAACGGATCTCCTTGCGCTCGGACGCAGGCAAGGTCCAGCCGAACAACCTGCTGGCGTGGATGAGACGCTGGCCCTGGTTCCTCATGCTGGACGGCTTGGACGAAGTCACCGACCCGACCGTACGAAAACGGCTCATCGAGCGGGTCACCGAACTGGTCACCAACGCCGACGCCGACGACTGCGACCTGTTCGTCGTGCTCACCACCCGGCCCATGGGATTCACCGAGCCGATCGCGCCGACCCAGTTCAAACGCATCGACCTGGACTACCTCCAGCCCGCCGAAGCGGTCCGCTACGGCACCCTGGTCACCAAGATCAGACTCCGCAACGACCTCGACCGCATTGACAGGGTCACCCGGCAACTGCAGAGCGCCGCGGCCGACGACGCCCTGCGGAACCTGCTGCGCACACCCCTGCAAGTACTGATCATGACGATCATCATCGGCGCGGCAGGCAAGCTCGCCCCCGACCGGTTCAGCCTCTTCTGGGGCTATTACGAAACCATCTTCCGACGCGAGCGGGACAAGCAGACGGGATTCAGCCGGATCCTCCAAGAACACGGGCAGCAGATTCAGCAACTTCATGAACGCATTGGCTTCGAACTGCAGGACCGCAGCGAGGTCGGCAATCGCTCTGATGCCGCCCTCACCGACCAGGAATTGCACAACATCACCTGGGGCGTGCTCGACCAAGCGGGATTTAAGCCCTCGGGCATTGACGAGGACCTGCTGACGAAGATTGTCAACGCCGCCACCCGGCGCCTGGTGCTGATCGCCCCCCGCGGTGACGAAGGCTACGGCTTCGATGTGCGGTCCTTGCAAGAGCTCATGGCCGCGATGTACCTGACCACCGGCCCGCTCGACGTCATCATCCACCGCCTGCGGATCGCTGCCGCAAGCCCGCACTGGCGCAACACCTGGATCTTCGCCGCTGGCCGTCTGTTCTCCGTCCCCCAAGAGCACCAGCAGCAGGCACTGATCGAACTCGTGGAAACGATCGACGAGCGTGCTGACGAACGGCTCGGCAGCATCGTCCCCATCGGCCCGAGACTGGCACTCGACCTCATCGACGACGGGATGGCCCGTTCTCTGCCCAGATGGCGAGACCGTCTCATCGCCCAGGGCCTGCGGACTCTGTGGGCCCCGCCGTCGACCGACCTCCTCGACACGGTCCATATCCTGGCGCGGTTCGCCGACACCGGTGAGTCCCAACGGCATACGATCGCTGAAGGCCTGCGCGACGCGCTTGCCGGCCCCGCAGTGGCCCGACTCACAGCCAGGCTGGTCCAGCGCGACATGAAGGTATACAAGAGCGGGAGCGCTCCTTGGCTGGCTACGGTGCGTAAGCGCGAGGGCGCGAACCTGGCTCCCGAAGCCCCTGACGGCTGGGCGGACTTCACCGAGGAGATCACCACCTACCCGCTCACCGAAGAGGCCCGCGGCAAAGTGAGCGCTGCCGTCGCCGCGATCCATGTGATCCTCCGCCATAACGAGCTACAACGGGCGAAGCGACGTAAATCACGTTCAAAGGGGAGCCTGGCGCCGACCGAGCGGGAGGTGTCCGCCATTCTCACCGCTCTCGCAGATGAGCAGGGCGCAGCCGCGCTGGCTTCGGCTCTGCACCATATCGCCGCCCATGAGCCAGTCCTCCTCCAGGCGCTCCAGGAAGAGATCCTGCCACTGGTTCACCGAGCAGCAATCGGCGAACACCTGCGCTGACCGCGATGCCTCGCTCCCGCGCCGCATCAGGGCGCGAAGAAGCCCGCGTGCATGCTCTACATTCAGGCTGACGGATGACCTCCCGGAGATAACCATTTGCCCTATACCACTTCAAAACTGCCGCAGTGGGCCGACCTGGAGCTTTGAAAGATTGACTACCTCGTTCGCTGATACTCGGCTAGGAGTAGGTGCGATGCATAGTTTTCCAAGCCCAACGGCCGGATTGGGTGCTCCGCGGGTGCTCGTACGTCGCGGTACCGCCCGGCAGCACCCGGTACGACGCCGCACCGATACGCCGTGAAGCGAATAGCGAACGCGGATCAAATGGCACGTAGCGGTACTGTGAAACAGGACGCGGTAGCGCGTCGAGTAGGGAATTCCTCCAGAACTGTGGACTTTTAATCCGCAGGTTCGATCCCGCAAGTCACGCGATGGCCGCCTCACTTCATGACGCCATAACCGCCACAAATAAGCTCACACATTACGCTTGTGGACGCATCCGTCTCCACGACAGATTCCCGACATTCTTGGAGTACGGATCAGCCTCGCGCGAGCTCCCGGAGCGCCATCGGTGTCCGCGCCCAACCCTGGTTTCGCACTCATAGCCGGCGTGTCACAGAGAAGAAAGACACACTCAGGTGGGTCGGCGACGGCCTCCACCGTTGGCGCAGCCTAGCCGCCCGAAGGGAGCAGAGATGGGCGCGAGCGGCCAACGTCTCGTGCGGGGGCCGGTCTAACGTCGGCGTCCCATGGGACGCCAGACGCCGGAATGGATAGAGCGCCACCAGGTTGGCGCTGTCAAGCTTCATGACCAGATCCGGCACGCGCGCGCCCTGCTCGCCCAGCCCGACGCCACCATCGCCCGGCTGCTGGGCGTCAGCCGGGCAACGATCTACAAGTACGTGCCTGAGCTCAAGACCGGCCAGCGCCCTCAACTCGACGCGGGCGCCCCGTCGGCCGCTCGCGCCGAACTCCCCGCCAGCTGACCGCGGCGATCCCTACCTTGCGGCTCGCCGTAGCTTCGGGAGTCCATCGTGGGTGCAGGGGTTAGACCTCGACGTAGAAGGGGTCGCCGTCCAGGACACGGTCGGCGTTGTAGAAGCCGCTGATGAGCCCGCCCTGGCTGTTTTGTTCTTTGGCGGGGACCCAGGCCCAGCCGCTTCCCATTCCCCCGACTGTGCCGCCGCCTTCGCGGGCGGAGGCGAACGGGTACTCGTCGCAGGATTTGCCGGCGGGGCGCGGGCCGGTGTGGCGACGGCCGCACATCGCTTCACGGTTGCGTCTTTGCTGGGCTTCGTCGGTGATGTGGTGCAGGGCGCGGGCCTTGTCGCCGGGGACGCCGTACCCCCCGCGTTTTTGGATGCCGCGGATGTTTTTGGCGATCTTCGGCAGTTTGGCCATGGTGGTCATCGTCGGGATGTAGTCGGGCACGACGCAGCCCGCCTTGCGGCCTTCGATCAGGTCGTCGCAGCGGATGCGGGTGGCGGCGCGGGATTGACCGGGCACCGGGCTGAGTGGCGGTTTGGAGGGGGTCGCGATGAAGTCCGGGGAGCTGGTGTGCTCGCTTTTGGTGGATTCGGTGAAGTGGAAGGTGCCGGTGAGGGACCGGCCGGTGACCACCGGCCCCCTCAGCGCGCCGGTGGCAGAGCACGGGTGCTCGCAGGCCGCGGTGATCGTGATGTTCATCCCGACACCCTCGTCGACGACGGCGAAGGGTGTCACGGTCATCTCGGCGGTGTAGGTGTTGCTGTTCACCGCCGTGTGCCAGTCGATCGTCCCGATGAACCGCGCGTAGCCGACCGGAGCGCCGTTTTCGGCGACGAAGACCGTCCCTTTGAATTTGTCGCAGGAGCTGGTGCGGGAGAATTTGCAGGGACCGGCGGCTGCCGCCCCCGCGGCTGTGCCGTGCGCCGGGTCGCCCGCGCCACCAGGAGTGTCCGCGTGCACGCCGGGTGCCGGGTCCGCCGCCGCGACGCCTATCCCGGACACCCCGCCGACCGCAAGCAAGACCGCTGTGGCTCCCGTGCACGCCAGCGCGCGAACCGTCCGGCGGGCCGGTGCGAGCGCTCGGCGGCGAGTGCGCTATCCCGGGCTGGCCGGCACGTGGTGAGATTAAGAACCTCATGTGGCTCCTTGAAGATCTTGGGGGTCACGAACCCGATCCTCTCGGCGTCCGCGATTGTCACGTGAGAGTGTGCGACGGCGTGCCGGTCGGCGGCATCCGGGGAAACCCTTAATCCGCCCTCCCGGTCGCTTGAGCCCCAAAGGCCAAGACTGCACGGGGGCCAGGGCAGGTCCATCGGCCGGCGCCAGCCCGTGACGTCCCGCGCGGTCGTTGACCTGCCGCCGTCCGGCGGCCACGATCCTGCGGCATGAGTTCTGCTCACGAACAGGTCCCGGTGGTGATACCGGTCGCGCACTGGCTGGTAGTGGATGCCATCTTGGACAACGAGATCAGCGTCGAGGGCGAACACGGCGACCCCCGCCACGTCCTCGACCTCGCCCACACCATCCGCCAAGCCGGCTGGGACCATCTACCCGACTGGCCGACCGACCCCGCGGGTTTCGCCGACTCGCCGCAGCCCGGGCAGACAGTGACGATGCCGCTCACCCACACCCAGTGGGACCTGATCCTGGATTGCCTAGACCGCTGGGCCGCCGTCGCCGCCGACCTGGAGACCCCCAACAGCCGCGCCGACGCACGCCAATCCCGACAGATCGCCGACCAACTCCGCCACCAGCTCACCGAACATGACAACCGCCGAAATGACCGAACCTGAAGAAACCGCACAGCCACGAGGCGCTGAAGTGGCCCAGAACCGCAGGGTCCTACCCTGTCGGTGCCGAGTATTCGGCCGCCCTATGCGACCTGGGCGTATTCATGGATGAGTCCGCCGAGTCGATCTCGTCGGATGACCTTGATGTCGGCGTCGACGGGGTCGGGTAGCGCTCTGAGTGGGCTGGCCTGGTTCAAGGTGCGGTGTGGCCGGTGGGCGTTGAAGTGGTCTTCGTACTCGGTAAGGACCTTGCGTAGATGCGCGGCGTTGATGATGAGGATCCGGTCGAGGATCTCGCGGCGGACGCTGCCGACCCAGCGTTCCGTGATCGCGTTCATGCGAGGTGCCTTGGAAGCGGTGAGCACGATCCGGATTCCTTCGGCGCGGAACACCTCATCGAACAGCGCGGTGAACTTGCTGTCCCCATCCCGAATCATGAACGTGAACGACCCGGCCTGCTCCCCCAGATCCATCAACAAGTTCCTCGCCTGCTGGGCCACCCAGCCGGCGGTCGGATTCGCGGTCACACCAAGGACATGCACTCGGCGAGTGGCGTGCTCAACCACCGCGAAGCAGTACAGCCGGATCAGGGTGATCGTCTCGACATGAAAGAAATCACAGGCCAGGATCCCTTCGGCCTGGGCACGCAGGAACTCTCCCCACGCTGGCCCCGATCTATAGGGTGCCGGATCGATCCCGACCTTCTTCAAGATCGCCCATACTGTCGACAGCGCGATCCCGCGGCCCAGATTGGTCAACTGTCCAGCGATCCTCCGATAACCCCACCCGGGATTCTCCGCGGCCATCCGCAAGACCAGTTCGCGGATCGTCGGGCGCGCCGATGGGCGACCAGGTTGGGTGCGTTTACAGGTCCAGCGTCGCTTCACCAGGTCAGCGTGCCAGCGAAGCAGCGTGCCAGGGGTGACGAACAACCCGATCCGCCGCGATCGAGGCAGCAACCGGGCCAGCGCTGCGATCACCGCCCGATCGGCCCACGACGGCCTAGTCGTGCGACCTGCCGGCGCAGCACCGCCAGCTGATGCCGCAGCACCAAGATCTCCGCCTCTTTCGAGGCATCCGACCGCGTGAGCATGGCGAGCCAGCCGAGTAGACAAACGAAGATGAGATAGAGGAGCCGTAGCACCACAAGCCTCATCCTGCTCGTCGCAGACACGTCCGCCTGCTGAACAGGGAACCCAGGTCACGACCGGTGGCCGAGTTTCCGGCACCGACACGGTGCTGCACCCGGCCCGTCTCCGCCAACACCGCGTCCACCAGCTCGAACGGCACGACCTGCGTGAGCTCTCCCAGATGCCCGGGCGCGAACACGCCCGCAGCCACCCGGACCACCCGGGAAATGACAGACTGATCCCGCAACGGGACTCTACTCTTCAGATGATCTTCGCCGACATCTGAACTACAGGAGTCCCGTTGCCCATCTCAGCCGATTGACAAGAACTGAATCCCCTTAACTACCTGGCCTTGGGGGGAAGGCCCCGACGTAACGACGCCGGTTCCTCGCGTACTCCTTTTCGCCACGCTCGCCGGGCCCGCGTCATCTGGCGGCACTAACCCTGCGCTAACCCGCCCCGGCTTTGTCAGGGCTGCTCCCACCCTCCCCGGCACCACCCGGATCAGGCTGCCCTCAGCTTATGGAAGCGTGAGAACTCCCGGTGAGGTTGTTCAGGCCAGGCGTGGGGTGGCCGGGAATCCAGCCCAGGATCGCCACCACGCCCAGCGCCAGGAATCCGGTGATAGCGAGGACCTTGATCGAGGCGAACCAGAACTCCATCTCACCGAAGAATCGGACATTGATCAGGTTCGCACCGGTGAGCACGACCATGAAGGTGAGGGCGGCCAGCCATGCCGGAGCTGCCGGCAGGACACGGTGCGCGATCGCAGCGCCTGCGGTCGCCTCGAAGCCGACCGTGATCGCCCACAGGTAGGCATAGATCCAGCCGACGGCGAGACCCGCCCATGCACCCAGCTCACGGCCGGCGTAGGTGGCGAACGAACCTGTGTCAGGCGATGCCACGGCCAGTTCGGCGAGCATCCGCATTATCAGGATGACCAGCACGCCAACGCCGATGTAGCCCAAGACCACTCCTGGCCCGGCCGAATGGATCGCGCTCCCGCTGCCGACGAACAGGCCAGCGCCGATTACACCACCGACGGCGATCATGCTCATCTGTCGACGGCCGAGATTGGGACTGAGGGCTGATGAGGGTTGGGTGGATCTGCTCATGGCGGCTTCTCCCGTCGAGCCGGGGGCTCAGGGCACCCGGGACGTGTTGATCAATCGATTGAGTTGACTGATGAGTAGGACGAGTGGACCAGCTGGTCGAAGGCCTCCGCGGTCAGCAGACCCCGCTTGATCACCAACTCGCGGATGGAGAGACCCTCATCCATCGCCTGCGTCACGAGCGCGTTGGCAGCGGAGTAGCCGATCAGTGGGTTCAACAGGGTCGCGACGGTCGCCGACCGCTCAATGTTGTCCCGCAGGTGCTGTTCGTTGGCCGTGATGCCCGCGACGCATCGATCGGCCAGCGCGCGGCAGCCTGCATCGAGGCATTTCACGCTCTGGTGCAGGCTTCGAGTGATGATCGGTCCGAAGGCGTTGAGCTCGAGTTGCCCAGCCTCGGCTGCGAGGGTGACGGTGAGGTCGTAGCCCATTACCGTGAACGCGATCTGGTTGACGAGCTCGGGGATGACCGGATTGACCTTGCCCGGCATGATGCTGGATCCGGCCTGCACGGCGGGGAGGGTGATCTCGGCCAGGCCGGCCCGCGGGCCGGAGGCGAGGAGGCGAAGGTCATTACAGATCTTGCCCAACCGGACGGCCAGCAGCCGCAGTGCGCCGGATAGGGCGACGAATGCACCGACGTCCGCGGTAGCCGCGATGAGATCTCGCGACGGAACGAGCGGAAGGCCGGTCACCGCGGCGAGTCGGGCAAGTACCTCCCGGACGTATCCGGAAGGCGTGTTAAGCGCCGTACCCACGGCCGTTCCGCCGAGGCCGATCTCCAGCAGGCCTGCTGCCGCGGCCTGGAGCCGGCGTTCGGTGTCCTCGATGCTGCTGGCGTAACCCCGCAGCTCCTGTCCCAGGCTCATCGGCACGGCGTCCTGCAACTGCGTACGGCCCAGTTTGACCACCCCGGTGAAGGCTGCGGCTTTCTCCGCAAGCCGATGCCGGAGTTCGGCCACCGATTGCAACAGCGCCGTGGTCGACGCGAAGGCCGCCAGTCGCACTGCGGTGGGATAGACATCGTTGGTGCTCTGGCTGCGGTTCACATCCTCGATGGGGTCGAGGAAGCGGTATTCACCGCGGGGGTATCCGAGGAGCTCCAACGCCCGGTTACAGATCACCTCGTTCGCGTTCATATTGGTCGAGGTGCCGGCCCCGCCCTGTATGAGGTCCACGACGAAGTGCTCGTGCAGCAGGCCGTTCCTGATCTCCGTGCAGGCAGCGGCGATCGCGTCGGCCTTCGCACCTGGCAGCACGCCCAGGGCGTGGTTGGCCTGAGCCGCTGCGGCCTTGACCGCCGCGAGCGCCGAGACGAGCTCAGGCCAGGCGGCGATGGGTTCTCCTGTCACTGCGAAGTTCGTCATCGCGCGCGCGGTGTGTACGCCGTAGTAGGCATGCGCCGGCACATGGAGCTCGCCAAGATGGTCGCGTTCGACTCGAAACAGACCGACCATCACTCAACCGCCGATTCGCAGCAGGCAGCATCGTTCAACCTTTGCAGGCACGCTTCGGCGAGCGCCTCGAGCGACGAACACATCCGGTCATCCGGGAGCCCGGTGAGGTCGTAGGCCAAGGGCACCTCGGTACAGGCCGCGACCATCGGGAGGTCGCGTTCCTGCCACGCTTCCTCGAGGGTGGCGGCGAGGGAACGTGCCGCTTCCTCGGCCTGTCCCGCCTTGACCAGGTCGATCATCACATCGATCGCCTCCTGTCGGTCGGGCGGCGGAACGACCAGCCGGTAGCCCAGCCGCCGTGCCCACTGCTGGTAAAGCCCGCTGCGCACTGTGGCCCCCGTCGCGACCAGCAGGCCACCTCGCGGACTTCGCCGATACGCCTGTGTGATGGTCGCCTCGGCTATATGCACCAGCGGTTTCGGTAGCTCCGCCGCCATCCCCTCGACGAAGAGGTGCGCCGTGTTGCAGGGCATCGCAAGGAGATCTGCACCCCAGCGGGCGAGTCGGAACAGGTCGGAGCGGATCCACGGTGTCGGGTCGTCGCCGCCGCCGAACGCGGCGCGTCGGTCTGGGATCTGGGTGTCGGAAAGGACCAGCACACGCGGATGGTCCTGGTCCCGTTGGGCAGGGGTGATGGCCGTGAGCAATCGCATGAACTCTGCTGTCGCAGCGGGACCCATCCCTCCGAGAACACCCAGGGTGGGTGCCTGACGGGACGCCGCGGCCCGGCCGTCATGGGTAAGCATGCGCCGAACCGTACCTGAAATTCTACGACTTGTTGATACCTATCCAAATTTGTTGTAACTTACAAAAAATCAAGTAGTGCGACCCGCACGCGATCCGATACGGGCCGACCCGTACACCGACAAGCGCGCCCGACTGGCACGGCGGAGCAGCCATGGCCGCCCGGACGTCAGCCTGAGGCAAGGAGGAACATGCCGCTGCACACCGCACTCACCGCCCGGCTAGGGATCGATGCCCCCGTCATCGCCGCGCCGTTGGGGCGGGGCTCGACCCCGCGGTTCGTCACTGCCGTCGCCGACGCGGGGGCGTTCGCGTTCGTCGCGCTCATGCACATGCCTGAGGCGGATATCGTCACCACGCTCGCCGACTACACCCGCGTCGTGGAGCCGACTCGGTTCGGGGTGAACCTCACCTTGATTCGTGACCAGCGCCGGCGGCTCGCCGCCGCCCTTGATGCCGGGATCCGCACTGTTTCGTTGTGGTACGGAGACCCCGAGCCGTACGTCGAGCAGGCCAAGGCCGCCGGAGCCACGGTGTTCTGGACGGTCGGTCGCCTCGCTGACGCCGCGCGCGCCGCCGACCTCGGCGTGGACGTCCTCGTCTGCCAGGGCCGCGACGCGGGCGGTCATCTGGTCGGCACGGCAGGGACGATCGCGCTGCTACCAGCCATCGTCGATGCCGCGGGCGGCATCCCGGTCGTCGCGGCGGGCGGCATCGCCGACGGTCGCGGTCTGGCGAGCGCGCTCATCATGGGCGCCGAGGGTGTCTGGATGGGTACGCGCTTCGTCGCAAGCGAGGAGAGCGCGAACCATCCCGGCTACAAGCAGCGGGTGGTCGACGCCGGGTTCGACGATCTTCTGGAGACACGACTGTTCGACGGTGGATGGCCCGACTCGCCGCACCGGGTGATACGCAACTCCACCGTGTCCCGTTGGGAGGAGGCAGGGTGCCCTCGATCCGGCCAGCGCCCCGGGGAGGGCGAGGTGATCGGCGCCCATCCCAACGGCAGGTCATTCCTGCGCTATACCGATGCCTCGCCGTGGGAGGGCTTCGAGGGCGATTGGGAAGCCGGCGCCCATTATGCGGGTGCCAGCGCCCCACTCATCCATGGCATCGAACCCGTTGCGCGGATCGTCGCCTCCGTCGTGGAGGGTGCCGAACTGGCGCTACGTCGGGCGACCGCGGCCACCAGGACCGTCATTTCGACACCCGAATCGGAGACACGATGAACACCTTCGATGTCCACGACGCCCTTTACATCGACGGGCAATGGGTACGCGACGCGGTCGGTGGTGGCCGCTTCGACGTCACCGACCCCGCCACCGGCGACGTGCTCGCTTCGCTCCCCGACGGCGGCCGCGCGGAGATGTCACGCGCGATCGCCGCCGCCGCAGGCGCCCAGTCGGCGTGGGCGGACACACCCGCACCCGTCCGCGGGAAGATCCTCGCGGCGGCCGGCAGGCTGATGCTGGAGCGGATCGACCTGCTCGCCCACCTGATGACCAGGGAGCAGGGCAAGCCACTACGTGAGTCGCGCACAGAGATCCGCTACGCCGCGTCATTCCTGAGCTGGTTCGCCGGAGAGGCCGAACGCATCTACGGGAGGCAGATCCCCTCCGCCGATCCCACTAAGCGGCTGCTCGTCCTCAAGCGCCCGGTAGGCGTCACCGCCGGCGTCACTCCTTGGAACTTCCCCGCCGCGATGATCACGCGCAAGCTCGGCCCCGCGCTGGCCGCCGGCTGCACCATGGTGGTCAAACCGTCCGAATTGACACCCTTGTCAGCGTTGGAGATCGCGCGAGTATTCGCAGATGTGGGGCTGCCGACCGGCGTGTTCTCAGTCGTCGCCGGGCTCGACGCGGCCGACATCGTCGAACCCGTCATGGCCGACATGCGGGTGCGGAAGCTCTCCTTCACCGGGTCGACCACCGTCGGCACAGCACTCATGGCGCAGGCAGCTTCGACCATGAAGCGGTTGTCCCTCGAACTCGGCGGCCACGCGCCATTCCTGGTGTTCGAGGATGCCGACCTGGATATCGCCGTCGACGCAGCGGTGGCGTCCAAGATGCGCAATATGGGACAGACCTGCGTCGCCGCGAACCGCTTTTACGTCCATCGCGCGGTCGTCGACCGATTCGCCGAGCGTCTCGCCCAACGGCTCGGCGAGCTCGTCGTGGGAAACGGTCTCGACGACAGGACCGACGTCGGTCCACTGATCTCCGAGCCCGCAGTCGCGAAGGTCGAGGCCCACGTCGCCGATGCGATCGCCAACGGAGCTGACCTCCTCACCGGTGGCAGTCGGACCGTCGCCGGTGGACCGTTCTTCGCACCGACCGTGCTGCGCGGCGTCGACCCAACAATGCGGATAAGCCGCGAGGAGACCTTCGGTCCAGTAGTTGCGATCAGCACCTTCGAGAGTGAGCAGGAGGCCGTGGCTCTCGCGAACTCCACCCCGTACGGCCTCGCGGCCTACTACTTCACCCGGGACGTGGGACGCGTTCTACGCCTGGCCGAACGACTCGAGTTCGGGGTGATCGGCGCGAACGACGGGATCCCGTCGACCGCCCAGGCTCCCTTCGGCGGGATCAAGGCGTCTGGCATAGGTCACGAAGGCGGAGCCGAAGGCATCGCGGAGTACCTCGATGTCAAGTACCTATCGATAGGCTCGATCGAAGCCGCCGTGGACTGAGGGCACGGCTCACGCGTTCATAGGGAAGTCCTCTCGAGAACGGAAGATCCAGCAGTGAATGACGACCGTCGCAGCCAATCAAGCCTGCGGCAAGACCACCTTGTGGTCTTCAACATCCTCCGCAACATCGCGACGGCCGTCGCCGATATGTTCGGTGAGGGATGCGAAACGGTGGTGCACGACCTCCATGACCCGGCCTCGTCCATCGTGCACATCGAGAACGGCCACGTTACGGGCCGCAAGGTCGGTGACGGGATCCGTGATCTCGCTGCCATCCTTCGTTCCGAGCGCTTCCACGACGACATGTTGACCGACTACATCACAAAGACCAAGGAGGGCAAGGTCCTTAAGTCGTCAACCCTCGTTGTCCGCGATGAGAACGGTGACGTAATTGCCGCATTCGCCGTCAACTATGACCTCGGCAAGTTCTATGCGGTCAAGAACGTGATCGACTCATTCGTCACCGGACACGAGCTCGACCCACCCGAGTCGGAAAAACTCATCGAGGACTCCGGGGTCCTCAGCATCCTCCGGCACATCATCCGGCAGAGCATCGACGAGGTCGGCATTCCCGTCTCCGAGATGACCAAATCCGACAAAGTCAAGGTCGTCGCCTTCCTCGATGAACGAGAAGTCTTTCTGGTCCGGGGGGCAATCGACTACGTCGCCCAGACATTGAGCGTCTCCCGCTTTACGATCTACAACTACCTCGATGAAGTCCGGGCGGCACAGATCGCCGCCGATGACAGCGCTCGCACACCACCGGCAGACGAGGGTCTGTCCAGCTAACGGCTCTGTCGCTCTTTTCGGCCCGTACAGTCCCGACGTGACCTGGGGTGTCTGTAACTCGTAGAGAGATACCCCCCTCGGGAGTGTCAACTTAACGGCTGATCTTGGTTGTTAGGGGTTCAGTCCGTGGCCGGGGTAAGGCGGCCTTCGAAGGCGATCTGGAAGGCGTTGAGGGGCGCCTTCCAGCGCTGGGTCCATCTCTTGCGGCCTTTGCCGGTCGGGTCCAGGCTCATCAGCGACATGTACACGCACTTGGAGCGCGGCCTGCTCGTTGGGGAAGTGCCCGCATGCCCGGACGTGTCCGTGCCGAAAACTCGGCCGCCCTATGCGACCTGCGAGTATTCGTGAAGCAGACCGGCGAGTCGATCTCGTCGGGTGACCTTGGTGTCGGCGTCGCTGAGGGCGGGTAACGGTCTGAGCGGGCCGGCCTGGTTCAAGGCGCGGTGGGGACGGTGGGCGTTGAAGTGGTCCTCATACTCGGCGAGAACCTTCCGCAGATGCGTTGCGTTGATGATCAAGATCCGGTCGAGGATCTCGCGGCGTACGCTGCCCACCCAGCGTTCCATGATCGCGTTCGTTCGAGGCGCCCGGACCGGTGTCTTGATGATCCAGATGCCCTCGGACTGGAACACCGCATCGAAGCCGGCCGTGAACCTGGTGTCCCGGTCCCGGATCAAGAACGCGAACCGGTCCACCTGATCATCGAGGTCGAGTAACAGGTTGCGGGCCTGCTGGGTCACCCAGGCGGCAGTTGGGTGGGCGGTGACACCAAGTACATGGACTCTGCGGGTCGCGTGCTCCACGACCGCGAAGCAGTACAACCGGGCCAAGGTGATCGTCTCGACGCTGAAGAAATCACACGCCACGATCCCGGCGGCCTGAGCTTTGAGGAACTCGCCCCAGGTGGGGCCGGATTGTCGTGGTGCGGGGTCGATACCGGCCTTCTTCAAGATCGCCCACACCGTCGACGGCGCGACCTTGCGGCCCAAGCCGGCCAGTTCCCCAACGATTCGCCTGTATCCCCACGGGGGGTTCTCGGTCGCCGGCCGCAGCACCAACTCCCGCAGTGCTGGCCGTAGTGGCGGTCGGCCCTGGCTTCGCCGCTTGTACGTCCAACGCCGTTTCACCAGGTCGGCGTGCCAACGTAGTAGCGTTCCCGGCGTGATGAGCATCCCGGCTCGTCTCGCTTTCGGAAGAAGCCCGGGCAGCGCCGTGACGATCGCTCGGTCGGCCCATGACCAACGCGGACGGGAGACCTGCCGGCGCAGCACCGCGAGTTGATGGCGCAGCACCAAAATCTCGATGTCTTTGGACCGATCGGACCGGCCGAGTAGGGCCAGCCAGCCGACGAGCCGGACGAAGATCAGATACAGCAGTCCAAGACCCACGAGACTCGATCCTGCCGACCACAACGTAACTCGTCAGCGAAACGACGAACCCCCAGCTCAGAGCCCGTAGCCGAATTTTCGGCACCGACACGGTCCACATGCGCGGACGCCGGGCCGAGCAGGCACAACCGGTCGACGATCCCGTCGGGGACGAAGTCGGCCAAGGGGTTCGGCCTCGGCGATGACCTGGCAGGTAAGCGACCACGGCCCGCAGCGCGGACCTGACGAACCCGCCCTTGGTCGAGCCAGCAACCAACTGGGGACCGCGAGCAGGGGTGGCCGTCTTCAAGGAGCACCATCAAGCCCACAACAGCCAAGTTCAGAGCCTCACTACGTTCGAGCTACACCCTTAACTTTTATCGGTCTGAATACCGCCCGTGCCGCATATTTGGTTAAATACCGTCCGCAACGGCAGCTCAACGGCACTCATCCGGTCTTCTCGCACGCGAGACGTATGACGCCCGTCAGCGGCCAAGGATGTCGCTGGAGGGCCGAAATGCGACCCGGATCCGTCGATGCCATACGCACGTGGATCGTCGACTGGCTCACCGAGCACTGGGAGCCGACGCCGGACGGCATCGACGGACATGAGCCCTTCGGCCGGTACGGCGTGGACTCGCTGACGCTGACCCGGCTTTCCGAAGCCCTGGAACGGGCGCTGGAACGCCCGGTCTCCCCGGCGCTGCCGTGGAAGTACCGCAGCCCGCAGGCCTTGGCGGCTCATCTCATGGGCGAGACGACAACGGTCCTCGCGCACGCCCCGCCCGCCGACGTCGTGACCGGGGACGAGCCGATCGCGGTCATCGGGCTCTCCTGCCGGTTCCCCGGAACGGCGAACGCCGACGCCTTCTGGCACCTGCTGAGCAGCGGCGAGGACGCGATCACCGACGTTCCCGCCGACCGGTGGCACGCCGCCGACCTCCCGGGGGCCGTGGGCGCGGCACGTGGCGGATTCCTCACCCAGGTGGATCGGTTCGACCCGGAGTTCTTCGGAATCTCCCCGCGCGAGGCCGCCCACATCGATCCGCAACAACGTCTGATGCTGGAACTGGCCTGGGAGGCGCTGGAAGACGCGGGCGTACCCCCAGATGACCTCGGCGGCAGCGGTACGGGCGTCTTCGTGGGCGCCATGTGGAACGAGTACGGGGCGAGCCGATGGGGCCAGGCCGGCCTCATCGGGCCGCACACCACCGCCGGCAACGACCTGAGCATCGTCCCGGCCCGTGTCTCGTACACACTCGGCCTGTGCGGACCGAGCATGGCCGTGAACACCGCATGCTCGTCCTCTCTGGTCGCCGTGCACCTGGCCGCCCAGAGCCTGCTGCGCGGTGAGTGCGACCTCGCCCTCGCCGGCGGCGTGAACCTCATGCTCGACCCGAACACGATGCTCTCGCTCGACCGGTTGGGCGCCCTCTCCCCTGACGGCCGGTCCAAGGCGTTCGACGGGAGCGCGGACGGCTACGGGCGAGGAGAGGGAGGCGGCCTCATCGTCCTCAAGCGGCTCAGTCGCGCATTGGCCGACGGCGACCCCGTCCACTGCGTGATCCGAGGCGGAGCGGTGAACAACGACGGGGGCGGCAACAGCCTGACCGCGCCGAGCCCCCAGGCCCAAGAGGCCGTTCTCCGGCAGGCGTACGCCCGGGCCGGCGTGCGTCCGGCCGATGTCCAGTACGTGGAGGCCCACGGCACCGGCACCCGGCTCGGCGACCCCATCGAGGCCGAGGCGCTGAGCGCCGTGCTGTGCGCCGGGCGGCCGCGGGAGCGTGCGCTGCGGATCGGGTCCGTCAAGGCGAACATCGGTCACCTGGAGGCGGCCGCGGGCATCGCCGGCGTGATCAAGGTTGCTCTCGCGATGAGGCATCGGGTCCTGCCGCCGAGCGTGCGATTCGAGCGTCCGAATCCCCACATCCCCTTCGAGGAGTGGGCCCTGCGCGTCCAGCGTGAGCCGGAGGACTGGCCCGGCGATGAAGAGGGGCGCCTGCTCGCCGGCGTGAGCGGATTCGGTTTCGGTGGCACCAACTGCCACCTCGTGCTCGAGGGCCTAGGCGAAGAGGCGGCATGGCTGGTGCCGGTGGAGGCCGCCACGCCCGAAGCGCTGCGATCGGCCGTACGCGACCTGGCGTCGGCCGTGACCGGTCCAGGACCGTGGCCTCCCCGGCTCGCCCCGCCAGCCGGCGACGGCCGGCGGCACCGGCTGGCGCTGACCGCCCGGTCACGGGACGACCTCATCGCCCGAGCGGACGACTTCCTCGCCGGCCGCGCTCATCCCGGCGTCCGCGACGGACGGCCCGGCGGTGAACGGCCGAAGACGGTGTTCGCATTCGGCGGTCAGGGCGCGCAGTGGCCGGCGATGGGCGTGCGGCTGCTGCGGGAAGAACCCGTCTTCCGTTCCGCTCTGCGCCGATGTGCTGAGGCGATGCGCCCGTACGCGGACTGGTCGCTGCTCCAGGTTCTCTCCGGCGACGACGAGGCCTGGCTGGAGAGCACGCCGGTGGTGCAGCCGGCCATCTTCGCCGTCCAGGTCGCGCTCGCGGAGTTGTGGCGGTCGTGGGGCGTCGAGCCGGACGCGGTGGTCGGCATGAGCATGGGCGAGGTCGCGGCGGCCCATGTCTCCGGGGTGCTGGACCTGGATGACGCCGCCCGCCTCATGTGCGTGCGCAGCCGGATCGCCGGCCGCCTGCGCGGCCGGGGCGGGATGGCGGTCGCCGAGTGCTCGGCGGCCGAGGCACGCGCCGTGCTGGACGAGCATCCGGGCAGAGTGTGGGTGGCCGGTGAGGCCGGTCCACGGTCGACGGTCCTCTCCGGGGACCGTGACGCGCTCGGGCACGTCCTGACCGTCCTGGAGGCCGGTGGCGTCCGTTGCGGGCGCATCCGGGTGGACTACGCGTCGCACAGTCCCTTCGTGGACGACATCCGCGATGAGCTCACGCAGGCGCTGGCATGGCTGCGTCCCCGGGACGCCCGCGTCCCATTCCACTCGTCGGTCAACGGCGGCCCGCTGGACGGCCGGCGTCTCACCGCGGAGCACTGGGTACGGACCGAACGCGACCCGTGGCTGTTCTCCTCCACCGTCCGCGGGTTGCTCGACGAGGGCCACGACGTCTTCGTGGACCTGGACCCCCACCCGGTGCTCGTCGACGCGATACGGCAGCACGTCCGGCCGGACACGGTCGGGCCGGAAGGCGGCCAGGCCGCCCGGTACGACGCCCTCCGGGACGGGCCTGGCAGACCGGAGGTGCTCGTGCTGCCGTCCCTCCGGCGCGGTGACCGCGGGCGCGCCACACCGCTGGAATCCCTCGGCGCCCTGTACGCCAGCGGCGCCGCCGTCGACCTGCAGCGCGTGGACGGTGTACCCGTGGACGACGTGGCCTCGGTACGGATCGCGGTGGTGACGGCCCGCACGCCGGAGGCGTTGCGGGACGCGGCGCGGGCACTCGCGGATCGGTTCCGCGAGGGCGGTGACGCGCCAGTCGGCGACCTGTGCCACACGAGCGCCGTGCGCCGTACGCACCACGAACACCGGCTCACCGTCGTAGGCCGGACCGCCGAGGAGATCGCCGGCTCACTGCGCGTGGCGGCGGACGGCGAACCGCGCGCCGGAACGGCTTCAGGGCGGGTCTCCTCCGGGGACCGTCCGCCGCCGGTGTTCGTGTTCTCCGGGCAGGGCTCGCAGTGGGCCGGCATGGGCCGGGACCTTCTGGACCGCGAACCGGTGTTCCGCCGGGTCGTCGAGTCGTGCGACGAGGCTCTGCGGCCCCTCGCCGGCTGGTCGTTGCTGGCAGAACTGGCCGGTACGGAGGACGCGGGTCGGCTCGACCGTACGTCGGTGGCACAACCGGCGCTGTTCGCGGTCGAGGTGGGGTTGGCGGCCCTGTGGCGGTCCTGGGGGATCACGCCCGCCGCCGTCGTCGGTCACAGCGTCGGGGAGGTCGCGGCCGCACACGTCGCGGGAGTCATCGGCCTGGAGGACGCGATACGGATCGTCCACCATCGCGGGCGCCTCATGGAACGGGCCGCCGGGCTCGGACGGATGGGCGCCGCCGAGCTTCCGCGCGGTCGTGCCCGGAACCTGGTCGCCGGGTACGGCGGGAGGCTCGCGATCGCCGCTGTCAACGATCCGGGATCGGTGGTGTTCTCCGGTGCGGCGGAGGCACTCGCGGACCTGCTGCGGCGACTGCGGGAGGACGGCGTCCACTGTCGTGATCTGCGCGTCGACTATGCCTTCCACAGCGGGCAGATGACGCCGTTCCATGACGAGCTGGCGCGAGCGCTGGACGAGTCACGCCCGGGACGGGCCCGGCTCCCCATTTACAGTACGGTGACCGGGGAGGAGATAAAGGGACCGGAGCTGGACGGCGCCTACTGGGCCGACAATGTCCGGGACACCGTACGCTTCGCCGACGCGATGGAGTCGGCCCTCTCCGCCGGCCACCGCACGTTCCTGGAGGTCGGTCCGCATCCGGTGCTGGTCGCTAACATCGAGGAGTGCCTGGCGCACGCGGGAGTGGAGGGGCGGGCCGTCGGGTCGCTGCGCCGGCAGCAGGACGGGAGTGAGTCGCTTCTCCGGTCGGTCGGAGCGCTCTTCGCCGACGGGCACCCGGTCGACTGGGAGCGGCTCGCCGGTGACTGGGGACGCCGTGTTCCGCTGCCCGCCTATCCCTGGCAGCGACGACGGTACTGGCTGACGCCGCCCTGGTCGGGCGGCGCTTCGCTCCAGCCGTCCTGGAGCGACCGCGGTCACCCCCAGCTGGGCTCGTCCCTCACGTCGTCCGTGCATCCCGGAACCACGTACTGGCAGCAGCGGTTGAGCGTGACGAGGTCGCCGTTCCTCACCGCCCTGAACGTGCGCGGTGAGACGGTGCTGTCGGCCGCCGCGTACCTCGAGATGGCGTCGTCCGCGGGTGCCCGGCTGTGGCCGGGGCAGCCGGTGGAGGTGACCGGCCTGACCTTCGAACGGCTGCTGACCATATCTCCGGAGGACGAACCGACGGTTCAGGCCGTGGCCGAGGAGCAAGGGCCCGGCCGAGTGGACTTCCAGGTGTCCAGCAAGGCCGGCGACTCCTGGGTCCGGCACTGTCACGGCGTGGTGCGACACGCACCGCCGGACGACCGGCGGGCGGCCGAAGAGCCGATCGACCGGATCCGAAACCGGTGCTCCGAGCACCGTCCCGGGATCGAGCACTACCGCCGGCTGTCGGAGTCGGGTCTGGAGTTCGACGAGCCTCTGCGCGGCGTGCGCGACCTGTGGCTGGGAGCGGACGAGGCGCTCGGCCGGATCGCCCTGCCCGCCGAACCGGTGTCGCCGTCCGGTCACCGGATGGATCCCGCGATGCTGGACTCCTGCCTTCAGGTCGCCGCCGCGCTGTGCGACGCCAGCGACGGAGGTTCCCACATGATCACCTCGGTCGACCGGTTCCGGCTCGACGGCCCGGGCACGGGCGAAGTCTGGGCGCATGTCCGGCTCCGTCCGGAAGACGGCCGTGAACGCGTCGCGGATCTGCGGCTGGTCGGCGTGGACGGACGGGAGGTCGGCGTGGCCGACGGCCTGCGGCTGCGACCGCTGCCGCCCTCCACGCCGACACGTGTGGACGCCGGTGACGAGGTGCTCTACGCGCTCGAATGGCGCGGCACGGAGCAGCCGTCGGCCGTCCCGGGCCGGGCCGGCACCGTGCTGGTGCTGGCCGACCGGGGCGGGAGCGGCCACGCGCTGGCCGCCGCGTTGCGGGCGCGGGGCCGGCGCTGCGTGCTGGCCGTACTCGACCGGCCGTACGAGGAGACGGACCCGGACGTGATCCACCTCGACCCAGGCGAGCCCGGAGCGGTCGGCGCCCTGCTGTCCGCCGCGTTCCCCGAACCTCCGTCCTGCGTCGTCCACCTCGGCGCGCTCGACACTCCGCCGACGGAGGCGGCGCGCCCTGGTCATCGGCGGCAGGACGCGACTCTCGCGGCGGGTCGCGTCGCCGCCGGCGTTCTGCACACCGCGCAGGCGCTGGCGGCGGCGGGCCGGCGGGACACGCCCCGGCTATGGCTGGTCACCCGTGGCGCGCAGGCGGCCGGGTCGGGCCCGGTGTCGGCGGCGCAGGCGCCCGTGTGGGGCCTCGGCCGCGTGATCGCCACCGAGCATCCCGAGCTCGCGTGCACGCGCGTCGATCTGGACCCCGGCCTGCCCGCCGATGAGGCGGCGGTCCTGTGCCGGGAGGTCCTCGCGGACGGGCCGGAGACGGACGTCGCCTTCCGCGACGGCGGCCGCCGGGTACTGCGTCTCGCGCGGACACCGCCGGCCGGCCCGGCCGACGCGGGCCGGCGGAACGACGCGCGGCCGGCCGCCGGGGGCACCCATCTCGTCGTGGGTGGATCCCTCCCGCTCATCGCGGCATTGGCGGACCGGCCGACCGCCGGGGACACGCCGGAGCTCTTGGTCGTCCACCGCGAGGCCGCCGCCGAGGCGATCACGGCGGCGATGGCGGGCCGCGTGGGCGTCCGGCTGGTCCGCGCGGACGTCTCAGACCCCGGCGACGCGGCCGCGGTGCTCGCCGGCATCGGCGACCTCCGCGGCGTCGTCTACGCCGGGAGCGACGGGATCGTCGACGACGCGGCCGTCGGGAATCTCACCGCGGACCGCCTGACCGCGGGCCTGGCGTCGACGATGGCGGGCGCCTGGAACCTGCACGCGCTGACCGCCGACCGTGAGCTGGACTACTTCGTGCTGTGGTCCTCCGCGGCCCCGCTGCTGGGATTCCCGGGGCAGGCCGTCCGCGCCGCCGGAGACGCGTTCCTCGACGCGCTGGCCGCCCACCGGCGGCTGGCCGGGCTGCGGGCCACCGGCGTCGGCTGCGGACCGGTCGCACCGGACGAGTCCAGGGGCCGGGCCATCGATGGGGGGAACCGTCTCGCGGCACAGGGTGTCGAGGAGGTCACGACGGCGGACTGCGCACGGGCGTTGCGGCGGTTCAGCGCGGCAGGCCCGGGATCGCTCGCGGTGCTCAGGCTGAACGCACGCCACTGGGTACAGACGCATCCCGGCGCCGCCGCCTCACCCCTGCTCTCCGATCTCCTCGCCGAACCGCCCGCCATCGCGGCGGACGGCGCGTCACTGCGACGGGAGCTGGCAGGGCTGCGCGAGGGGGAACGCCGGTCCAGGCTGGAAGACCACCTGCGCGGTCGGCTCGCCCTCACGCTTCAGCAGGATCCGGCCCGGCTGGACCGCACGACGCCCTTCCAGACCATGGGTCTGGAGTCGCTGATGGCGGTGGAGTACCGGAACCGGCTGGAGGCGGTTCTCGGCACACGGCTGCCGGTGGCGTTGCTGTTCACGTGTTCCACCATCGCCGCGCTGGCCGACCACATCCTGACCGAACTCGATTTGGGCGCCCCCTCCGGCACGGCGTCCGCGGACGCCGGCGACGCGGGTGAGACCGGCGTCGGACCGGGCGCGGCGCCCGGCGCCGACGCCGCCTTCAACGAACTCGACATCGAGGCCATGTCCGATGAAGAGGCCGAACGGCTGCTGCTGCGGCTCATCGAGGCGGAGAAGACGGATGAGTGACCAGGCCACCTCCACGGTCAAGCAGGCCCTGATCACGATCAAGAGGCTCCAGGCACGGCTGGACGCCGAGGCGCGGTCGCGGACGGAGCCGATCGCGATCACCGGGATGGGCTGCCGGCTTCCCGGCGGCGTCACGGACCCCGACGGCTTCTGGCAGCTGCTCGACCAGCGGGTCGACGCCGTCGGCGAGGTCCCGGCCGGTCGCTGGGGCGCGCCGGACGGTGAGGCCGTTCCGCGGCGGGACCCGGCCCGCTGGGGTGCCTTCCTCGAGGACGTGGATCGCTTCGACGCCGCGTTCTTCGGGATATCTCCGCGTGAGGCCGAGACGATGGATCCGCAGCAGCGCCTGCTGCTGGAGGTCGCGTGGGAGGCTCTGGAACGGGCCGGCCAGACTCCGCGGCTGCTCACCGGCTCACGGACCGGCGTCTTCGTAGGCGTCGTCGTGACCGACTACGACCGGCTGTGCGCCGGTGGTGCCCGGGACATCTACACGGTGACCGGGAACGGGCACTCCTTCCCCGCCGGCCGGCTCTCCTACGTCCTCGGGCTGGAAGGACCGAGCATGACGGTCGACACCGCCTGCTCGTCCTCCCTCGTGGCCGTCCACCTCGCCTGCCAGAGTCTGCGGTCGGGCGAGAGCACGCTGGCGCTCGCGGGCGGGGTGAACCTGATGCTGACGCCCGACATGAGCCGCATGCTGGCCGCCGGGCAGGCCCTCTCCCCCGACGGACGCTGCAGGACCTTCGACGCCCAGGCCAACGGATACGTCCGCGGCGAAGGCTGCGGCGTGCTGATCCTGAAGCGTCTGTCGGCCGCGGTGGCCGACGGCGATCCCGTGCTCGCGGTGATCCGAGGGTCGGCCGTCAACCAGGACGGCCGTTCGGCCGGGCTCACCGCCCCGAACGTCAGTGCGCAGAAGGACCTGCTGTGCCAGGCACTGGCCAACGCGCGCGTCCACGCCGCCGACATCGGGTACGTCGAGACGCACGGGACCGGCACACCGCTCGGAGATCCCATCGAGGTCGAGGCCCTCACCAGCGTGCTCGGCGCACCCCGGGAGGATGCCGGCCGTTGTGTGCTCGGCGCGGTGAAGACCAACATCGGGCACCTCGAGGCGGCCGCCGGCGTCGCCGGCGTGATCAAGACGGTGCTCGCGATGCGGCGGGAACGCATCCCGGCCAACCTGCACCTCCGCACGCGGAATCCCCGGATCGATCTGAGCGGGACGCCGTTCCTGCTGCCCGCCGAACCGGTCGACTGGCCTCGGTCCGCCGGACATCCCCGCCTCGCAGGGGTGAGCTCCTTCGGGATCAGCGGCACCAACGCCCACGTCATCCTGGAAGAGGCGCCGGACACGGCCCGGCCGGCCGCGTCACCGGACACCGAGCGCACCATCGTGGTCCCGATCTCCGCACGCGACGACACCGCCCTAAGGGAGCTGGCGGGCTCCTACGCGGCTCTCCTGACCGCCCCGCCCGACGGCGCCGCCGCGCACGATGAGGTGGTTCCCGGCCTCGCCGACATCGCCTACACGGCCGCCGTGCGCCGGCACCACCACGAGCGGCGGGCCGCGTTCACGGCGCGCTCCCGCGAGCACCTCGCCGAGCTGGCCGGCGCCTTCGCGACGGGCCTGAGCCTTCCCGGCGTGGCGGACGGCCGTGCCCGTGGCGACAGAGCCCAGAAGGTGGTGTTCGTCTTCCCCGGTCAGGGCGCCCAGTGGACGGGCATGGGCCGCGAACTCCTCGCGACCGAACCGGTCTTCCGGGCCGCGATCGAGGCCTGCGACGACGCGATCCGCCGGGAGACCGGCTGGTCGCTCATCGAGGAACTCCACGCCCCCGAGGACCGGTCCCGGCTGGAACGGATCGACGTTGTCCAGCCGGTCCTGTTCGCGATGAGCGTCGCGCTGGCCGCATTGTGGCGATCGTGGGGCGTCGAGCCGGACGCCGTCGTCGGCCACAGCATGGGCGAGGTCGCCGCCGCGCACGTGGCCGGAGCGCTCACCCTGGACGACGCCGTACGCGTCGTCTGCCGCCGCAGCGGGCTGCTGCGGCGGCTGGCCGGGCGTGGGGCGATGGCCCTCGTCGAGCTGCCCATGGCCGAGGCGCAAAGCGCCGTGTCCCGCCACGCGGACAGGCTGTCGGTCGCGGCGGCGAACAGCCCGCGCTCCACCGTGGTGTCCGGGGATCCCGACGCGGTGCGGGAACTACTCGACGAACTCGCCAAGGCCGGCGTCTTCGGACGCCACGTCAAGGTCGAGGTCGCCTCGCACAGCCCGCAGGTCGAGCCGCTGCTCGAGGAGCTGCGTGACACGCTGACGGACATCCGGCCGATGACCACACGGATTCCCATGCGGTCCACGGTCACCGGCACTCCGTGCGACGGGAACGAGCTCGACGCCGGCTACTGGGCGCGCAACCTGCGCGATCCGGTGCTGTTCTCATCCTCCGTGCGCGGCCTCCTGGATGACGGCCATGCCCTGTTCGTCGAGCTGAGCCCGCACCCGGTGCTGACGCCGGCCGTCGACGAGGAGATCGCGACCGGCGGACATGAGGGGATCACCGTCGCGTCCTCACGACGGCACGGCACCGAGCGGCAGGTCCTGTCCGAGGCGCTGGCCGCCTTGTACGCGCACGGCTGCCCGGTGGACTGGGAGAAGTACCACGCGGCAGGCGGGCGCTGTGTCCCGCTGCCGGTGTACCCGTGGCAGCGGGAGCGCTACTGGGTCGCCGCCGGTGCGGGCACCGATCGGCCACGGCAGGTCGACGGGCACCCACTGCTGGGTCCCTCGGTGGGCATCGCGTCGCTGCCCGGAACGCGTATCTGGCAGCGGGAGCTCACGCCCTCGAGCCCCGCCTACCTCGCAGACCACCGCGTGGAGGGCGAGGTCGTGCTGCCCGCCGCCGCCTTCGTCGAAGCGGCGCTCGCGGCGGCAGGCCAGACGTACGGCCCCGGTCCGCACCTGCTCACCGATGTCCGCTTCGAACGGATGGCCGTGCTGCCGCGCGACGGCTCGCGGACCGTCCAGCTGGTGCTGGAGCGGCACGAGGACGACGCGTCCTTCCGGTTCTTCGGCCGGACCGACGGCGATGAGAATTGGACACGGCACGCGGCCGGCACCGTCCTACCCGCGTCGGCGGTGGCCCCACCCGCCCGGGGCGAGCGGCCGGACGACGTCCGCGGCCGGTGCCCGGTCGACGTGCCGTCCGACCGGCTCTACCGGAGTTACCGGGACCACGCGATCGACTACGGCGCGGGCTTCCAGGGCGTCCAGCGGCTGTGGCTCGGCTCCGGGGAGGCCCTCGGGCTGATACGGCTGCCGGAGGATCCGGCCTCGTCACCCGCGGAGTACCTGGTCCATCCCGCGATGCTCGACGCCTGCTTCCAGGTTCTCGGCGGACTGCTGCTCGGCGAAAACGACACCGGAGCGTTCGTCCCGGTCGGCCTGGAGCGGCTCCGGCTTCACCGACGGCCGACCGAGCGGGTCTGGGTGCACGCCCGGCCGCGTCACGCCCCGGCGGAGGAGGACACGGACGCCGACCTGTTCACCGGCGACCTGCGGCTGATCGACAACGACGGGCACGTGCTGGCCGACGTCGAGCGGCTGTCCGTACGACGGCTGACCTCGGCTTCCACCGTCCGGGAGCCGTACGAGGACTGGCTGTACCGGCTGGAGTGGCGCCCGGCGGGCACGCCCGGCGGGACCGCGGTGGCGCCCGCCGACGGACCCTGGCTCGTCCTGAGCGACCGGTCCGGCGTCGGCGAGGCGCTGACCGCGCTGCTCGACGCACAGGGCGTGCGGTGCGTCCGCGTCATGGCCGGGGCCGCCTACCGCCGACTGGAAACCGACGCGTACGAGATCGATCCGGAGGACGCCCGATCGTGGACCGACCTGCTCGACGACGCGTTCGGCGGAGGCGCCTGCGCGGGAATCGTGCATCTGTGGAGCCTGGACGCCGGCGAGCGGGTCACCGCCGAGACCCTGTCGCACGATCAGCGTCTCGGTGGCCTGAGCGTGCTCCGGCTCGTCCAGGCCGTCGTACGCGCCGGGTGGCGGAACACCCCCCGGCTGTGGCTGGTCACGCGCGACGCCCATGACGTGGTCGCGGAGGACGGGCTCACCGGGGTCTCCCAGGCTCCGTTGTGGGGGTTCGCCAGGACCCTGGCCATGGAGCATCCGGAGTTCGCCACCATGCGCATCGACCTCCACGCCGGAGCGGAGGGCATCCCGGCCGCCGAAAGGCTCGCCGAGACTCTCGCCGAGTCCGGTGACGAGGACGAGATGGCGCTGCGCACGGACGGGCGGTACGTCGCGCGCCTGGTGCGGGCCTCCTTCGAGGACACCTACCTGGGCACCCGGCCGCGGCCCGCGGTGGGCCCGGGTACGTACCTGATCAGCGGCGGGATGGGCGGGCTCGGCCTCGAGGTGGCCCAGTGGCTCGCGGACCGTGGCGCCGCACGCCTGGTCCTGATGGGCCGGAGCGAGCCGGCGCCGAAGGTCCTGGAGCGGGTCGAGCGGATCCAGGCGGCGGGCGCCGAGGTCGTCATCGCGCGCGGCGACGTGTCGCGGCGGACGGACGTCGCCCGCGTCCTCGCCGGGATCGACGATGGCGGCCCGCCGCTGCGCGGCGTCGTGCACATGGCGATGGTGCTGGACGACCGTACGGTGCTGGAACTCGACGCCGAGCGGTACGAGCGGGTCATGGCGCCGAAGGCACTCGGCGCGTGGAACCTGCACGAGCTGACCCGCGACCGGCCGCTGGACCTCTTCGTCCTGTACTCGTCGGCGGCCACCGTCCTGGGGTCACCCGGCCAGGCCGGTTACGCCGCGGCCAACGCGTTCCTCGGCGCGCTCGCCCGGCATCGCCGGCGCGCCGGCCTGCCCGCCGTGTGCGTGGACTGGGGCCTGTACGCGACCTCCGGGATCATGGCGGATCGCTCCCTGGAGGGTGAACGCCTGTCCGCACTCGGAGTCACCGGGATCGAGCCACGGGAGGGGATGGAGATCCTCGGCCGGCTCCTGCGGAGCGCGCCGCCGCAGATCGCCGCGGTGCGCCTGAACCTTCGTCAGTGGATGGAGTTCTACCCGGCCGCCGCGGGCTCGGCCCTCCTCTCGGAGCTGGGCCGCGAGATCCGGGACCCGGAGACCGGAACGCCGTCGCAGCCGGAGGGACGAGCACGGCTCGCCGCCGCCATGCCGGAGGAGGTCCCCGCACTCGTCGAGGAACTGGTCGGCGAGCAGCTGGGCCGGATCCTGCACCTGGCACCCGACCGGATCGACCGGCAGGGCACCTTCGCCGACCTCGGCATGGACTCACTGATGACGCTGGAACTGCGCAACCGGATCGAGGCGGTGTTCGGCATCCGGTTGGCCGTCAGCGCCCTGTTCGGCTCCCCGACGGTGGCCGCCCTGGCCGAACGGCTGGTGCCGGATGTGACGGAGCCGCGTGCGGCGCGAGAATCGCGGGCACCGGACGCGCCGCCAGCCGGGTCGCCTGCCGGATCCCTGGACGAACTCAGCATGGATGAGCTGCTGGACCTGATCGACGGCTCCACACGCGGCATCGAGGGGAGCACCGGATGAACACGAGTGATCGCGGTGGCACGTCGTGCCCGCGGTGAGCGACGCCGAGCGGCTGGAGGCCGAATACCGTTCCCGGCTGGTGAAGGCGGCCGGCGCCCTGCGGGAGATGCGGGCGCGGCTCGACCGGCTGGAGCGGGAGCGGACCGAGCCGATCGCGATCGTCGGTCTGAGCTGCCGCTTTCCCGGCGGCGCCGATGACCCCGAGTCGTTCTGGCGGCTGCTGGTCGAGGAACGGGACGCGGTGTCCCGGGTCCCCACGGCGCGAACGGAGCAGGGATACCGGCCGGCCGAGGGGAGCACCTGGGGCGCGTTCCTCCCCGACGTGACGGGATTCGACGCGGCGTTCTTCGGCATCACTCCACGGGAGGCCGCTCAGCTCGATCCCCAGCAGCGGCTGCTCCTGGAGGTGGCCTGGGAGGCTCTCGAGCACAGCGGCATCGCCCCCGATCGGCTCTCCGGCACCGACACCGGCGTGTTCGTGGGCATGAGCACCAGCGACTACCTGCTGCTGGGCACGACGGCCGGAGCCCGGTCGCGGAACGCCTACACCGGCACGGGCACCGCACACTGTTTCGGCCCGGGCCGCATCTCCTACCACCTGGGGCTGCGCGGACCGAGCCTCGCCGTGGACACCGCGTGCTCGTCCTCCCTGGTCGCCGTGCACCTGGCCATGCGCAGCCTGCGCAGTGGCGAGACCTCGCTCGCGCTGGCCGGCGGCGTCAACCTGATGCTGGCCACGCCGACGACGGACATGGTCGCGGACCTGCAGGCCCTGTCACCGGACGGCCGGTGCCGCACGTTCGACGCGTGGGCCAACGGGTTCGTCCGCGGCGAGGGCTGCGGCTTCGTCGTCCTCAAGCGGCTCGCCGACGCCCGCGCGGACGGCGACCGTGTGTGGGCTCTGCTCCGAGGCTCGGCGGTGAACCAGGACGGGCGGTCGGCCGGCCTGACGGCGCCGAACGCCGACGCGCAGCAGGCCATGCTGCGCCGTGCGCTGGACGACGCGCGCGTCTCGGCGTCGGACATCGGGTTCGTCGAGACCCACGGCACCGGCACGTCGCTCGGCGACCCTATCGAGGTCGATGCCCTGACCGAGGTGTTCGGACCGCCACGGCCCGACGGCGCGACGTGCGCGCTCGGCGCGGTGAAGACCAACATCGGTCATCTGGAGGCCGCGGCCGGCATCGCCGGGCTGATCAAGACGGTGCTGGCGCTGCGGTACGAGACCATCCCCGCCAACCTGCACTTCCGGACGCTGAACCCGCGGATCACCCTGGACGGCACTCCGTTCACGCTGCCGGTCCGGCCGCTTCCGTGGCCGGCCGGTGACCGGCCGAGGCTCGCCGGGGTGAGCTCCTTCGGAATGAGCGGCACGAACGCGCACCTCATCGTGGAGGAGGCGGCTCCTGAGGAATCCGGTCCGCCTTCGGCGGGCCCGGTCCTCGTTCCCGTCTCGGCACGCGAACCCGGAGCGCTGCCGGCGCTGGCCGGAGCGTACGCGGACGTCGTCGACCGGGCCGAGGACATCCGGGACGTGGGCTACACGGCGGCCGCCCGGCGCACCCATCACGAGCACCGGCTGGCGGTCGTGGCGGACTCGCGGGAGGAGCTCGCGGCCTCGCTGCGGGCGTTGGCGGCCGGTGAGCGTCCGGGCGGCACGGCGTCCGGACGGGCGCCGGGACGGGTCCCCGCCGTGACGTTCGTCTTCTCGGGCCAGGGATCACAGTGGATCGGGATGGGCCGTGAGCTGCTCGCCGGCGAACCGGTGTTCCGTACCGCTTTGAAGGAGTGCGACGCCGTGCTCGGGGAGCACGCCGGGTTCTCGATCCTTCGCGAGCTCGCGGCCGGCGAATCCGAGTCCAGGTTGCGGCACACCGAGGTCGTCCAGCCGGCGCTGTTCGGCCTGCAGGTCGCACTCACCGCGCTGCTGTCGTCGTGGGGGATCCGGCCCGGCGCGGTCATCGGGCACAGTGTGGGCGAGGTCGCCGCCGCGTACGCCTGCGGGGCCCTCGATCTGAAGGAGGCCGCTCGGCTCGTGGTGCTGCGCGGGCGGATCATGGGCAGGGCCAAGGGCACCGGCCGTATGGTGTCCGTCTCCGCGGAGTCGGCGGAGGCACGCGACGCTCTGCGAGGTCACGAGGAGCAGGTGGCGGTCGCGGCGGTCAACGGTGGCTCGACGGTGCTGTCCGGAGCGGCCGGTCCCCTGGACGAGGTGGTCGCACGGCTGCGCGGCAGGGGGACGCGCTGCCGTCCGCTGGACGTCGACTACGCGTTCCACTCGCCCGCCATGGCCCCGTTCGCCGCCGCCCTCGCGGCCGAGCTCGGCGAGATCGGCTCCGCCCCGCCGGACCGGCCGATGTTCAGCACCGTCACCGGGGACCGCGTCGCCCAGGGTGGGCTGGACGCGACCTACTGGGCCGCCAATGTGGCGGAACCGGTGCGCTTCGCGGACGCCGTCTCGGCCGCAGCGCAAGGGGGCCGGCGCGTGTTCCTGGAAGTCGGCCCGCACGCCGTACTGACCGGTGATCTGGAGACACTTCTCGCGGGGACCGGCGTCGACGGCCACGTCATCCCGACGCTGCGCAGGAACCAGCCCGAACGACGGTGCCTGCTGCGCTCCCTGGCGGACCTGTACGCGGCGGGAGTGCCCGTGGACTTCGCGCGGTTGTACGCGCCCCGAGGGCGGGTCGTCTCCCTGCCGTCCTATCCGTGGCGAAGGCGGCACCACTGGCTGCCGTCGGCCCCGGCGACGGTGGCCGAAGGGACGTCCGCCGGCTTTGAGGCCGTCCCGGCCGCGACCCGGCCCTGCTGGCCTGGGAGACGACAGGACGTGGCCGGCCTCACCGCCGTGTTCGAAAGCGTCGTGACCCGTGACGCCGTCGCGGACCACCCCGGACGCGAGGTACCGGGACAGTGGGTCGCCACCGACACCGCGCTGGTGGACCTGTCGCTCGCGGTCGCGAACGCGATCCAGGGCGGCGGCCGGATCCAGGATCTGACGATCGACCGGCCGCTCGCGCTGCCCGACGGCGGGGCCCGACGCCTGCAGGCGGTACTGTCGGCGCCCACGGAGGACGGCGTTCCGCTCACCGTGTACGGCAGGGCGGACACCGCCGGCGCCGGGGAGCCGTGGACCGGTCACGCGGATGGGCTGGTGGTCGCCGACGGCCCGTCCGGCGACCCGTGGGACGCCTGGGACTCCGTCTGGGAACGTCGCGGTGCCGCGTTCCCGGTCGGCGATCTGTCCTCGATGCCGCCCGGCACAGCCGGACTGTGGCGCGGCGACCGCGAGGCGTGGTGTCGCCTGGAGGTGACCCCGGATATCGCCGGAGCACGCCACCTGCTGCTGCGGGCCGCGCTCAGTATGGTCCTCGCCGCGGCGGGCGAGCAGGAGAACCCGGCCGCCTGGCGGGTCCTCGCGGTCGGTGAGCTGGCGATCGACGCGCCACAGGCCGGGACACTGTGGCTCCACGCGGCGATCGGGTCGCCCACCGACGCGGCGTCGCCGGCCGGTGACGTCCGGATCGTGGACGACGGCGGAATCATCCGGGGTGAGCTGCTCGGGCTCCGGCTCTCGCCGATCCACGGCGGCGGCGCCGAGTGGGCCGGACGCCAGGACGACTGGAGCGCCCGGCTGCCGGAGCTGCCCTCCGGAGAGCGCCGGGAGTACGTTAAAGCCGCCGTGCGCGCCGACGTCGCCACGGTGCTGGAGCTGACGGAGCCGACGGCCCTGCCCGCCGATCGGGCCCTGCTCGATCTCGGCATGGACTCCCTGATGGCCGTGTCGCTCCGCCACGAACTGGCCCGGCGCACCGGCATCGATCTGCCGGCGACGCTGGCCTTCGAGTATCCGACGATTCGCGAGATCAGCGAGTATCTGCTCGACATCCTCGGCGGGGCCGCATCGGTCGAGGTCGGCGAGAGTGAAGGCGAGGACCGATGAGGGTCTACGGATCGGCGACGAGCGCGTGCACGCACAAGGTGCTGATGGTGTTCGCCGAGAAAGGCCACGAGGCCGAACTCGTCGAGGTCGACGTGCTGCGGGGGCAGGACAAGCTGCCCGAGCACGTGGCGCGGATGCCGTTCGGGGAGATACCCGTACTCGACGACGACGGTTTCCTGCTCTACGAGTCGCGGGCCATCATCCGCTACCTCGACCAACGGCTGCCCGGGCCGTCGCTCACCCCGGACGACATACGCCTGCGCGGCCTGATGGAACAGTGGATCAGCGTCGAGCAGTCGTACGTGAGCGGTCCCGTCTGGGACCTGGTCAGGGCGGGACCCGTGTACGACATCATCCGCCGCAGCCCGGCGGTCGCGCTGTTCCCGCCCCGCCGGACGACGCCGGCATCTCCCGTGCACGCGCCGAACTGGCGCGCACGTTCGGGGTGCTGGACGCGGCCCTGGCCGACCGGCCGTACCTCGCCGGTCCGCGGTTCTCCCTGGCCGAGGTCACCTTCCTGCCGTACCTGACGTACCTGGTCGCCTCCGGCGGCGGTGACCTGATAAACGAACGGCCCCATCTCGCCGCATGGTGGGACAGGATCAGCACCCGCCCGACGTGGCGCGCCGTCGGACGGGTGCTGACCTCCGTCGACTGACCGGCATCCGGCACGGAGCGCCGGTGGCGTGCCGGATGCCGGCCGATCCTGCTTTCCGGCGCCCTCAGCGAGTTACTGACGGAACTCGTCGCGACGGCGACGCCGGGCCCGCCCGACGAAACGACGAAGATCGGAGATGACCAGTGGCCGCCGGAGACGATCGGCATGACCTGTGGCAACCGCAGGCACGCGTGGATCCACTCCCGATCCTGGCCGGTCTGCGCCGCGAGGCGCCCATGGTCCGGCTGTTCAACCCGCACCAGGGCGCTCCGGAATGGGTGGTGACCCGGTACGCCGGGGCGGTCGAGCTCCTGCGAGACCCGCGCTTCATCAAGGACCCCCGCAAGCTGTCCGACCAGGCGCGCGGGCGGTACTTCCGGGTGAGCGAGCTCGGCGAGCTGGATCGTCACATGCTCTTCTCCGATCCTCCCGAACACACCCGGCTGCGCTCGCTCGTGTCGAAGGCCTTCACCCCGCGCCGGGTGGAGGCACTGCGGCCGACGGTGACCACGATCGCGACCCGGCTGCTCGACGAGGCCAGGCAGGCCGGTGACGAGGGCGACCTCCTCGACCGGTTCGCCTTCCCGCTGCCCATCGCGGTCATCGCCGAACTGATCGGGGTCCCTGTCGAGGACCAGGAGCAGTTCCGGGAATGGACCACGATCCTCGTCTCCCCGCCCACGGACGGCGACTTCTCAGCCCTGCGGCGGATGGCCACGGAGTTCCAGGCCTACCTGACCGACTTCCTGAAGCTGCGCCGGGCTCGACCGCGTGACGATCTCACCAGTGCCCTGGTCGCGGTCGAGGAGCATGAGGACCGGCTGTCCCCGGTCGAGCTGATGAGCATGATCTTCCTGCTCATCGCCGCCGGATACGAGACCACGGGCAATCTGATCGGCAACGGCGTCTGGGCGCTCCTGCGCCATCCCGACCAGTTCGAGCGGCTCCGCGCCGATCCGTCATTGATCACCGGGGCTGTCGAGGAGACGTTGCGCCACTGCGGCCCGGTGAAGAACACGACGGGCGCGTTCGCGCTGGAGGACACCTACTTCGCCGGACACCTGATCCCGGCCGAGGAACTCGTCGTCGCGTCCTTGCTGTCGGCGCACCACGATCCGGCACAGTTCCCCGACCCCGAACGGTTCGACATCACCCGCACGCCCAACCGGCACCTCGGTTTCGGACTGGGCATCCACTTCTGCCTGGGCGCTCCGCTCGCACGGATGGAGGCGGCGGTCGCCCTGAGCCTGCTGACGCGCCGATCCCCGGGCCTGTGCTTCGCCGAGGAGCCATCCACCTTCCGCTGGCGCGACGGAGTGTTCGTGCACGGGCTGGAACGCCTGCCCGTGAAGTGGTGAGAGAGGAGAACATGAACATCGACGTGCGCGAGGCCACGCTCGCCGACCTTGACGACATCATGCGCGTGGAGGAGGACTGGACTCCCGACCAGCGAGCGAGCCGCGAGCAGATGCGGGTCCGGCTGGAGAAGTTCCCGAAGGGCTTCTGGCTGTTCCGGCGCGACGGCGAGACCGTCGGCACGCTGATGAGCTGCCCGCTGCGGTACGACCCGGCCGAGGTCTCCGGTTTCAGCAGCTGGGACAAGGTGACCAATCACGGATTCCTGCCCGATATCGACCTCTCCCGGGCGAACTCCCTCTACCTCGTCTCCGGGTCGCTCCGCCGCCACGCGCGCGGCGGCACGGCGTACAAGGTGATGATGGAGACGCCGGTCGCGCTGGCCGAACGACTCGGCCTGGAGTACGTCGTCACGGGGGCGAAGATCCCGGGCTACGACGCGTACTGCCGCCGATTCGGCGAGGTCGACGCCAAGGACTACGCGTTCCTCCGCGTGAACGGCTGCCTCGTCGACCCGTTCCTGGAGATGTACCGCGGCCACCGGTACGTGGTGCCCGACCGCGCCCACATCGTGCCCGGCTATTACCCGGACCCGCCGAGCCGCGACAACGGAGCGATCATCGTGCGCCGCGTCTGCTGAGAACGAGGCGCGCTCCGAAACACCGGCCCCGGAAACCCGTGACCCCGGCGGCATGCCAGATCCAGTCCCTGCTCGACCAAGCCGGCCACACATCGCACCGCCCGCAAGCGCCTCTTCACCGCGGCAGACCTCACCGCCATCAGCACCGGCGCCATCTCCCGTGCCCCGGCCGCCGTTGGGCCGTTGGCACCGCTGCTGTGGGACCTAAGCCCCTGGGTGACGAGGGTGGCGTGGCCGATCTTTGAAGTGTGCGAAGGATAGTGATTCTGGGGGCCGGTACCGGCGGGACGCTGGCGGCGAACCGGCTACGGCGCGCCTACGACATCGGCGAAGCCGAGATCGTCGTGGTCGATCAGGACGACGACCACGTCTACCAACCGGGTCTGCTGTTCATCCCGTTCGGGCTCGCCGAGCCGGAGGAACTCATTCGTCCCCGGCACCGGCAACTGCACGACGGGATCGTCTTCCACCAGGCCGGCATCGACCGCGTCGATCTCGATACCGATCAGGTGCGCCTCGAGGACGGCACTCTGCTGGACTACGACGTGTTGGTCGTGGCGACCGGGTCGGTGCTGCTGCCGGAGGAGACCGAAGGGCTGACCGGCCCCGGGTGGAACGAGAAGGTCTTCACCTTCTACACCCCGGCTGGTGCGGCCGCGCTGCAGCACGCGTTGCACGACTTCACCGGTGGGCGGATCGCGGTCAACGTCGTCGACACGCCCATCAAATGCCCGGTCGCGCCGCTGGAATTCTGTTTCCTGGCCGATTGGTACTTCCGGCAGCGCGGGATCCGTGACCGGGTCGAGCTGACCTACGTGACACCGCTGGATGGCTGTCGGGTGCGGATACTCGATTTCAGTTGCGACCTGGCCTTTTCTGTCTGTCTACGCCGCGCGTCTATACTCGTTGATCAAGCCGCCGAGGACT